>NZ_JACJPJ010000050.1:0-163640 GCF_014696015.1 Oculatella sp. FACHB-28 | reverse complement strand
TAATCCAGTAAGGTCACGGGTAGAACACCCGTTGATAGGCTCTAAGTGGAAGCCCAGTAATGGGTGAAGCTGAGGAGTACTAACAGACCGAGGGCTTGACCTCTTCCATTGGTCTAACTAAAACAAAAATCTTCTTTTATTCGCTATGCAGCCTTCAGGGTTCCTGTCCTCGTACACACCCAACAAGTTTCCTGGTGCCTATGGCGCAATGGAACCACTCCGAACCCATCCCGAACTCGGTCGTGAAACATCGCTGCGGCAAAGATAGTTGAGGGGTTGCCCTCCGCAAAAATAGCTCGGCGCCAGGTTATTAATTAAAAAACCACGAATTCCTCCTTCGCTTTATTGAAGGAGGAATTCGTGGTTTTGTATGATTTTGTGCTAGCTCTATTCCTATTTAGGGAAGTTCTGTAAACACAAACACATTGGGAGGCATCTATGGCTAGTGCAGGGTTAAACAAGTGGATAGTTAGTGGAAACCCGGCTGCAAATGTTCAAGTTGAAAACGGTTGATCTTCGAAATGGTGAGAAGGCTAAGGTGGCTCAAGGAACAGTATATGTTCGTAAAGCTCGTAATCGCGAAGAATCGTTTACTGTATCTTCGAGTATCTGGGAACGTTCTGCCGCATGGCGTAAACTTCCTTATCTCAAGAAAGGATCTCTAATCATCTGTACCGGAAGTGTTTAACCAAGTCCTTTCATTTCTAGCAATGGTAATTCCCACGTGCAGGTCTAGAAATGACTGTGTTGGATATTGATCTTGATATTGTTCGTGATAGTGAAACTGACTATCACGGCTTACCAGATTCACGAGCGGAAGTCACTGAGTAGAGAATTTATAGTTCTACAAATAAACCTGAGGTTGAAACGCTTAACTTGCAACCTCAGGTTTATAGGTTAACTGCAACCTAAACTCTATAGCGTTAAAGATTGAGGGTCAGTTTCAATTAGTTTTGCTAAGTCTTGGAGGAACGCTGCTGCGTGAGCACCATAAATGATTCGATGGTCACAGGTAATGTTCACTTGCATTCGTTGTCGCACACCTAGTAGCCCATCTTTGGTGGCAACAACTTGCGGATGTGATGCTCCGATCGCTAAGATAGCGCCTTGTCCGGGCGGCAGTATTGCATCGAATCGATCAACTCCAAACATTCCCAAGTTTGAAAGCGTAAAGCTGCCGGAGGTGTATTCATCAGGCTGTAATTGCTTTGTCCTGGAGCGATTAACTAGGTCTTTCCAAGCACGTGATAGGGAATAGATATCAACTTGATCTGCATTCTTCAACACGGGGGTGATTAAACCGCCATCATCCATAGCAACGGCTACTGAAACGTTAATGTCAGGTTTGTATTGAGTGCCCTGTTCAGTATAGCTAGCGTTCAGTAATGGATGTTTTAGCAGTGTGACTGCGACTGCTTTTGCTAGCAGTGCAGTCATAGTTACACCCTTTGATTTGATCTGCTTGTAGATTTTATCTAGGCTATCGGTAGTGATTGTATAACCCACTCGATAGGTTGGAACCTGAAGGCTCGCAACCATGTTTCGCACTACTGCGTTTTGTAGAGTATTTAGCGGTACAACTTGACCTGGTGCAGTGGGAATCGCAGAAATAGCAGGAGTTGCAGATTTTGCAGAAGTGGGGGATACAGGGGTAGTCGTTTGGACTACTGGTGCAATAACTGAAGGTGTGGGTACAGCAGTTGGCTGGCTCGTTTTTCCAACTGCTGCTTCAACGTCCTCTGCTACGATTCGACCATGAGGACCACTGCCTTTGAGAATATCTAGATCAACTTTTAATTCTTTAGCTAGTTTGCGGGCACGAGGAGATGCAACAATTCGACCGTTACCAGCTTTAGAAGAGCCGTTTTGTTCAGTTTCAGGCTGAACCGCGATCGCCACTGGTGCCGCTTGTTCTGTTTGATCTTGAGTAGATGCTGATGTCGGGCTGCTTTTGGTTTTACCAGAAACTTGTTGTTTGGCAGTTTCAATTTCAGCTTCTGTTTCAGCTATTAGGGCGATCGCCTCTCCTACAGGAGCAACTTCACCTGCAGGCACAACAATTGTTGCAAGATAGCCTTCATAGAAGGACTCTACATCCATGTCTGCTTTATCAGACTCAACAACAACTACGGTTTCGCCCTTTTCAATCTTGTCTCCAGGTGATTTGATCCAGGAGACAATTTTGCCTTCTGTCATAGTGGAACTAAGGGCGGGCATGAAAACTTCGTGAATCATGAGTAGCTTTGCGACAATTAAAACAACATGGATAGCAGAATCGAATTGTATCGTGATCTGGGTCGTTCAAGGATCAGAAATTAGGATGCGAGTAGGCTATGCATCGCCTCGAATTTCTTGGACAACTCCATCGCGTAAAAGTATCTCTACGCGCATTTTGTCGAACAGATTGTCTCCAATTTCTACACGGAAAAAGCCTTCGACTTGGAGCTGCAACACTTCCTTGTCCAGTTCTGCAAGCTGTACTTGTTGAAGTTGTTGAAGGATTCGATTTTTCTGTTCTAAAAGCTCGCTCTTCTTTTGGTTAACTTGTACTTGAATGTTGCCAATTTGTTGAGCGATCGCTGGATCGGCGGGCTGAGAGGTTTGCTTTTGTAGCTCAGCCGTCATGCGCTGTCCCTGGTTCTCTAACTGTTGCAGTTGACCGTCTAACTGGTTAATTTGGGCCTGTAGCTGTTGCTGCATTCCCTCCTTCCACAAAGGAGTGACAAGGGCTTTTACGTTTACAACTCGTTTTAAGAGCAGATGGGATTTAGAAACATCCATGAGTTTTAGGTCAAGGAAACAATTTGAGGATTAGAGACAAAAATTATGTGAGCGAAGCCATGCTGTTCTTGAGCAGCACAACCAGTACAGTTTAGACAAACATCCCGTCAATCATATCGCGATAGCGTTCCATCACAACGGGTCTACGGATTTTGAGAGTTTGAGTCATGGTGCCATTTTCGATAGAGAAAGGCTCTAAGACAAGCCGGAATGGTCCGATGCGATCGTCGGGACGATATCCAGGTCGATTTTTGACCTCACGAGTTAACTCTTGCCGATACAAGTCCTGGACTTGTTTTCTTTCAAGGCTGATTTGAGTCGCAGCTAGAGATGCAGTGTTTTCCTGATCAGGAAGCTGAAGCTGTAGGTTTTGAGTGGCTGCCCATTTTTCTAGCGTTTCTAGATTAGGAACAATCAAGGCACCTAGCGATCGCTGATCTTGCCCGACCAGCATAATTTGGTCAATGTAGGGACTCCGTAAGCAAGCGTCTTCAATAGGCTGCGGCTCGATATTTTCGCCGTTTGTCAAAACGATTGTGTCTTTGGCTCGCCCTGTAATTACCAGATCATCCTCAGCCGTGACTAAACCTAGATCGCCCGTATCGAACCAACCTTCTGAGTCGATCGCCTTGGCTGTTGCCTGAGGATTTTTGTAATAGCCTCGCATTACTTGAGCACCTCGAATCAAAACAACGCCCTGTTGTCCAGCAGGAAGAGGTTGACGGGTTTCTAAATCAACGATGCGGGTTTCAGTTTGAGGAATTGGCTGACCGTCAGCACCTCTAATATTGCGCCAGGGACGACGAACATGGGTAATAGGAGCAGTCTCTGTTAGACCATAGCCGCCTAAAATCTGAATCCCGACAATTTCAAAGAAGTTCTCCAGGTGCATTGCGATCGAACCGCCACCACTCACAACAAACTTAATTTCGCCCCCTATGCCTGCCCGAACCTGTTGGTAGACGAGCTTGTCTCCTAAGCGATGCAATGATGCCAGGAAAGGTAGTTTTAGCCCTGCCCCAAACCGCTCTGCGGCAGAGGGATTCAGGTTTTCTAAGTCTAATTTCTGAACAATTCGGCGGTTATCTATGTAGCGTTGACTAATTTCTAAGAAGAAGTTGATAAGCCGCTGTTTGCTTGCAGGCTGCTCTCGAAACTGCTTCTGCACTCCTTCGTAAATCGATTCCCAGAGGCGAGGCACACCGACCATGTAGTGGGGGTGAAATTCTTTGAGGTCTCGCTTGACTTGACGAATGTTGGTATAGATCTGGGTGCAGCCAAAGGAGAAAATGAAATATTCAAAGGAGCGTTCGTAGCAGTGCCAAATCGGGAGAATGCTGAGGACACGTTCTCCAGGTTGAGGCTGGGCTACGGCTCCTGCATTTGTGACTTGGGACAGCAAATTGCCCTGGGTCAGCATCACTCCTTTAGGAGTTCCAGAAGTCCCAGAGGTATACATTAGGGTAGCTAGCGTGTCCCGATTCGTGCTGACTGCCTGAAGCGAGTGCTTGGCTCCTAACTCTAGAACTTGGGAAAAAGTTAGAGTTTTGAGGCGATCGCCCTCCTCCACAGCCTCATCAGATAGCACAATTGCTAGTCGAATCTGGTCGGGGTTGAGATCAGAGTAGAGTTTTTTAAGGGTAGCCTGGTCTTGAACTGCGATCGCCACACTATCGCTATCAGCAAGAATAAACAGTAGTTCCTCTCGATCTGCCTGAGCACTACGCACTACGTTGACAATGCCAGCCGTCATCATTCCCTGATCAGTGATTAGCCAACGAGGGCTATTGTCTGAGAACAGGGCAACGTGTTCCCCTTCCCGCAACCCCAGTGCCTGCAATCCGGCTGCAAACTGCTGAATCTGCTGCCACAGCTCTGCGTAGGTAATGCTTACCTCTGGTTTCACATGAGGATCATGAAGTGCAACCAGGCTAGACACCTCTTTCCGTTGAGCGGCGATCGCCCAAATTTCGGGAATTGACTGAGCCGCACTAAAGTCATTAGGGCGACTTTCGGAGATGCCAGCACCAGACGGTGTAGCGGTATTTAGAGCGGATGTAGAACCGGAGTTGGTGGGGCGATTCATCATGACTAGCTCCGTAAAGTGCCGTTAAAGTTGCGATTTTTCTAAACTACCCTACTTCTTGCAGCGCTAGAATAGTCAATTGGGAAGGACAGAACCCTATCCGTCTGTCTTGCAACTTCTCCATTTCGCAGATTGGGTCACGAACGCAGCCTGCCAACGAGGAGGGTTGCTCCTGAGAGTCGCTGTCCGAATAATCGGCTATGAAATGCTGATAGGTAGCGGAATTAGAATAGGATAGCAAAGCGTGTTATTAGGAGAATTTATATGCCTAAAGCAGTTTGGAATGGTGTCGTTTTAGCAGAAAGCGACAAATGCGAAGTAGTCGAGGGAAATCAGTACTTTCCTCCTGACTCGATCAATTCAGAATATTTTAAGCCTAGCAACACGCATACTACCTGTCCCTGGAAAGGGCTTGCAAGCTACTACAACATTGAGGTGAATGGGCAAATCAATAAGGATGCTGCATGGTACTACCCCAGTGCTAAAGATGCTGCAAAGAATATTGAAGGCTACGTAGCATTTTGGCGCGGTGTGCAGGTCGAAGCCTAACCCCAAATTAGTCCTTAAGTTGGTGTTGTAAAGCTGGCTTTTGGGTATCTTGATGTCTAACTTGCTGCGTGTGATGCTATCCAGCAAACTGAAATTCCCGGATAAAAAGTGTTACTGTCAAAAATTTGTGACCGGACTAACAGATCCCAGGTCTGAATCCAGGAATAGGTAGATCGTGGTTTGATAGAATTCTGCTGAACATCTCCGTGAGGGTAATGAAAGTATATAGTCCACCCGCCCAGTCACCTCCTATGATTCTGGATTCGTTACCCAACCCTCCTGTGTTGGATGAGGTTTGTCCTCGTCGGGCGCGGTTGCAAATTGATCTTATTATCCTGGCGATCGAAGCGCTAGACCTTGGTGGTTCTGAGGCTCTACTCATGGCTGCTAAAGAGCTTGAACTACAGGGAATTGTAAAAAATCGTGTTTCTCTGTGGCGACTACGCAGCACCAACCCACTAAGGCGCAATAGCCAGCGCCGTCCGCTTACGCTAACAGAAGCAAAAGCATTAGTTCTGATTGCTTGTCATTTGTCACGACGGCTAACCGTTCTAATTCGTCAGTTGCTTTTGGCTTATCAGCAGTTGCAAGAAAAACAGCTCTCTCTAGATCACCATTTCCGCCTGTCTGAATATCTGGAGCGATTTAGGGCGCATTTTCGCTCTCGAATGAACCCCAAACGGGCAGGTGTAATGGCATACAGTACCGATGAAAAGCTGAACGAACTCGCAATGAAGCTTTTGAGCCAACTTCTATTTTGCACAGGAACGGGTGGTACACAGCGGCTCTGGAGCAGCTTGTTTGATGGAGATGTGGCATGACGATTCAGCGTCAATATAGTTTACCGAACTGTAAGCTGGTCCTTGAAGGATGGCCAGATGAGGCGATCGCTAGCAGCACAACGGGTCGTCCACTAGTTTCTAAGTTGGTCAGTGCTGAGTGCCATTTTACTCACCTTGAGAAACCCCTTACAGGGGGTAGAGAATTCTTTGAGAGTCTAATCACAGCCGTTAGTAATTATGCTCAAGAATTTTTAAGTGGGGTGCCTCATCCTTCTCATGCAACGGGCAAGCCAAACCTGGTACATCTTCAGCGGATCAACCAGAATCAACACCGGCTAACGATTCAGGCTGAATCGAGAAATGGTAGTCAGGCTCAGAGTTCTGCGACTCCGATCCAGCTTGATTTGGTAACCGTTCAACTTTTTGATCTGGTTGAAGCGATTGATCAGTTTTTTGCGGATAGCCAAACACTACCGGATTTATCGCTTAATCTAACTCCTGTTTCTAAACGATATGTTGCATCGCAGGAACCGATAACAAAACGAGCAATGCCAGCTGCTTTGGGAGTTTCTGGGCTGGCAGTTGCAGCGATCGCCCTCTTCTTTGTGCCTGTGCCGCAAAGAGGACCAGTAGAGTCAGAGACAACGACAGAACAGTCTACAGAAGTTTCTCCGGCTGCGAATGCCAGTGTTGAAGAAGCAACCGAGTCACCCCCAACTGCAACAACTGCTTCACCAGAACCTGTAGTGGCTGATGACGCATCTGAACTTTCTGATTCTGAGCTGTCTGATTCTGGAGCAGAGCCACCTGATGATGTTTCTGAAACAACAGAAGTTGGAGAATCTTTAGCTGCTGCAGATTTAGAAGCACTGCTAGATGCTGCTCCTGAGATTTCTGACCCAGATCGGCTCGATGAAATGACCTTGCAGTTGCGAGATCAGCTTGATGCAGCCTGGACTGATCGAGATGCTGGACTGGATGAAGAACTCATTTATCGGGTTGGTGTTGCCGAGAATGGCGATATTCTCGGAGTAAAGCAAGTCAACGAAGCCGCTATCACCTACTTTGACCTAACTCCTCTTGCAGATCTGCGATACAACCCAATTGATGCAGATGCGCCAAACCAGGAACCCATTGGTCAGTTTCGAGTTGTGTTTAGACCTGACGGAGTCATTGAGGTCAGTCCCTGGAATGGACGACCTGCTGCCAATGCATCACCTCTAGAGAGCCTTGTTTCTCTGTTGATATAAATACATAAAGGGCGCAAGATTTTTGCGCCCTCAAAGATTCTCCAGTTTCTATCGATGTGCCTGAGGTCCCGCCCAGATGTTGTTTGCCACTCGTCCAAAAGTGACGGGCTGGTCTTCGATGGCGGCGGTGGTGCTTCCGCTAAAATCTACTGCCCATAGCATGGTTTGGGTGTCACCCAGGTTGCCTGCTTGAAAAAGAACCCGCCCAGGATGCGTCTGACTCCAGCCCAATAAAACAGCATTTGTGTACTGAACGCGAGTGGGAGCAACGGTGTAAGTGCGGTTTTGCTGCCGATCCCAAACGACAGCATAGTCGGAAGCAATATCAGAGCCAAACAACGACTCAAACTCTCTTGCCAGGATGCGATCGCCCGTCTCAGACCAGGCAACTGGAATCAAGATGGCAATCCCCCCCGCCTCAACTTCTACAGGAGTGAGATTTCCGTTTCCAAAGGGGTTATCTGCTAGGGGAGAAGATGCAGTAATCGTCTGCAAATCACCCGTCCTCAAATTCTCCAGAAACAAAACACTGCTAACTCGACTCTTAGTGAATTGAGGAGAAACCTGCATTTGAATGCGACTATAAGCCGCATATTCACCATCCGGAGAAATAAGCGACTGGCTGCGGTAATAACGCAGGATTGAAGTATTTGACCGACTTATTTCAGCCAGAGTTGCTAAAACCCAATTCCAGGGAACTGGATAGGGACTATTGAGTGGGTCAAGTTGTACTGACGGCTCCGCCATAGGACTTTCAGAGACAGAATTTTCAGGAACAATAGGGGAAGCTGGCGACTCAGCAGCCGGAACAGCTTCAGGACTAGCTAAGACGGAGCGGGAGCCTAATAGAAACACCAATAACAAGACGGTAGCCAATTGAGATGATGTTCGGGGGAACAACCATCCTAAGCAGAGTTTGATTTGGCGCATTAAGTTAAGTCTCTGGGCGACGGATTTGTGGTGAGATGCGACACCCGAACCAACATAAGGCTGTTCTCGTTCTATCTTTCCTTGATCTATGTATAGCAACTGTAAGGCTCGTGAATGCATGAATTCTCTAAACTCTTCAACAGATGTAATGTTGCTAATGTCAGTCTGTAGGCAGGTAGGTAACTAGTAGGAATCGTGCGATTTTGACCGCAAAGCCGGGAAAATTAACGCTCAGCTTTTGGACTTGTCCAAAGTTGAGGTAGCATCACAACAGGGAAATCTGTGCATGAGGTCGAAATATGACTAGATCCTCAACGGTTCAAGCAACGGAACGCCAATCTCCTCAGCGATCGCCCGGTGGGGGCAGGTCTTTCCTGGTGTTAATTTTTCGGCTGCTGCTGCTAACAGTGGGCGGCAGTTTTGCAGGACTGTTGGGCATAGCGGTTGCTCAGGTTCACCCCGCGCAAATCCAAGAAACGCCCATTCTCGAAAAAGTACTTCAGCGATCTGAAGCGTTAATCAGGGATATTCGAAGTTAATCTTTAGGATTTTCGGAATAAAGCAGTCTCAAACTCTGTTTTCCTGGCACCCATACTGTTGATCCCGGCTCATGCGAATTATTTTTTTTGGTACTCCTCAGTTTGCGGTGCCCAGTTTGGAGCGATTGCTGTCCCAGCCTGAATTTGAGTTGCTTGCGGTGGTGACTCAGCCTGACAAACGACGAGGACGTGGCAATGACCTCATTCCTTCTCCGATCAAAGCGTTAGCAGTTGAGCATCAGCTTCCAGTCTGGCAACCGCGCAGCGTCAAGCGAGATGCCGAAACTCTGGAGAAGTTGCGAACAAGTCAGGCAGATGCTTTTGTCGTTGTGGCCTATGGACAGATTCTTTCGCAAGAAATTTTGGACATGCCTCGGTTAGGCTGCATCAACGCACACGGTTCGCTGTTGCCTAGATATCGAGGCGCGGCTCCAATTCAGTGGAGTCTTTATCATGGCGAGACAGAGACGGGGATCACAACCATGCTGATGGATGTGGGCATGGATACTGGAGCAATGCTACTCAAAACGACTACACCAATTGGCTTGTTAGACACGGCTATAGATTTAGCAAAAACTCTATCGGCAGTGTCGGCTGACTTGCTAGTAGAGACACTGGTTGGACTAGAGCAGCGATCGCTTCAATCTATTCCTCAAGACACTGCTCAGGCTACCTATGCGCCGTTAATTCAAAAGCAGGACTATCAGCTAGATTGGTCACGTCCGGCGATCGCCCTGCACAATCAAGTTCGAGGATTCTTCCCAAACTGCGTTGCGACCTTTCGAGGAACAGTACTAAAAGTTACAGCTACCGTGCCACTGGTAGCAACGTATCACGCGTTGCTTCCGGCTGAGTTGCACGATATAAAACCCGAATGGGAAAGTCTGCTAGAGCAAGCCTCCCAGCAACACGATTCTCTTACTCCTGGAACTGTTGTGGGGTTGCTGAAGAATCAGGGAGCTTTGATTCAGACAGGGGAAGGATTGCTGCTCCTGCGCGAAGTGCAGATGGCAGGTAGGCGATCGCAGTCCGGATGGGACTTCATTAACGGCTCCCGCTTGCAAATCGGCGAAAAGCTAGGAAATGGTTAGTTACTGGTCATTCGCGCAACGACCAGTAACTCGTGAATCAAAAACCTCAATCACTCAAACCCCGTCCCTGAACCTGAGTAAGCAAAGTTGCATCCGGTATGTCGCCTTCGGTGTAATAGCCTGCTGCTTTTTTGGCCTCAATTTCTACTTTGGCATCAGCCGGAATCAGTTCTTCGGGAATGGGCACCCGCTCGATGATCTCGATGCCAGAATTGACGATCGCCCGGTATTTCATGTCACTCATGGAGATAAAGCGATCAATTCGGGTAATTCCGAGCCAATGCAGCACATCAGGCATGAGTTCTTGAAAGCGCATGTCTTGCACACCTGCAACACATTCGGTGCGGGCGAAGTAAGCATCGGCGCGATCGCCCCCTTCCTGACGTTTTCGGGCATTGTAGACCAAAAACTTGGTCACTTCACCCAAGGCTCTACCTTCCTTGCGAAAATAGACGATTATTCCAGCTCCGCCTGCTTGAGCCGTTTGAATGCAAGCCTCAATTCCATGTACCAAATAGGGTCGGCAGGTACAAATATCAGATCCAAATACATCTGACCCATTGCATTCATCATGTACCCGCACGGTCAGCGGCTTTTGCGGATCAGTAATTGCGTCCAGATCTCCCACCATGTAGACGGTAATGCCACCAATCGGAGGTAAGAAAACCAGCAAGTCCGGACGAGTTACCAGTTCTGGAAACATTCCACCTGTTTGCTCAAACAAGGTTTTACGCAAAACCCCTTCATCGACTTTGAGCCGTTTGGCAATTCCGGGTAGATACCAGACTGGCTCAAGGGCTGCCTTTGTGACAACTAAATCGCCACCTGTCTTCATAATTTTGCCATCTACCTGCAAGCGCCCCTTAGCAACCGCTTCTTGCAGTTCCGGCATATTGATGTGAGCTTTGGTGATGGCGATCGTTGGGCGAATATCGTAGCCCTGCTCGTAAAAAGGCTGAAACACTTCGCCTACAGAAGCGCCAAACGGGTCTAGAGCAACAATTTTGTCTGGATCAGCCCAACTAGGATGGGGTCCAATCCGCACTGTCGGAGAGGTATCAGTTAGATCAGCCCGATGACCAGATTGCAGCACGCCACTCGCGACTGCCAAGGCCCGATAGAGGGCATAAGAACCAGAGTGAGTCCCAATTACATTACGATGGGCAGAATTGGTTAAGGTCGCCACAACTGGTCCTCGTTTCAAGGGGTCTGCGTCTCCCCAAGAGATAGCTGTGGGTTTAGGACCAAATCGATTGGGGTGAGAGGTTAAAACGATGTGACTGGGTTTTGAAACGGCTGATTGTTCTGACATAGATCTCCTAAATGCTGCCCTGATAAGAATTTGCTGCTAAGAAATTGCGGTTCAAGAAATTTCAAGAACTGCTTCTGTGAACTTGTCGCTAAACCTCTCAGTTGCTTGCTAAAGCATTTCAAGTAGATCAGCTAGATCTGGTTTTAGGGCCGAGAGTTTTTTACTAGAAAAACTTCAGTGTCAAGAACAGGTGAAATCTACTTGGAGGTGCGCTGTACAGCGAATGAGGTGTGGTGCGGTCTAGCTGTGCGATTTACAGGAGAAAAATGCAACCTCCCAGTTAATTTTGAACTGCCCATACAAGTCAAAATCAAGGTCTTGAGCGGTTTCTAATTTTTGTCGTGTACTCAACTCGCAGAATAATTGCTGATCAAATTCCTGTGGAAGGTAGTATTCTAGCAGCCGTAGCTAAAGCTGGGAATGGCTTTGCTTATAGATTTCGATCGCTACAACAGCCAGTCTTTACGGTAAAAAGTGGCATTAAGAGCGAAGATTTTTGATTTCTCAATGAGCCTGGCTGAAACGGTTTGCTAACAGAGAAATGATGAATTCCTGAAATATTGCTGCTGATTGCGGGTGTTGCTGCCGCATTTTCTCTAGTGCTTGAGCAGAGAGGCGATGAGAATGTAAATCTGCTCACCCTTCTCCCTCAACAATTCTGCTTAGTGAGGGGGGCAACACTGCTGTGGTAATTTGCGCCTGAGAGCGAGTGTTTTGCCACGCCAATTTGGCTATAGCCCGTACCTGCAGCAAATCCACTCACGGGATGAAGAATAAAGCGAATCAACCCGCCTCCCGCAGCGCTCCTAACAACAGCAGAGATGCACCCGTGAGTGAAGAGGTTATGGCGATCGCGCCATTAGCATCACGCCTATCTAAACTAGTCTGCGAATTATGAGCGGTAGATGAAGAATGCAGTGAATTAGAGAAGCTTTGTGGAAAAGGCTTTTATCATAAGTTCTTACGAAATATTGCAGTTAAACTTCCACAGATACCAGAAGAGTTTAAACCTCAAAAGCCGCGATAAATAACCACTCATCGGGGCTGTTCATGGACATTCGCCTATTTCACGCTTGTTCTGCTCAAACTCAAAATAGCCAAGTGTTGCTGTCTAGAATTCAGGTGTTTTCGGGAATACTTGATTTTCTTCAAATCTTTAAAGACTTAACTCAGAGCCTAAAGATTCCCTGAAGCCAAGCTCCAGAAGTTCCCTTAGAAACTAATCATAGTTATGGTTTCTACTAGCAACATCAACAGTGTCTCAAGAATTTTTCTGAGATTTTACTGAATACGCGACTGTATAACTAATGCCTTAATGTCGGTGATACCCTCGCAACATCTCAGAGTCTACTTTCAGTTGCCCCAAAAGAAGACTGCTGAGCCGAGAGCCTCGTCAGTTTAATCTAGAGCCTACTAGAGCCTACATTTATGCGGATTCTAATCTACTCCTACAACTATCATCCTGAACCTATCGGTATTGCTCCTCTTATGACCGAGCTAGCCGAAGGGTTAGCAGCGAGGGGACATGAAGTCCGAGTTATCACAGGAATGCCCAATTATCCTGAGCGCCAAATCTACAAGGAATATCGGGGCAAGTGGTATCTCACGGAGAAAAAGAATGGGGTTACAATTCAGCGTAGTTATGTCTGGGTACGCCCTCAACCTGGTCTGGTAACGCGAGTCATGCTGGATGGCAGCTTCGTTCTTACCAGCATGATTCAGGCGTTCAGAGGTTGGCGACCCGACGTTATTTTGCTGACCGTTCCACCTTTGCCAGTCAGCGTTCCCGCTGCCTTGCTGGCTTGGTTTCACTCTTGCCCTGTCGTTCTTAATTTGCAAGACATTCTCCCCGAAGCGGCAGTGCATGTGGGTCTGCTAACCAATAAGGTTGCAATTCGCGTATTCGAAGCTCTAGAAAAGTTTGCTTACCGAACGGCTCATACGATTAGCGTTATCACGGACGGATTTACAGAGAACCTGGTTGGTAAAGGTGTACCTGCCGAAAAAATCACCTGCATTCCTAACTGGGTGGACGTTAATTTTATTCAACCTTTACCGAAGGAAAATAACCCCTTCCGGATAGCTCACCAGCTTGAGGGCAAATTTGTTGCTCTTTATTCTGGCAACATCGCTCTGACTCAAGGACTAGAGACAGTCATAGATGCAGCTAATCGGTTGAAACATATTCCCGAAATCGTCTTTGTCATTGTGGGGGAAGAAAAGGCTCTAAAGCAGTTGCAGAAATATTGCGAGTCGAAAGAAACAACCAATGTCAAACTGCTGCCTTTTCAACCGCGTAAGAAATTGCCAGAAATGCTAGCCGCAGCAGATGTAGGGTTAATTGTGCAAAAGCGGAATGTGATTTCGTTCAATATGCCCTCCAAAACTCAGGTCATATTGGCAAGCGGACGTCCAATTGTGGCTTCTGTGCCGCTAACCGGAACAGCAGCAAGATCCGTAGAGCAAAGTGGGGGCGGCGTTGTGGTAGCGCCTCAGCAACCTCAGCTTTTAGCTGATGCCGTTCTGGAGCTATATCAGAATCCACAGAAGGCAGAGCAGTTAGGGCAACAGGGTAGGCAGTACGCAATGGAGAATTATGAGTTTGAGCAGGCGTTAAGCCGCTACGAAGCTCTGTTTGCTCAAGTTGTGGCTCATCCGGCTGGAAATTCTGATGTGATCAAAGCGCTACCAGCTTTTGGTGTAAAGAAACCTGTCGTCGATGCTTAAAGACTGCAAGCTGCAAACCTGTTCGTGAGGATGATTATAATCATCCTCAATTACACAGCATACAGGAGTAACGCAGCGCGCTACTCCTGTATGCTGTGCTCTGTATTCCACTCAAGCAAGAACCGCTATATTTAAGCTGAAATCAAGGATTAAAGGATTAGGGGAATATAGGCGTTCTCCCTGATCCTTATGGCTGTTAACCTTTTTCCTCTACTTCACCCTTTTTTGGAATCACCTCTACATCAGGTAACCCATCCAGGTGTTCGACAGGAACTTCTACTGCGGTTTCTGGAACTAAAATTGTGAGCCCAGCGGGAATGCATTCGACTTCAACCGGAGTACTACCCACCAGTTCACCGTCCAGCACAACTTTTTGGGGAGGATCTGTGGTGATTTTGATTTTTCTAGCTCGTAGGTAGCCAATATCGGGGCGTTCCGCTGGATGCTCGTTAAGTGCAGACTGAAGCAGGTGATAGCTAGCGGCGATCGCCCCAGCCACATTCTGGGGAGCCACAACCGTCAAATCTAATAGTCCGTCATCTACGATAAGTCCAGCAGGACCTTGAGCCAAAATTGAGGTCGGTGGTGCAGCATTTGCTACCGTAACAGATGCAGCTGAAACACGAATCACTTTATCTTCGGTTTCAATTTCTGCATCAAACTTACTTAGGTCACGAAGCTGCTGTAGTCCTGCCAACACATATGCCAGCATACCAAACCGATTTTTTGCTTCACGGTTAGCACGTTCGACGGCTTCAGCCTCAAACCCAATGCCAACCAGTAAAACCATTGGTTTACCATTGCAGTAGGCAGCATCTACAGTTCGAGTAAAGCCTCCCAAAATGGTTTGGCATGCTGCTTCGATGGTGTTTGGAATGTCTAGAGCCGTTGCAAAAGCATTAGCTGTTCCACGTGAGATTACCCCAAAAGGAATCTTGGTGCCGACTAGTGCTGCTGCTGCTGCTGATAGCGTTCCATCACCGCCAGAGGCAATGATCATTTCTGCACCTCGCTCTACCGCTTCAGCAGCAAGCTGATCGGCATCAACATCCTCTGTTGTTTTGCGAATATCTAGATCAATTTCTGGCTCTAGAATCGCCAAAATTTTAGCCAGATCTTGATCTGGATTGCCCTGACCTGCAACAGGATTAAAAATTAGACATGCGGAACGAGACATACGACCTTCCTAAGCAAGGTACGACAGTTGTGCTTGAACAAGATTGACCCCAATGGACCTGTCGTTACAGCAACGGATTACTGTACGAGAGGACTACCGTGATGATGCACGAGATACCATTGCTGAGACATGCGCTCAAAAATATTAGTTGCCGTTGATTGCGCTTCAAGCCTTTTGCCTCGAACAATTTGAAGCAAGCTTTCAGTCAGCACAACGTAGGCAAGATTGCCGCTGATTTCAATAGTGATGACGTCCGTTTCAATCTCGAAGTAGCTTGTGTTTTTGAAAATTTGCTCCCAGGAAACGCTAATTTGATCCCAGCTTTTCAAGACCCCTCTTCCGGGATGAATGCAGAGACTACCTAAACCTTTTGACCAAACGCGGCTCATGGCTTCGATGTCCTTTTTTTCAAAAGCACGATAGAAAGCCTGATTTACAGCTAGCACAGCTTGTGTGTCGCTCATTAAAGGCCGCAGTTTAACTGGGAATCCGTTCAGTGTACTGCAAGAAAGTCTTGAGTTCTGTCCATCCAAGAGTAGAGAGCGAGGAAGAAGCGATCGCCCTTTTCTCACTCTCTGGCTAGATTTGTGGATTTATTCTTAAAAACTGATCGTTGACTAGAGTGCAGTTAGCGATCGCTCCACTGCCTGCAATGCCTGACTGACTTCAGCGGCGCTGACAATCAGCGGCGGCACAAATCGAACAACCTTTGGACCTGCCGGAACTAGCAACAATCCTTCAGCCATTGCAGCTTTCACAACGTCCGCTGAGGTTAAATCGATGTCTGATCTCAAGACCAGACCGTTGATCAAGCCCCAACCTCGGACCTCAGCGATCGCTTGCGGATAAGCTTGAGCGAGTGCACTCAGTCCCTGACGCAATTGCTTACCTCGCTCCTGCACATTTTCTAGCAAGTTTTCTTGCTCTAGGGTTTGGCAAACTGCGCGAGCTACGGCACAAGCAAATGGATTGCCGCCAAATGTGCTGGCATGATCACCCGGTTGGAAGACATCACAGAAGGACTTGCACAGCACAGCGCCGATTGGGATGCCACCACCTAAGCCTTTTGCCGAGGTGAAAATGTCAGGTTCAATTCCTAAATGTTCGTAACTCCAGTAGTGGCCAGTGCGGCCCATACCCACCTGGACTTCATCGAGAATTAGCAAAATGCCTTTTTCATCGCAAATCTGTCGCACCCGTTGGAAATAAGCTAGATCGCCAGGTCGAACGCCACCTTCACCTTGCAGCCCCTCCAGCATGATTGCAGCAACCTGCCGTTCTCTGCTGTCAAGTTGGGCGATCGCTTCTTCTAATGCCCGAATATCGTTGTAGGGGACATAGTAGAAACCTGGAACGAGCGGATTGAAATTCTTTTGATATTTTGGCTGCCCGGTAGCGGTGACGGTCGCCAGGGTGCGTCCATGAAAACTAGCGTGGGCGGTCAAAACAGTCGGATTGTCAATTCCTAGAACCGTGTGGGCATATTTGCGGGCGAGTTTGATTGCACCCTCATTTGCCTCTGCTCCAGAGTTGCAGAAAAAGGCGCGATCGGCGCAGGAGTGCTGCACTAGCCACTTCGCTAACTCACCCTGTTCTGGAATGTAGTAAAGATTGGAAACATGATGCAGCTTCTGAATCTGCTGCGTCACGGCTTCAACCAACACTGGGTGAGCGTGACCCAAGGTGCAGGTAGCAATGCCAGCGACAAAATCCAGATATTCTCGCCCATCAGCATCCCAAACGCGGCAGCCTGCACCTCGCTCTAAGGTAAGGGGAAAGCGCCCATAAGTTGACATGACATATTCGTCAAACTCGGCTGGGCTGGGGCTAGCGACAGCGACGGGAGATGAAACGAGGGTTTCTGCTGGACTCATCGGCTTTTCCTCTGCTGGGCAAACAATTCAAACAATGGTAACAACTGAGTTAGAAACACAACCTGGAAATACAAGGTTGGCTAAATCAAGAGTTTAGATTTAGGGCTAAGTCTGATTGTAAGTTACTTGTTTCTGCTGTAGAGTTAGCTGCGATCGCCATGAAACCTTTCAAAGCACTGATGTAGCGTCTTTAGGGCACTCTCCTGCTGATTGTGAAAATTCAATGACATTCAACGATATTTAAAGTCTTGTCGAAATCATGGCTTCACAGATACTTCTGCAAGAGCAAACTCAGCTTTTCTTTTGTAGCAGATGGGGCTTTGTCGAGTGGCGTGATGATGGCATATTTCAGCGCAGAATGGGCATCTGAGGAAGGGGGGTTTTGACTAAGGCGACGCACCGTTTCTTGAATCACACGCTGAGCGTTAACTGCATTTTTCATCAAGTTGCCGATGACCATTTCTACAGTCACGCTGTCGTGATCGGGGTGCCAGCAGTCGTAATCAGTTACTAGAGCCAAGGTTGCATAGGCGATTTCTGCTTCTCTGGCTAGCTTTGCTTCTGGCAAATTGGTCATGCCAATCACTGTTGCGCCCCAGCTGCGATAGAGATTGGATTCTGCTTTGGTTGAAAAAGCCGGCCCTTCCATGCAGACATAGGTGCCGCCGCGATGCAGCACAACGTCAGGGAAATTGAGGCTGGCGATCGCCTCTGACAGAACTTTCGCCAAGTTTTGACAAATTGGGTCACCAAAGGCAATGTGTGCCACAATCCCTTCACCAAAGAAGGTGGAAATTCGATTTTTGGTGCGATCGATAAATTGGTCGGGCACAACCATGTCCAGCGGCTTGGCTTCTTCCTTGAGAGAACCGACTGCCGAAGCGGAAATTAAGTATTCCACTCCCAGGCTTTTCATTGCATAGATATTTGCCCGAAAGGGTAGCTCTGAAGGGGAAAGGTGGTGATTGCGTCCGTGACGAGCCAAAAAAGCAACTCGCGTTCCATCTAGCGTCCCTAAGATCAAAGCATCAGACGGCGCACCAAAGGGCGTATCAATCTGCACTTCCTCGATGTCTCGCAGTGCCTCCATCTTGTAAAGACCGCTGCCACCCATGATCCCAATCTTTACGTCAGCCATAATTGCTTTTTTGCCCTTTGCTGCAATGCCAAGCCATTCTACCGGGAAAAGCTGCTAGTGTTCTGCCCTTAATAGCCAGAACCCGCTGTAGGTCATACCAGAATCATCGGGTTGAACTAGCAAAAAGTGCAGTCCTTGAGCCGTTTGCTGCCGCTGTTGAAAGGTTTGAGCGGCAGAAATTACGTCCTGATCATCAAAAGTAGTGACTACCCAGCGATCGACCAGTCCTGCTTCTAGAATTAGCCCATTGGGCTCGCCTGGAATGTAGTTGAGTGAGACTGGGCGAGTTTCTTGCAGCCACCGTGCTAGACGCATTGACTGTCTGCCGCCATCGATTACCACACCGGGTACCGAAACCGTGGAGGCAAGCTGTAAGTTGACTGGCAGAAGCGCTTCGGGCATTTGCAGGATGGGAATGGGTCTGTTTTTGAAGCTGGATTCCAGGTCAGAGGCGGCGATCGCCGCAAATCGCCACTGCTCTCCCCACAGATTTTCGGGCAGCGGCACGGGTGGCGGTTGTTCTAGTTTGACAGGCTCGTAGGGCTGTCCAGTGTAACCTTCCAGCTTGTGGTAGTCCTCAGCTCGCTGTTGAAGTAACTGTTTTAGAGCAGAAGTGCGGCGGGTTGGTTCTACAGCGATTTCTAAGGCTTGGCAAGCGGCTGCAATTAAGCTGACTGACTGAGGACGAAATACCTGAATCTGCTGAGGTAGGTCTTTGGAACCGCCTGCCATTTGCAATAGCTGATTTGCGATCCAGGTAGAATTTGCTTCTGACTGCGGACAAAATGCTTGAGCCGAAAAAGTTTGCTCAGGGTTACAGACCACTAGTTCCCACAGCGGCTGTTTTGCCTCATTCTGCAATGGACGACGATAAAAATCAGCTTGCCAAACCGTCATTTTGTCTGGCTCTCCTAACGCTTATTTATTTCCAATCTTTCTCTGCTTGTTCCAGCACATACGCTGAAACGTCTTCGATTTCTTCGAGGGTGAGGCGATCGCCATAAGCTGCCATCGGGCGCTTGCCGTTGGTGACAATTTGGGCGATCGCTTCCAGTGAATCCATCTGATTGCGCCGCAGCGCTTTCAACTTCAGGTTTTTGCCGCGCCGGATGATGTTGCCACCGTTAATGTGACAGCCTGCACAATGCGCTTCAAAAATTTGGGCACCGTTGGCAGTGTCGGCTGCCCAAACCGGAAGAGTAAGGGCAGTCCAGATCATCAGCATCAGGGCAATCGCCGTGACGAGTCGTTTCATTCGGCTTTGGGTTTAGGTTTGTAGGTTGAAGCAACGTGCAGCTCTTTGAGTTGCTTTTCGTCCACCCCAGAGGGAGCGTTGGTTAAGAGGCAACGGGCCTGCTGAGTTTTGGGGAAAGCGATCGCATCTCGAATCGACTCTTCGCCTGCCAACAGCATCACCAGTCGATCTAGCCCGTAAGCAATTCCTCCATGTGGCGGAGTGCCATATTCAAACGCTTCTAGCAAGAAACCAAACTTGCTGTATGCCTCTTCAGGCGACAATCCAATTGTTTCAAACACCTGTCGCTGCAAGTCGGGCTGATAAATCCGCAGGCTACCGCCGCCGACTTCAAAGCCGTTATAAACCAAGTCATATGCCTGGGCACGGGCAGTTTTCAGGTCGTGAGCATCGTCAGGATGGGGTGCGGTGAAGGGATGGTGCAGTGCTTCCAGCCGTTTTTCGTCGGCATTCCACTCAAACATGGGGAAGTCTGTCACCCAGAGCAGATTGATTTTGTCGGGGTCGACCAGCTTTAGTTCGCGCGCTACGACCTGACGCAGGCGATCGAGCGTTTTGTTCACCGTTGCGGTATCCCCTGCACCAAATAACAGCAGGTAACCAGGTGCGGCTCCAGTGCGGCTCAAAAGTTCTTGCTTTTGTGCGTCAGTGAGGTTGTCTTTGATAGCGCCGATTGTGTCAATCTCGCCGTCTTCACGTACTCGGATATAGGCAAGTCCCTTGGCTCCAGCTTCACTGGCTTCTTTGAACAAATCGCCACCGGGTTTGATTCGCACGTTAGAGATCACGGCATTTCCATTAGGAATCGGCAGAACTTTGACAATTCCGCCACCGCTAACGGCTGCTGAAAATACCTTAAAGCCAGAATCCTTAACCAGATCAGAAACATCTACCAGTTCTAGATCGTAGCGAGTGTCAGGTTTATCGCAGCCGTAGCGATTCATCGCCTCAGCATAGGTAAGGCGGGGAAACGGGCGCGGTAGGTCGATGTTTTTGACGGCTTTGAAAATGTGGCAGACCAGTTTTTCATTTAAGTCAAGAATTTCCTCCTGTGACATGAAGCTCATCTCCATGTCCAGCTGAGTGAATTCGGGCTGACGATCTGCTCTCAGGTCTTCATCACGAAAGCAGCGGGCGATCTGATAGTAGCGATCGCACCCTGACACCATCAGGATTTGCTTAAACAACTGCGGCGACTGCGGCAGCGCAAACCAATCTCCTGGATTGACCCGACTCGGCAACAGAAAATCTCGTGCGCCTTCTGGGGTGGAGCGTGTCAGCATCGGGGTTTCAACTTCGATGAAACCCTCTTGATCTTCCAAGTAACGGCGAATCGCTTTGACAACCTGGTGGCGCAGCTGCAGGTTTCGCGTCATGCGATCGCGCCGCAAATCGAGATAGCGATACTTCAACCGCAATTCTTCTCGCACCGGTTCCGTATCAGAGGTAGAAACCTGAAACGGCAACTGTTTTCGCACTGCATTCAGCAGTTCAATCTGGTCAGCGTATACCTCGACTTCGCCCGTAGGAATGCGAGGATTTAGCGACTCATCAGGACGGCGAGTAACGCGCCCTGTAATTTTGACCACATATTCATTTCGCAGATCGCCTGCGGTTTCGTAAGAAGCAGGCGTGCGTTCGGGATCGCTAACGATTTGAGCAATGCCGGTGCGATCGCGTAAATCTAAAAAAATTACTCCGCCATGATCGCGGCGACGGTCTACCCAACCAAATAGAGTAACCGTCTCTCCAATATGTTCAGGTCGGAGTTGACCGCAGTAATGGGTTCGCATGGCTATGAGTTGAAACTGAAAGGCCTAAGTAAAAACCCTTCCATTATCTAGCATTCGTTGCGATCCCGATCAGAAAAATCGGAGTCCTGTTTTTTCACTCCGGGAGGGACGCAGTCCCTCACATCTTTTGAAAAGAACTTCTCAACAGAATTTTTTCTAAATTTCTGTTCGCGAGGCGATGTCGGATGAAGGGCGAACGTTCGTTCGCCCCCATAGTTTAGGAAATTTTCTTGACTAACGCTTTTGGTCTGAATGCATCAACATGTTCCAGGCATCCCTGGCTGCATCAACCAACTGCACTCCTAACGATTCGATCTCAGAAACAATTACGCTCCAATTCATCTCTGCCTGTCGTTGAACTAATTCAACAGACTTTTCAACTTGCACCGGGTCAACCAGTGGCTTGTTTTGCTCTACTGCTTCTCTAGCTTGTCGAACTGCCGTCAGGTAAGAGTCAAGCGTGACATCCCTCGCCTCCTGCACTGATAACTGAGCACGCCTTTTGATCGCTTCAATCAAAGCCATCGTTTCACGCTGAGCCTCTTCCGGCTTGTTTGGCATTTCCTGCTTTACTAAGGCCTCCGTCTCAGGACTAATTTGCACAACCGCAGTTGTTTCAGGAGTCGTTGTAATTGCAGTAATTTCAGGGGTTTTAGTCTCAGAGTTCATCTGCCTCTCTCCTTTAGTCACATCAGTTCTGGGCAAACTTCATCTCAAGAGTGATGACGGCTGCACTTTCAAACTAACTTGCGACAGAATTGGCAGCATCGGGCTAAAGTAAGAACCTACAGACCTCAGTCCGGTTTACCAGATTGATGAGCGGTTGCTGTAGTCAGGCGGCGAGTGTTGTGAGAAATTATGGGTAGAGCCACTATAGGCAGAAACTCATAGAGGAAAAAGTTTAGAGCGTTGACTATTGACAACGACAATTCATCCATAGCTCTTCAAAGTTTTTCTCGTAGAGAACTGCGAGAATTGGTGCGATCGCAACTTCAGGCTCTTTTGGAGCAAGAAAACCTGATAGGGGCCAAAGCACTACTCGTACCCGTTCAACCTGCGGACATTGCTGAAGCGATTGAAGGTCTGCCCGAACCGATGCAGGCGATCGCTTTTCGCCTACTTTCCAAAAGTGAGGCGATCGAAGTCTACGAATACTTAGATTCCACCGTCCAGCAAACGCTAATCGAAGAATTTAAGCGGCAAGACGTACTCGATATCGTCGATAAAATGTCGCCCGATGATCGAGTGCGCCTGTTTGATGAATTGCCCGCCAAAGTTGTCACTCGCATTCTGGAACAACTCAGCCTAGAAGAACGACGCGCTACAGCCTTGCTATTAGGCTACGAATCGGGCACTGCCGGACGGATCATGACCCCAGAGTACGTCTCCCTTAAAGAAGGATGGACGGTCGCTCAAGCACTCGAACGTATCCGCAATCTAGCTAACGTGAGTGAAACCATTTACTACCTCTACGTTACTGATGCTGCTCGTCGTTTGATCGGTACCCTTTCCCTCCGTGCGTTGGTAACGGCTCAGCCAGACCAAAAAATTGGCGATGTTCTGACTCGCGAAATCGTCTACGTTCAGACCGATACTGATCAAGAAGAAGCCGCTCGAATCATTCAACGCTATGACTTCCTCGCAGTGCCCGTTGTCGATGCAGAACAGCGCCTTGTTGGAATCATTACCGTAGACGACGTGCTCGACATCCTGGAAGAGGAAACAACGGAAGATATCTATACCCTAGGTGGCGTGCAGTCCGGCGATGACAGCTATTTCCAAACAAATCTGCTAACTGTAGCCCGCAGGCGGGTTGTTTGGCTGTTTGTGCTACTGATTACTAATACTGCGACCAGTGCTGTAATTCGCAGCCAGCAAGAAATTTTGCAGCAGGTTGTGGCACTAGCAGCATTTATTCCTCTCCTAATCGGCACGGGTGGAAACGTCGGAGCGCAATCTTCCACGGTCGTGATTCGAGGCTTAAACACAGATGAGATTCAGGGGAAAAAAGCCCTGCAGGTGATTCGTCGAGAGGCGATCGCGGGGGCCTTCCTGGGTTTGATGTTGGGACTGGTCGTGCTGATCTGGGCTTATGTGCTTCAAGGCAGTTGGGTTGTGGCGATCGCCGTTGGAGTTAGCCTAGTTGCTATCTCAATTTTGGCTTCAGTTGCAGGATCAACCCTACCATTTCTCTTTCAAACTATTGGTCTTGATCCTGCACTAATGTCTGCTCCATTTATTACAACAGCCGTAGACGTACTGGGAGTTCTGATTTATCTAAACCTGGCGCGGCTAATCCTGCAGATTCAATAGCGTTAGATTCAGAATAGTCCAAAAGCTTTTTCCCACCCAAGGATAAGAAAGTAGGTAAAATCTAGTCCTGCTCGTCCACTTAGCTCATTGTCAAACCAGAAAGCCGTGTTAGTCGCACTCCTAATTCTCATTCTTGGCTTGACCCCCTCCCTGTTCTCAATCTGGGTAATGCGTCGCGTAGACACTCAAGCCCAAGAGAGACTTCGGTTAGCCCTTCCCTCAACCACCAATCGTGGTCTACCCAATTTCCATCTTGCCCCCGATCAGCACTACGTTGAAGGAATTGGTTACATCATTGGCGACATCACCTGCCAATTTAATGCCCGCTCCAGCTACATCCGCTGCGCTGTAAATCCAATCGGACCTTGCCAGGATTGTTTACACTATCGCCCCCAGGAATGGCACTGTTGAAAGGTTTGAGAGCGTACCCTTCCTTTAGCTTCTTTCCTCTTCTTCACACTTGGTTCTAAATCAAAGTTGGGTTGATAACCCTTTGATGTAACACAAGTCCTACCCACACCATACTGAATTCTCAGTTACCGTGCTAATACCTGTATCCGAAAACTAATCGCTACTGAATTAGACACTGAAGTTAGTTTCGCTATTAGCAAAGCAACCTATTTGTAACAAAAAGATTTACGAAAAGCATAGTGTCAAAAAAAGACACCTAACCTCAAATCATCGATCAGTACAAGTTCAAGTCAAGTGTAAAATGTAGCGACGAACGCTCTCTTGAGTCTGCATTAAAGAGACTAGAATCAAACGTATTTAACGTTTACTCCTGTATCATACTGGTCTGAACCAGGATATCTTTTTACCCGTAGTTTAAAAATGCCCTACCCATATACTCACCACGATTCAGGCACCTTGTGGAGTCTGGAGATATCCCGGTGCAGAGATATCTGATGTTACTAAACTTATTGAGAAGCAAGCATGGGTGGCAAATGGTACTTTCTAGGTAGTTAGATATCTAACTAAAAGCTGGTTTAAAGTCTCTGTAAAGACATTAGAGAGTTCTTACAGAGATTTCATGAATGCCCTGGTCTGAAAAGTAGAAAATAGTTTTAGTAAGCGCTTATTGCTAATTCGACGATACAGATCTACTTGTGTTAGGGAACGGTGAAGCTATCGCTGACTTATTATAAAAGCTTTAACAGTCCATTAATTTGAATTCAGCTAATTAGCGGATCTGATCATCTTCAAGGGAATGCTACTTTAAGTCTAAGCAACAAACACACAAGCCCTGCATAGCAAGAAATCCCTATCTTTAAGCAGTAAGTCTTTAAGGGCAGGTCAATTGCAAAAGCAAAATTGATGAAACTTTTGTTGAACCAGATCTGAAAACCACCCTCTTAATCGCAGCACAATAGGTGCTGTTTCTCAGATGAAATCTAGTTCTTTAGAGTATCAGCCTGTTAATTCTGAAGTTGGTGTCTACGATTGTGAAATTCGCCTCAAATTTAGGCTGATTGAGGAGAAGGGCGTTCTGCGCGATCGCGAAGAGCTTCTAGAAATGTTGCTAGATGCATTCACCTGTGGGGCTGATGATTATCTGGAACCAGTTCAGATTCATGTTGAGGCAAAAGAGCTGCCTGAGGTGGAAGCATCTCCCCAAATGCGCCGTCAGCTTATTCGTTTACGCAATTCTAGTGATTTAGCCTAGTCAACCTTTCGTATTGCTACATAGAACCTGTTCCGCTTGTGTTTTATTACTCTATTGGCATAGATGGGTTGACTGGTACAATCTGGGATCAGTCCTTTCGGGGTTAGATTTGCATGAAACCAGCCGAGTCTGTACCGCCAGAAATTGTGCAGCAAGTTGCTGAGTACTTCGGTGTATTGAGTGAACCGATGCGTCTGAAACTCTTGAACTCGCTGCGAGATGGTGAAAAGTGTGTTCAAGACTTGGTTGAGGCAACCGCAACCAGTCAGGCCAATGTTTCTAAACACTTGAAGGTCATGCTGCAAGCTGGCATTCTCAGCCGCCGCAGCGTTGGCACCTCAGCCTACTACAGTGTGGAAGACGATCTGATCTTTGAATTGTGCAGCTTGGTGTGCGATCGCCTTGCCACCCGCATTGAGCAGCAGGCCAGACACTTCCGGGCCTTTACCTTAACTAGCAGACAGCAGCCTGATACTATAGCAATCCAAAATAGGCTGTGAGAGTGTCCCCCTGGCAAGGGGTGTCTCTCACAACCCACCTATCTTCACAGCTAAATCTAGGATTGCTAGTGCTTCCGGCGAATTGCTCTAGAGGGCAAAGTTCTGCTCAAAGCCATCACGGGTCATTGGCTGGTCAACGACTAAACCCTCTCCACCTAGTACTTCTAGGGGTTCTCCTTCTACCGAGATCCAAACGTTGGCTTCTGGTTCCAGGCTAGTGGCGGTATAGACTATTTGTCCCAACCTGCCCGTCATAGATGCACTACCGCCGCCGACGGTAAAGTCCTCAGATAGGTCAACATGAACTCCGTCACTCTCAACGGTTACCTCGCGCAGTTCAGTGCCTTCAGGAATTTCGGAGAACGCTGCTGATTCGCTTGGTCCTTGGAGCAAATCTTCAAATACTACTTTCAGTGCCTCATCAGGCTGATCAGTTGGCAGTGAAACTGGACTAGCGACTAGTTCTAACTGTTCAGCATTGACACCCAGCCAGTAAACTTCAGCAGTTTGCTCTTTTACGGGACTGCTGGACTGGGGTTCAGGTGCTTGAGCAGCAGGTGATTCTATGGGAACGTTTGTCGCAGGCGATTCCACTGGGGAGGGCTGTATGGTAGCAGGAGCAGTTTTGCTAGGGTCAGCGTTCCTAGCCGCAAAGTTCCATGTCCACCAGGCTGTAGCGCTGCCTGTTAGCACAACGACGGCAGATATTCCTGCGAGTAATCCAAGTGGAATACGGCGAGAGAGCCGATTGCCTTCAGGAAACGATTCTGTCTCTGGCTGTGGGTAGTCCGATGATTCTAGTGACTGATGGGTTGGCTGATCTGATGGCTGATGATCACGCATAGCAGGTTCCTCCTGAATAACAGACAGCGTGAGAGTTGAGGAAGCCCTGATTTAACTCGAAAGGGGTTGAATTTATCTCAGCTCTCTAATTACAGCAGTGCTAACCCGGTTTCCGGAGTTCAAGGCCGACGAATTTGAACAAATGCAGCTAAATTCAGCGCTTCAGGGGTTAACTCTACCTGTAGAAGTCGAGCTGTGATGCCAAAAGTTTCTAAATTATTCAGGTTGAGCTGTTGGTTGATGCCGTCAATCAATGGCTGAATAAGCTGGCGCGGAACGGGTTCTCCATTGGCACGGACGATTGGCTCAACAATCTGAAGCTGTAGGGCTGAGGTTTTTTCTAATCCCAATTCTGCAAGAATTTGCAAATCTTCTTGAGTTTCCTGTTCGCGTAGAATGACTTGAATTCGTATGCGACCTAGAGCCGTGCTACCTGCGGAATCGTTGCCTATGAACTCTACCTGCGGGTCGATGAAGTCATAACGCTGTAATTCCTCAGCTCCTGAACGGCTAACTAGATTGACGCTAAAATCACGCAACTGTTCGGCAATTTCAGGAGATTGCAAAGCCTGGTTTAAGTCTGCTTGCTTTAATACCAGTCGGATTCCTGCCTGCAAGGGTTGCTCCAGCGCAGCCTGACCCTCCTGGAGGCGCTCAGGATCGATGGCGATCGCATCTGTCTCCACTTCCACCGTGTCGATTCGCAAAGCCTCTACAGGAAAGAGTCCACGTCCAGCAATTCTGACTCGCTGAACTTTACCCTGCAAGATTTGGTAGCTGGGTGCGTTATCCACCCGGACTTCTAGCTGCTCAACGTCCTCTAACTGATCGCGGATGGCATTTTCAGCTACGCTGTCGATAACCAAGCCAGCTGGGGAAAGAATACCCAGCAAGCCGGACAGAAGAATGGTGAAGAATTCCATATCGGGTTAAGAGAGAGCTTCAGCGATCCATTGCTTGAGGGTAGGCAGCACTTGATCCAGAGCAATTTCTTCAGATTCGCGGGTAGCACGTTTGACCACTTCGACTTTGCCATACTGGAGTGATCGCCCCGTCACAATCCGAAACGGAATACCGACCAGGTCAGCATCTTTAAATTTGACTCCGGCCCGTTCGTCGCGGTCGTCGAGCAAGGTTTCTACACCAGCCTGATTCAGTTCGGTATACAGCTTTTCAGCCGCTTCTACCTGGTTGGCATCGGCAATGTTGGGAATGACGACGATCGCATGATAGGGAGCGATCGCCACGGGCCAGATGATTCCATCCTTATCGTAGGATTGCTCAACGGCCGCCTGTGCCAGTCGAGACACACCCACCCCGTAGCAGCCCATGTACATGGGAGCGGGTTCACCCTGCTCAGTCGTGTAGGTTGCACCCATTGACTTGGAATATTTCAAGCCGAGTTGGAAAATGTGACCAACTTCAATGCCTCTGGCACTTTGGAGGGTTTGGCTGGAGTCATGTAGGGCGCGATCGCCTGCTTGGGCTTTTCTCAAATCTACAGCTAGCTTGGGAAGCTGAAACTGCTCACCCCAATTTGCCCCAACGACGTGATGCCCTGATTCATTTGCTCCTGTCGCAAAGTTTTTTAGCTCAACTGCGGTTGGGTCTACTATTCGCAAAAACTTTGGAGCTAAATTTTTGGATGACTGAATGTAATCATCACCCAAATCAGGAGCAATGTAACCTAGCGGCAAGGGTTTTGCCGCCCACTTTTGTTGGGCCTCAGCATCAGGAACGGTTAGCGCAATCACTGTGCTGCCACCGTACTGATCTGCCTGTTTTACCAGTTCATTTTGCAATTTCACTTCGTTGACATCCTGATCGCCCCGGATGCTGACTAACACCAGCACGTTCATGCCGTTGTTGTACGTCACCTGGTAAAGTACGTTTTTGACGATCTGCGTGGGTGAACACTTGAGGAAATCGCAGAGGGTAGCGATGGTTGGCGTTCCAGGGGTTTCTAATTTCTCGTATTTCTTGAAACCGGAAGGTTCAGCATCGAGCGGTAAGGAAACCGCTTTTTCGACGTTGGCAGAGTATTTGCCGTCCTCCGTGTAGAGAACTTCGTCTTCCCCTGCGTCCGCTAGAATCATGAACTCCTGGGAACCGGAACCACCGATCGCCCCCGAATCTGCCTCGACAGCCCGAAATGCCAATCCGGACCGCCGAAAGATGTTGTTGTAAGCGTGATACATCTTTTCGTAGGACTTTTTCATGCCTGCCTCATCCATATCAAAGGAGTAGGCATCTTTCATAATGAATTCTCGCCCACGCATCAGACCAAAGCGGGGGCGGATTTCATCTCGGAATTTGCTTTGAATCTGATAGAGGTTGACCGGCAACTGACGGTAGGAGCGGATCATGTCACGGGCGATCGCCGTCACGACTTCTTCATGGGTTGGACCTAGCCCCAATTCGCGATCCTGCCGATCTTTTAAGGCGAACATGATGCCTTCAGCTTTGGTGTAGGTATCCCACCGGCCCGATTCGCGCCATAACTCTGAGGGCTGCAACTGAGTTAGCAAGCATTCCTGCGCTCCGGCAGCGTCCATTTCTTCTCGCACAATTTGTGAGACTTTCTTGAGGACGCGCCACAGCAGCGGTAGGTAGGCATAAAGACCACTGCCAATTCGCCTCATGTATCCTGCCCGCAGCAGCAGTTTATGACTGGGAATTTCTGCCTCTGCTGGATCTTCCCGCAGGGTTAAAAAGAGCATCTGTGACAGCCGCATGGTTTGCCTTCCTACAAATTGTCTTCCTACAGAAGTCTAGACTACTAGCTCTTCGATCGCTCTGACGCAGATTTTTGAGCTGGGGTAGGGCGATTTGCAGAGGGGCTACTAGATTCCCGTGGCTTTTGTGGAGCAGGTGGCTCTGGGTGAAGCTGTTGACGACCATTGCGAATGACACGAATCATGTCACTAAGCTGTTGCTCCATGCCTTTGAGGACGCTATCGGCGTAGTCATCTGCGCCTTGCTGGATCTCCTCGGATTCGGCGATCGCCCGCTTCCTAATTTCCTCTAATTCCTGCTGAGCTTGGCGGCGCATTCGATCAATATCAGCCATCGTTTGCTCTTGTGCGGCTTCACATTCCTGCTGCACCCGCTGCCGAATTTGTTGTGCTTCTAGCTCAGCTTGCCGAATTAAACCCATCTCATCCAAGATTTGGGCGGCCCGTCGCTCTGCAGTTTCCAAAATTTCTTGAGCATACTGCTCTGCTTCTGACAACAAGTCTTCCTTGTGACGAACCACTTCTGCCGCTTCTTGGAATGCCGTTGGCAGGTTCAGTCGAATTAAGTCAAGTTGATCGAGCAACTGCTCTTCGTCCACCAAAGTCCGCTTGCTCAGAGGAATCCGGGGACTGTCGAGAATCATCTCTTCCAGCTTATTGAGCTCTCGCTGGATATCAAGGCCGCCTATTCGGGCTGCATCTCCGTAGGAACCTCCAGCGGAGACTCCGGCGTGTGGGGTACTTCCGCTACGGTCGGGGCTAATACGGTCGGAGTCTTGGCGTAACATTGATGGATATCCAGGGCAACGGGTTGAGGGACAAGATGATCTACAGGACCACCAAACCTAGCGATTTCTTTAACTAGGCTGCTACTCAGAAAGCTGTACTCGTTTGAAGTGGCTAGAAAAACGGTTTCAACATCGTCTGAGAGCGTTTTGTTTGTATGAGCCATCTGGAGTTCCTTCTCAAAATCAGAGAGGACTCGAAGACCCCGCAACAGCACTCCAGCTTTTCGCATTTTTGCATAGGTTACAGTCAAACCGTCAAAGCTATCAACTTCAACGTTGGGCAGATGACGGGTGGTCAAGCAAATTTGCTCTATCCGTTTCTGCGCTGAAAACAGCGGCGTTTTGTTAGGGTTCGTCGATACCAGCACAATCACCTGATCAAAGAGCTGACAGCCTCGCTCAATGATATCCAGATGACCCAGCGTAATCGGATCGAAACTACCAGGATACACTGCAATCACGATTTAGTTTCTCGACTCGCTGAAGCGATTTTACCGGATGCTGATACTGCCATCTTGGGAATATCAGGACATTATACAGATGGCAACGGAGGCGTTAACGGCGAAAACAAAGAAATTTCTATCGGGTGGAATTTATTGAATGACTTGCACTGAGTTGAACACTTTAGTCAAACCAACTCTGGAGCATATTTCTCTAAAGCATATTCGGAGAAGGCTGCCGTGGCAGAATTTGCCAGGTTGAGTAACGGCCCGTTTTGCTCTTGCCCGTTGGTGGCTAGTTCACTGTGGCACAAGTAGACTCGTTCACCCACTCGACCAAGAAGGTCTAAGATTTGGCGCTGGAGGCGTTGCTGATCGGCTTCCGTGGCTTCGGCCGCTGTCCAGGGGCGTCCTGACCAAGATTGCAAAAATAGAGGTGCGCCAAATAAAGGTCCACCCCCCGTTAGCCAAAGGGCTGAGCCTGCATCAAGCCAGAAGTGCCAGCGATGAAAACGACGGTTTGAGCGGTATTGAAAGATGGTCGCCAAGGTGACTGCCTGACTCGTTGGACCGATTGGACGAGCGGGAAAAGGGTCTGCTGTTATCGTCCCGTCGCGCAATAGCTGAATGAAGTGTCCGACGCTGGCAGAGACTGGAGATTCTGCCCGACTTGCTACGGAACCTGCTGCATCAGCTTGTCTTAGCCGATTATCTACCTCCCAGTAATGTTGGGCGGTTTCCATCAGTTCTCTGAGGGCGGCAAGTTGGTCGTAGGGTAAGTTGCTACCACCCGAGAGGAAGCGCTGAGTAGCACGATCGAGCAGAACAACAGGATTAGGGATTAGGCGTTGTTGCTGCTGAATTTGTTGCGTCTCGACCCATTGCAGTAGGTCGGTATAGAAGCTAGTTGCTTGGTAACCCAACCGATCCCAGCGAGGGAAGGCATTAGCGGGAAGGAGTTGGGGGTGCTCGGAGTCAGGAAGATAGCAGTGGTCGGTTAGTAACCCTGCCCGCACAGGATCAATTCTCGCTAGGTCGAGTCCCGATCGCCCCGCATCAAAGGCAGGAGTTTGGCTCAGCACGACCAACATTTCAGAAACGGCATCGCGGTTGATCAAATGCCCTAGCCCCGGATAGATAAATGCCATCAGGGTTAGCAAAGCGCGAATCATGGGGGAACTGTTGAGCGGCTGCTGATCGTTGAGTGATTCGACGGCGATCGCCCGACTGGTCAAAATTTCTCGCAGCGTGTATCGGGCGATCGCATCCAAACCGGGTCCAATCACCGCTACTTCCTGAGGCTGCACCTGCCCAGAGTGAATTGCCGATGTGATCACTTCTGCCGTCTGGCGCAGCAGTTGTGCTCTAGAAGTGGTTTGAATTGAATAGATAGAATCTGGCAGCTCGGGTAGCGATAGCGGTTCTTGAATCCAGTTCACTATCGTTTCACCCCAGGTTTCAGTCAAACTGTCTGGTTGGGGAGATAAGGTTTCAACCTGACACCGTGCAGCTAATCCAGCTAGATAGTCAGGATCAGCGCCCAAACCTAATCGAATTGAACCGTCTGGGTTATAGCTAAACACGCCGGGAATACCCTGATCGAGCAAAAACTCGAAGAGGAAACGGGCGATCGCCGGGTATTCATCCACATCATCAGCGGCGATCGCCCGATAGCGGCGTTTAAGCTGCTGTTGATAAGTGGGATGCGGCAACAAATATCGCCAGTAAAGCTGAGAAATAATCCCATAGGTCAGCAGTCCTCGCTCCAGACACCACGTCTGCCAGCGCAGCAACACTTCCTGCATGCAGTCCCAGAGGTCAGCCGACCCCTCCTGCCCCGCAAACCCATCCTTTAAGACGCTGGCAATGTCCTCCGTGGGGATGCCCCCACTTGCGGCTAGCTGCAGCAAATCGAGTGTTCGACGCACCAGATAATACTCACTGACTCCTTCCTGACTAAGCCGTCCGTCATCTAGCTCAGGTCGCCATAGCCGCGTCGCTAATTCCTGCTCAGTCTCCGGGCGCAGCCGCAGCGGAAATTGAGTCTTTAAGCCCAACTGTTGTGCCAGCAGAGGCCAAAACAGCACAACCTCACTCTGGAAAAAGCCAAGTGGAGTTGTGGAATCAAAGGGAAATTGAGCTTGAGTGGCTACTGCAATGCGGTCTGCCAGGTCAATCCGATTATCTCCATTGGCAGCAAAGACCAAGGTAGCAGGAGCAGGATGAGGATGAGGCTGTTCTGCAAAAAACTGAGCTAGAACCTGAAATTTCTCAATCAAGCGGCTCGTCTTACCACTCCGAGTTGAGCCGACGAGCCAAACAGAGGCAGTCACAACGGACGAGCTGGAGGACGGATTTGATATGATACTACGTACCTTAACCTTTAAATACTAGGAAGTTTTCTAGCCTTATTATAAGTTAGGCATTATCAAGGTTTATTGAGCTTGAAGTTTACTTGCCTGCCAAATCTACAGCGGTCCTAAATCAACAGTAAGACGAACAGTCCGTGAGAAAAGCACTTCGTCAGGGACCCCTTTCACAACTCCTTTAAGATTAGTATGAATAAATTGGATTGTTTAAACACAAAAGTTGAATATCTTTAGACATAAGCTGCTAGAAAACATGTTAGGCACCCGCTAAACCACATATGAAAACATCTCTTTTGGCAACGATTAAAGGGTATTTGCAGGGTGCTAATCAGTGGTTTCTGAGAACACCAGAGCGTGCCTTAGACGAGGCTTATGAAGCTGCTTTAAGAATCAAAGCGATCGAAGATGCCCATTTTGGTGGCAGTAAAATATCGACTGACTATGGAACTTATAGCAAGAGCGCACAGGATTACTTTCAATCAGAACTGACGAAGTACTTGAACATTGCAAAAGTGAGGCTGGCAGAGTTCAAAACCAGCAGCTCCATTTTGCAGATTTCCAATCAAAAAATTACCGAGATTCAGTTAGAAGAAAATGCTGATTTACGTGCAATCAGCATTATCGACAAACCCGGTCTTATTCTAAAGAAGCTCAGAATAGTAGATGAAGTTCTTGCTCGCTATAGTTCTGTCAGACAAAAGCCTTCCTCCTTAATTTCAATTTCAGAATCCACTCAGATTACTGATGTAAAAGTGCGGCAGCCAGGGCGTATTGAACCTCAAAATAATTCACCGGATCAGTCAGCCAAGAAGCAGCCTAAGCCAGATTTATCAACCGACGGTGATTCTATTGCTGATAAAACTGGAGTTTTGCCCAGGTCGATTCTAAGAACGGTAGATCGAATTAAACGAGAACTCGATCCTAAAGCGGAAGAGCAGGTTGTTGATAGTTTCCGTAGCTCCAAAGCTAGAACCGTTATTTCCTTAAGATTTGTTCTGTTGCTCATTATCATTCCGCTGCTAACTCAGCAAATCTCGAAGAACTTTCTAATCGGACCGCTGGTTGACTCTCTCCGAGATGAGGAGCAGTCCGAAGTTTTTCTAAATGCAGAAATGGAAGAAGAGGCACTGGATGAACTGCACCGATATGAGGAAAGAATTAGGTTTGAAAGTTTCATTGGTAAGGCTCCACCGGTTTCTGAAGAAGCGATCGCAGAAGTATTACGACGCAGGGCATCTGAGATCGAGGAGGAATATCGCCAGAGAAGCTCTAACGCAATTAAAAATGTTTTTTCTGACTTAATCTCTTTAATTGCATTTACAGGTGTTATTTACTTCAGCAAACGAGAGATTGAAGTTTTAAAGTCATTTTTTGATGAGTTGGTTTATGGACTTAGCGATAGCGCTAAAGCCTTTATTATTATTTTGTTGACTGATACCTTCGTCGGTTTTCACTCACCTCATGGATGGGAAGTCATCTTGGAGGGGGTTTCTAGACACTTAGGACTGCCTGCCAATCGAGATTTTATTTTCTTGTTTATTGCAACCTTTCCTGTAATTTTAGATACAGTATTCAAGTATTGGATCTTTCGATATTTGAATCGGATCTCGCCTTCGGCTGTCGCGACTTACAAGACGATGAACGAGTAAGGCGATCAGAAATGCCAGATTTCAGAGCGCTTCGAGATACCATAGAAGTATGGTCAAAACCGTTGATGTCCTGGGAGTCCCTCACGCCTATGAGCTAACTCCTCCCAGAGATAGCTCTGTCGTTCTGGTTTTTGTTCACGGCTGGCTGCTGAGCCGTGAATATTGGCGGCCTACCATTCAGCAGCTATCGCCTCACTATCAATGCTTATCCTATGACTTGCGAGGATTTGGTCGCTCGCAAGCTGCAACCCCTAAGCCTTCCAGTCAAGCTTCATCGCCACAAATGTCTGCTGCTGAGCAGAACAGCTCATCCGAGCGCTCAACTCAGTTCGACCGAGTTCAGTCAGGCAGCACTAGTTCAGTTGCTCAATCGAGTGTTCTAAAGCAAAACGCTACTTTAACGGTTCCTTCTCGATATGCTCCAGCTGCTTATGCACAAGACTTGACTGTTTTGCTGGAGCAGCTTGAAATTTCAACTGCCTGGTTGGTAGGTCATTCTCTGGGAGGCAGTATTTCTCTATGGGCTGCCGATCAGCTACCCCAGAAAATTAGAGGGGTTGTGTGTGTAAATTCGGGTGGTGGTATTTACCTCAAAGAGGAGTTTGAGCGGTTTCGGGCAGCAGGGCAGCAGTTGGTCAAGCTGCGTCCACGCTGGCTCTGTCGTTTGCCGCTGCTCGATCTGCCGATGTCGCGGATGAATGTGGCGCGTCCACTAACGCGGCAGTGGGGTAAGCAGCGGTTAGTAGATTGGGTCGCGGCACATCCAGAAGCCGCTCTGGGAACACTACTGGACTCAACGACAGAGACAGAGGTTCACAGTCTGCCCCAGGTTGTTTCCCGACTGCAGCAGCCTGTGTACTTTATTGCTGGGGCAGAAGACACGATCATGGAACCTCAGTACGTTCGTCACTTGGCCAGTTTTCACCCTTCGTTTGAATGCTGCGGCAACAATGTGGTTGAAATTCCTGACTGTGGACACCTAGCGATGGTTGAGCAGCCAGAGGAAGTGGCAGCTCAAATTCAAAGGATTGTCGCGAAGCATGAGTTCTGATTGAGTTAAATCAGGTTTTGGTGATAGCAAGCAGTCGTTTGCCCCTTGAGGACAAAACCTGGCTCACAAATTTCCTAAGTCGCATAAAGCTGCATGACGTTGGCGATCGCCATTCGAGATTGTGTCCCCAAGGTCAGCGGTGATCTGTGTCCCCGGTTGAAATGATCGGCAGCTGCACAGCCAATCATCGCAGCATTATCAGTGCAAAACTGCATGGGCGGAAACAGCACGCGCAGATTGCGCTCTGCGGCGGCAGCTTGGAGGCGACGACGCAACCCTTTGTTAGCCGCAACACCACCGCCAACCGCAATGGTGTCTAGCCCATAGTCGAGGGCACAAGCGATCGCCCGTTTGGTGAGCGATCGCGCCACCGTATCCTGAAAACTGGCAGCCAGATCCGCCACAGGCAAAGCTCCCTCGGACTGCTGCAGCTTTTGGGACAACCGCAGCACAGCAGTTTTTAAGCCACTGAAGCTAGAGTCATAGCGATGGTAGCCGCCTTCTGGAAGGGAAACCTGACCTTCAGGCAAGGAAAAAGCCTGGGGATTGCCCTCAGCTGCCAGTCGATCGATCACGGGTCCACCCGGATAGCCCAAGTTCATCAGCCTTGCTACTTTGTCAAAAGCTTCTCCAGCAGCATCGTCGCGGGTTTGACCCAGCGTCTCATAGTGACCGCAATCTTTGACGTAGATCAGGCTGGTGTGCCCACCAGAGACGAGCAAACAGAGAAACGGGGGTTCCAGCGCTGGTTCACTCAAGTAGGAAGCGTAGATGTGCCCTTCCAGGTGATGCACACCTAGAAATGGCTTTTGGTGCAGCATTGCCAGCGTTTTTGCAGCCGTTAAACCAACCAATAGCGCTCCAACTAACCCTGGTGCAGCAGTTGCAGCAATGCCATCAATTCCAGACCAGTCGAGTTGAGCCTGCTCCAAGGAATGGGCGATCGCCCAATTAATGATCTCTACGTGCTGACGAGATGCCACCTCTGGCACCACGCCGCCATACTGCTGGTGAATGGCAATTTGAGACGAAACCACATTGCTCAACACCTGGCGATCGCGCACCACCGCAACGCTCGTTTCATCACAACTCGTTTCAATTGCCAAAATCGTTGCCATACGTTGCTAAAAAGCCCAAACTTCTATTCAATCAATTTCTTTTAAAAGCTTAACTTTACTGGGTTTCCCTGTGAGAGTATGATTGCTCTGAAGTTCAACTTTGTTTGTACAAATAACTTAATTTTTTTGTACAAAAGACTTTGCTTTTTGTAATAAAGGGAAACAATTCCATGCAACGATTGTTTGCTCTAGTGCTAGTTCTTTTTCTATGGGCAGGTTTTGCACCTCCTGCCTCTGCTGATGTCTCCGGGTTAACCCCCTGCGCTGACACCCCCGCTTTTCAACAGCGTGCCTCTAACGCTAAGACAGAACAAGCTAAAAAGCGATTTGATTTCTACGGTGATAATCTGCTTTGTGGTCCCGAAGGTTTGCCCCATTTGGTTGTAGATGGTCGTCTGAATCATGCAGGCGAGTTTCTTATTCCTGGCATTCTCTTCCTTTACATTGCCGGATTGATTGGCTGGTCTGGTCGCTCTTACCTAATCTCGGTACGCGGTGAAAAAGACCCTGAAATGAATGAAGTCGTTATCGATGTGCCTCGTGCCATTGGTATCATCCTCTCTTCTCTCCTTTGGCCCCTAGCAGCCATTAAAGAGTTATTGAGTGGCGAATTAGTCGCGAAAGAAGAAGAAATTCCAATTTCACCTCGATAATTCTGTTAACTTCTAGCTGACAAACTTGCTGAATTGGGTTGGATCGAACTCTCGTGAAATCCAGCATTAATTTCAGTTTTGTTGGGTTACGCTAGCGCTAACCCAACCTACGCAACCGACAACTTAATTCATCTTCTGAATGTTTGGAGCATATTCATGCAATCGCAGTATCTCCTGAAATATCTATCGACCGCTCCGGTGTTCGCGACAGCTTGCCTGTTTGTTATTGCTGGAGCTTTGATTGAATTTAACCGCTTTTTCCCTGACCTGCTGTTCCACCCGCTGCCGTAGGTTTTGACAAGATTTCGTTAGTTTTGAAATCAACGCCATAGATAAAAAGCACATTGCTTAAGCTGTGATGTGTTTTAGTCTATGGCGTTGCTGTAAGCGACTACGGAATGGGCAAAGAGTGCAGACTCGTGCCCATTTTTTCATGGAATACGAATCAGTATTCCGGTCTACTTCACCCGCTGAGGTTGCCCCCAAATGACCCGTTCGTTTTTGTAGATGGCGATTCCAGGCTTTGCGCCTTTGGGTTTGTAGACGTGTTTAGGTTCAGTGTAAATAATGGGAACTTGTTCGCTTTGACGAGCGCGGCTGTAGTAGGCGGTCAGGTCAGCCGTGAATTGGAGGTCTGCTTCATCAGGAACGTCACCTGCCTGAAGCCTGAGCAGCACATGGCTACCGGGAATTTCCTGAGCGTGAAACCAGAGGTCATAGTCTCCCGCCAAACGGAAAGTTAGCTGATCGTTTTGGCGGTTGTTGCGTCCAATTAGAACTTCGTGCCCCCCGGGCGTTTGCTGCCGACGAAAATCGGTGCTGGGAGGGGCAGAACTACGGCGGTCAGGGGCTTCAAGATATTTTTGCTGGATCAGTTCATCGCGAATTTCTGCGAGGGAAAGCAGATCATCGGGAGTTTGGTATTGCTCTGGCTGGGAAATGGCGACTTCGACTTGCTCCAAATAGGCGATTTCTGCCTGGACTTCATCTAACAAGGGAATTAGCGCAGCTCGCGATCGCTTCAACTTCTGATGTCGTTTGTAAAGCGCTTGAGCATTTTGGACGGCGTTTTTTTCTGGATTGAGCGGAATGGTAATCGGTCTTTCGGTGGTGAAATCAGCCAGGGCGATCGCCTTCATACCTGGTTGCCATTCGTGCAGATGCGCCATCAGCAGATCTGCCTGTTCTCGATAGTCATCTGCCTGGTCAGACTGCTGGAGACGAGTTCGAAAGTCCTGCGCTTTAACGTTTAACTTTTTCAGAATGTTGCTTAATTTTTGTCCAATTTGGTGGCGCAGCTGTGAAAATTCTTGCTGATTGAGCTGGTCAGTGTAGTAACGGTTGAGCAAATCCTGCACAGACTTGACAGGTTCAACAGTGCCCCAGCCCATAACGGTATAGCCCTGCGTCAACCAACCCGGTTGAAACTGCTGTTGCTCTAGTGCTCGTAGCCAGGTTTGCCAGCAGTCAAATAGCTGTTGCCAGTGGCGATCGCTTAAGCTATCCGTCGGTTGATCGGGCTCCAGTTCAACAGCCTGTGCCATTGAAGCAATCAGAGTAGAACTGAGTCCCCGATAGCTTTTCAGGATATTGCGCTTTAACGAGCCAGGAACAAGACTAATTCGCTCACGCCAGCGGGATTGAGCCTCACTCAAGCTGGGAGCAGGATCAGTCAGCGCGGGCGGAACTTCGTAAGGTTGCCCCGTTTGAATTGGGCGTACGCTCGACTGTTGGGAACTGACCTGATGCGCCGCCGTGACGATGAGAGCTTCCTGGTTAGTCAAAATCACGTTGCTGTATTTGCCCATGATCTCGACGTAGAGATGCCAAAGTGCGTCTTCACCTGGGCGACGGGCAAACTGCAGGTCGAGAACGCGTTCCCAGGGAGCGATCGCCTTAATCGTCACCAGCGCCAACCCCTTTAGCTGATGCTGAAGCTGTTGGCTAAAGGTAAAGGTATCTGGTACACGCGGCGGTGGGTCGCCAATGCAAACGCGAGCAGCTTGCGGATGCCAGGATAGCGTTAGCCAGGCTCGCTGATCTAAGGTTCGCAGAGCCAACGCGATGGTGTGGCGATCGCGTTGATAGACCTGCTCTAGTCGAGCAGGCAACCAATCTGTCTGCAATTCCGCGCAGGCAGCCATGAGAGTCGTAAAGTCAACGGGTTGCAAAGCAGAACATCTTTTCAATCACAACAAAATTGAGTCAGTCGCTTCATTCAACTTGAGAAATTTCAATTAGAATGGCTAGCCGATCATAGGCTCTTAAGTCAAAGAATTTATGCCAAAAGGTAGAAAAAACGGAGAATAAAAGCAAAGAACGGGGATTTTCGGGAATTTAAGCTTGTTGGTCATTTTTTTTGTCGATAGTATTGAGATTAAGACTTTTTAAACCTTTACTCGGCTAGGTCATTCTATTTATTATGGACATTAAGCTGATCAATATCGGTTTTGGTAACATCGTATCCGCCAACCGAGTGATAGCTATTGTGAGTCCAGAATCCGCCCCTATTAAACGTATCATTACTGACGCTCGCGATCGCGGACAGCTTGTTGATGCTACATACGGTCGTCGTACTCGGGCAGTGATTATTACTGATTCTGGTCACATTATTCTTTCTGCAATTCAACCCGAAACCGTTGCTAATCGTTTTGTGGTTAGTAAAGACGGTGCAAGCGATGATTAAAACTGATTTTTTTGAGCGGTTGCTACTTCCTAAATCGCTCATAAAACATTCAAGGTGAGGGCATAAGTTTGACCCAGAATTTGAGGCAGGTATTAACTAACTTAGTGCAGTAAAACTATATTTCTATTTAAATGCAGCGTTGCTTACCAAAGCATTTTAGGTCGTGCTGAAATAGACTAGCGATCGCACTCAACCTATTAAATCACCTACTCCTAACTCAACTTTAGGAAAAGCCGAACCCGAAAAACATTCCCTTGGTTGAAACGTTTTGATAGTTTAATATCTATCAAACGGACACCTCAGATGGACATTTTGGTAGTTCAAGCACTATTCCTTAAGAGCATGTTGCCTGAATAAAATGCGTTTTGAGCAGGCTACGAAATTTTAACAGCAGCATTGGTACTGAGATTAATGTCGCAGTGTTCCCACACTTGCCCATCCATTGCCATTTGTTCAATTTGGCTAGCCAGGCGCAAAGCTTTAAGGGCTTGTTCCCCTCCTACCGAAGGTTGGTTTCCCCCTCGAACACAGTGGACAAAATGCTCTAGCTCAGCATGAAGCGGTTCAATATTGCTGGTGTAAACTTTTTCAATTAACCCATCCTGCCGATAAAGCACCTGCCCATAGTCCGTCAGGCAATTTGCGGTCGTTTGGCGGTGGATCAGGATCTCATTGTTGAGAAAATCTGCCTCAGTCAAAGAATTTTTGCAGTGAGCGGCAATGCGGCGAATCTTTCGATGCGTTACCTTGCTAGCCGTTAGGGTTGCAACGATGCCATTAGCAAAGCCCAAGGTAGCAGTCACATAATCTAGATAGCCTGAATCTGCTGCTCGACTGCCACTAGCTGTCAGCTTGGCGATGGGCGCACCTGCTAGCTCTAGCAGCAGATCAATATCATGAATCATCAGATCTAGCACGACCGAAACATCGTTGGCTCGGTCAGAATAAGGGCTCATGCGATGAGCCTCTAATGCCAGCAATTCTTCAGTATTCAGCACTTTGCTGAGTTCCTGAAAAGCAGGGTTAAAGCGCTCTATGTGACCGACCTGCAAAATACAGTGTGATTCCGCAGCAGCGTTGACGAGTGATTCGGCTTCAGCAATGCTGGCGGCGATCGGTTTTTCGATGAGTACATGCACGCCTGCATGAAGGCAGGTCAGTCCTACGACGTGGTGCAACAGCGTTGGAACGGCAATGCAAACCGCATCAACATGTTTGAGTAACTCGCGATAGTCTTCAAAAAAGCGGGCGCGATATTTGCTAGCAGTATCTAGACCTCGCTCAACGTTTACATCTGAGACACCTACAAGCTCGACATCTTTTAGCAGACTGAGAACTCTAGTATGCTTTTGTCCCATGCTGCCGACTCCGATCACACCAACCCGAATGGGCTCAGGTTGGCTGCGCTGTAAGTGGGAACTGGCACACCCCACAGAGGTACTCTCTTGCACTCCTGTTGTCTCCTACACCATGAAATCACGCCGAAAAAGTGACTGCTGTGCAGTCGTCAGACCAACCAGATAGTATCACGATGGTCTTTATATAAAGAATTCCGAAGTTTGGTTTAAATCGAATACGGTGCTTCCATTTATTGTGCAACGTGACTGACTTTGCTTTACTAAAAATGTGTCAGTTTTCTTCCTGGCTACGCTTTTCTGTTTGTGACGCAATTGAGATTGAGGGGATGCGTTACTCTGAAGAGGTAGATAGCGATCCTCTTGACGTCATATTCTGCTTGATCCGGTGTAATGATTTAGAAAAGTCGTCCCTCTGGCAATCGCGTAGGACGATCTTGGCTTAGGCTAAGAGTGATTATGTATTTGTCTGCACCTCATGCCCCTGACCATCCTTGTTGCTGATGATGATCCTGGCACTCGTTTGTCAATCAGTGACTACCTCGAACTTTCTGGATATTTAGTTGTTTCGGCTGAGGATGGTCGAAAGGCTTTGGCTATGGTCGATCAATATCAGCCCCATCTGATTGTGACAGATATCACAATGCCGCAGATGGATGGCTATGAATTAGTAAGACAGGTGCGCCGACAGCCAGCGTTTCGGCTATTGCCTGTGATTTTTTTGACCGCTCGCACCAATACTCAAGAGCGAATTCTAGGCTATCAGCTTGGCTGTGATGCCTATTTGCCGAAGCCTTTTGATTTAGAAGAATTGGGAGCCGTAATTCGTAACTTGCTGGAGCGGGTGCAGATGATTCAGCTAGATTGGCGAATGCGACCGCCCACCACAGAAGCCGAAAGTCCACATCTACCAAACGAACAACCTAAGTCAAGTGCGATCGCCATTGCCCTCGATCTCACTCCTCGCGAATGGGAAGTGCTAGATCTGCTAACGGATGGGCTTTCTAACTCTCAAATTGGCGATCGCCTTCACCTAAGTTCGCGCACTGTCGAAAAATATGTGAGTAGCCTGCTCCGCAAAACCGAAACTAACAATCGAGCCGAGCTAGTACGGTTTGCGATGGAGCATCACTTGGTGGAGTAGAGATGAAGGACGAATGAAGGACGGGAAATGAACCGCTTCATATCTCATCCTTTACCTTCTCCAGTAGCCCCTCACAGGCATCCAGCAGCAAATTGATCACATAATTGAAACCTTCAGTGCCGCCGTAGTAAGGATCGGGAACTTCCTGATCGGGATGATGGCGGCAAAAGTCGCACATCAGCTTAACCTTGTCGCCATATTGTTCTTTGAGGTCGAGCGTTAAGATGTCGCGACGATTTTCTTTGTCCATCGCCAAGATCAGGTCAAATTTCTCGAAATCTTCAGGATGAAATTGACGAGCTTGACCGGTGAGGGTGATACCGCGTTTGTTGGCAGCAGCGGACATGCGGCGATCGGGTGGGCTGCCAATGTGGTAGCTAGAGGTGCCAGCCGAGTCGCAGACAATCTGGTCACTCAATCCTTCCTGCTGAATCAGATGATCCATGATGTTTTCCGCAGAAGGAGAGCGGCAAATATTTCCCAGGCAAACAAATAGTAACTTGTAAGGCATGAAAATCCTATAAATGCTATACTCGCTTCAGGTTTAAGGGCATGTAGCTCAGTGGATAGAGCATCAGGTTCCGGTCCTGAGGGTCGGGGGTTCGAATCCCTCCATGCTCGTACTTTACAAGAGATTCGCACGTAGAAAGTCAATGAACTGGCGGGCAGTGCGACCCGATCGCCCATTGTGACGGGTTGCCCATTGCAGCGCCTGATATTCCAGTTCCTGGGCTGTCAAGGGAATTTCTGCCAAACTTGCCAGGTGATGCACGATCGCCAAATAGGTTTTTTGATCTGCAGGTTCAAAAGTAAGCGTTAAGCCAAAGCGATCGCTAAACGAGAGCTTTTCTTGCACCGTATCCCAGTTATGAATTTCGTCTGCGTCGCTGGGACGGGGGCGATCGCCAAAAAACTCACGAATCAAATGCCGTCGATTAGAAGTGGCGTAAACCACCATGTTCTGCGGTCGAGCCGTTAGGTTTCCTTCGAGAACGACTTTAAGCGCTTTATAAGCGTCTTCATCTTCCTCAAAGGACAAATCGTCTACAAAGATAATGAATTTTTGTGGCACTCCTCGCAACTGATCCACAATGGCAGGCAAATCTTGAAGGTCAGCCTTTGCTACCTCAATTAGCCGCAAGCCCTGCTCTGCATAGCGAGTCAGCATCGCCTTCACCAGTGACGATTTGCCCGAGCCGCGACTGCCATAAAGCAACACATGCAGCGCTGGATAGCCCGCCAGTAGCGCTTCTGTGTTCTTAATTAATGCTTCCTGCTGCGCCTCGTAGCCCGTCAATTCCTTGAGTCGCACCAGGTCGGGACAGGGAATTCCTGTGAGCTTGCCAAACTGCCAACGCGCGGCGCGATATTCAGAAAACAGTCCGGCTCCAGCTTTGCGGTAATAGGCAGCTAAATCTTCCAGCACGCCTGACCAATCTTCAATGCCTTCTAGCTTGACCCACAGCGGTAACTTGCGAATGCCTCCTAACCCCGCCTGAGGATGTCCCGTGCGAGTTTGATTCCAGGCTGTTGGGGCAACGGGCAGTGCTGCTGCTGCCTGTACCCACTGGCTAAGTTGCTGACCACTACAGGCATAGAGATGTTGCAAAACCTGTAAATCGTGCTGGGCAGCCGCCAGTAAGGGTGGCGGCAAGCTAGCTAAATCGGTTCGCTGAGCCTGCTGGCTAAAGGGATTTTCAGCCCGGAGGAGCTGCGTCAACAGGTGATCTTGCCAGCTTTGCCGCTGAATTGCCAGAGCATTAAACCAATCGCCATAGGCTCGAAGACAGTTTATGCCGTCGGAGTCAGGTTGCCGCAAAGCTTGCAGCAGGTTAAGAAAAGCTACTCCAACTTCGCTGCTAAGGACAGACTGGTAAATTAGCAAAGAAGCGGCTTGCCGCTGAAGAAATTGAATTGGGTGAGTGACTTGGGCATCCATTTCATTACTGTAAATGGGCGCGTGTTACTCCGCTAGAATTTAATCCCTAAATCCTTAAAATCCAAAAAATCCAAGAACCTATGAATTTAGCTATTGTGGCGGCGATCGCTTACGGCATCCTTTCTATCGTGGGCGGCATCATCGGCTACGTTCAGGCGCAGAGCAAAACTTCTCTTATTTCGGGTAGCGTCAGCGGCGCACTGCTGATTTTGGCTGGCATCTTGTCCTTAGCTGGAATTAGTGGAGGGCTATGGCTAGCGGCGCTCGTGACGGTTGCACTCATCATCGTTTTTGCAGTGCGGCTATCCAAAACGCGTAAATTCATGCCTGCTGGACTCATGATCATTGCTGGAGCCGTAGCATTCATTCCCATTCTGCAAAACTTGTAGGGAGTGATGGCCGTCTGGTCATAGCTCTTCATCTCTTACTTTCTCATCCTCCATCCTTCCTCTCTATTGGCCGATATTCCCTTATCCCTGTGGGCCGATGAAGATCTAGAGCACAGTGAGAACAATAGAGCTGTACGCAAAAGCACGAAACACAGCTTACTGAATGCAGGTTAAAACCTGCTAGGCAGAAGGAGAAAGTTATGACTATTGGTCAATACGGACGTGCTATTGGAGTCTTCTCCAGTCGTCAAGATGCAGAAATGGCTCTACAAGAGCTAAGAGATGCAGGTTTCAACATGGATCGGGTTTCGATCATTGCTCGTAATGCAAAGGGCAAAGATCAAATATCTGATGCTGACATGAATCCGAAGGAAGAGCAGGTGAAAGGCGGCGCTGGAGCCGGAGCCGTTGCAGGTTCTGCCACTGGTGGACTGCTGGGCTTAATTGGTGGATTGGGAGTTTTGGCAATTCCCGGAGTTGGACCTGCTGCTGAAGTCGGTATTGTGCTAGCTAATACTCTGCTGGGCAGTGGAATTGGTGCCGCAGGGGGCAGTTTGGTCGGTGCGTTGATTGGTTGGGGAGTTCCCGAAGATCGGGCGCAGTACTACGGCGATCGCCTCGAACAGGGAGACTACGTTTTAGTTCTGGAAGGTTCGTCAGACGATGTCCGCACTGCCGAAGCGATTTTGAACAATCGAGGAATTCGGGATTGGGACTTCTATGGCATTCCAGGAGCTGTTGGGAACCCCGCTGCGGGTATCAGTAGCCCAACGCCAGGACGGTTCTAGTATTGGGTGCGTCGGATAATAGCCAATAGGCTGGGGCACCTTTTGTCGGTGCCCTTATCTGCTTTTGTTTTCCCGCTCCTGCTCCTTCTAATGATCTCTAGTTGGAAGACTGCAGCGCTTCTACAAGTTGCTGAATCTGAGAAGGCTGATGTGTTGCCATGACGGTGATGCGAATGCGGCTAGTCGGTACAGTGGGCGGGCGGATAGCGGCGGCAAAAATGCCCTGCTCTTGAAGATGCTGACCAATAGCGATCGCCTTTTCTGCATCGGATACCTGTAGACAAAGAATGGGTGACTCACTGGGAATCAGTTTGAAGCGATTGGAGAAAGCGTTATCTGAACAACCGTGGATCTGTTGCTGAAGCTGGTGAACGTTTTGCCAAAGCTGCTGACGGCGTACTGGCTCTTGCTGAATGATAGCGATCGCCTCTAGCGCAGCAGCAGTATCAGCGGGAGACAGCCCAGTAGTGTAGATCCATCCGGGCGATCGGTTTCGCAAAAAGTCAATCAGTTCTGCACTGCCCGTCACATACCCGCCCAGGCTCCCCAACGCCTTGCTCAAGGTGCCTACCTGAATCAGCGATCGCCCAGTGCAACCAAAATGCTCAACACAACCTGCCCCCGTTTTGCCCAAAACGCCCGTTGCGTGAGCCTCATCAGCCAGTACCATGCAACCAAACTGGTCTGCCAGACTTAATAACTCTGGCAGCGGACAGAGATCGCCATCCATGCTAAAAACGCTATCGGTGATGATCAGGCAACGTCGAAAGCGATCGCGCTGCTGAGCCAGCTTCGTCTGCAAATCTGCCAGGTCACAGTGAGCATATTCCAGTACCGTTGCCTTGCTGAGAACTGCCCCGTTTTTCAAGCTAGAGTGGTTGTATTCGTCCGATAAAATCAAGTCCCGTTGCCCTACTAGAGCAGCGATTGTCCCCAGGTTTGCCAGGTAGCCAGAGCTCAACACCAACGCGTCTTCGGTTTGCTTTAGCTTGGCGATCGCTCCTTCTAACTGTCGATGCAACGATCGATGTCCGGTGATTAAGCGAGAACCTGTACTGCCCGTGCCAAACTCCTGAGTCGCAGCGATCGCTGCTCGGATCAGCCGCTCATCTGCCGCCAGCCCCAGGTAGTCGTTACTGGCAAAATTCAAGACCTTGCGTCCATCTAGCTTGACCACTGCACCCGATCGCCCCTCTACCGTCCTGACAGCGCGATACCAATTTGCCCGTCGGATCGTCTGCATCGCTTGCCCAATCCAAGCATAAGGACTTGCCTCATCCCTCATCCTTTATCCCTCATCTTCTCATCTCTCATCCTGCCAAACCTGCTTGCCTCAATACATTAGCAGTCCAAGAGTTTTGTTTATGATGAGAAGGATTTCACCCCATCGCCCTACCACCGCTCGCCTATTATGCTGCTTGACTCTACCCAATCTGAGCAACTGAAGCCCAACTCCCCCCCTGAACCGATCGCCTTGCCGTCTCGATTTTCGCCACAACATCGAACGATCAGGCCCATTGGGGTTTATGCCCTGCATGGTCTAGCTGCAATGGGAGATGACCTGATTGCGGTTGATGCAGTGCGAGGCTATTTGGTCAAGGTCGATCCCACCAGCGACAATACCACAGTCCTTAACCCCCACAATGTGCAAGATTTTCTTGATGCGGCGGGTCTGGCGGTGTGGGAGGACACAATCTGGTTTACCCGAGATCACGATGTCTTTTCGTGTACGTTAGCTGACCCTACGCCCAAGCATTTTGCCACCTTGCCTTATCCAGCGGATGGTGTAGCGGTGTGGCAGTCTACGGTGTATGTCGCTTGTCAAAAGTCCGGCTACATTCTCATTTTTGACCGTCGAACCGGACAGCAAATCACACGGTTTGCTGCCCCCGGTGTGGGAGCTGAAAACCTGTCCGTGCGGGATGAAGAACTGTGGGTGTGCGATCGCACCGAGCAAACGGTTTACTGCATGGATCGAGCCACTGGAGAAGTCAACTTCAGCATTCTCACCCCGTTTGACTCCCCTTCTGGAATTGCCTTTTACACCGATTCCCAAACCCAGGAAACAATTCTCTACGTTGCCTACGCTGGGGAAGAAGCATACATTCGGGATGATCCTAACTCCGAAGATCCTTATCAGCTTAGCTTTCGCGATCGCACCTTTATTCACCCGCTGCATTTCCACGTTGACAAAGACAAGCATTACGCTCTGTCAAACGGCTACCTGATCGAAATGTCTTATATCGAAGAACTGCTGCCGCTAGAGGAAGTGCAGGTTAACGGTTTAGAGTGGCGGATTGCCCTGCCCGCAGACACACCACGCCAGACCGTAAAGCGGGTTGAACCGATTGGAATGCCCTTTCAGGAAGAAATCCAGGAAGGACAGCGTGTTGCTGTGTTCAAATTCGACTCGTTGCAACCTGACGAGGGGCGACTATTTGGCTGGAAAGCGCTGCTAGAAGTCCGTGGAATCAAATATCGCTTTACCTTTGATGACGTTGACCGGACTCCGGCGCTATCGGCTGAGTTTCAGTCGCGCTATCTGGTGGATGATGATGAGTTGGCGATGGATACGCCCGTCATTCAAGCCGCTGCACAAGAGGCGATCGGCACCGAAACCAACCTGCTGCGTAAAATTCTGAAAGTCCGCAACTACGTTTACGATCGCCTTTCCTACGGCATCAAGCCGCACATCGACACCCCCGACGTAGCTTTGGAACGCGGTGTTGGCTCTTGCGGTGAATATGTTGGCTTGCTGTTAGCGCTAGCCCGAATCAATGGCATCGCCTGCCGAACGGTTGGTCGCTACAAATGTCCACAACCCGCCGATCGTCAAGGAGTGCCTCTGCAGCCTGACTTTAACCACGTCTGGCTTGAGTTTTACGTTCCTGGTTTTGGCTGGCTACCGATGGAATCCAACGTGGATGATGTGATCGAAGGCGGTCCTTACCCTACACGCTTTTTCATGGGTCTGCCCTGGTATCACGCCGAGATTGCCAAAGGCATTCCCTTTGAGACTTTAAAGACTCCAGATGCCAGCTTTGACCTGTCAATTGGCGACCTAGCAATCAACCACATTCGCTTCACCATTTTGGGAGAACTGCCTCCTCCCACCTGATCTCTGAATCAAAACTAAAACCCATGTACTAATCCAATCCTTGCCGCCATAATAAAAGCACATCTGCAACGTTGAGGGACTCAATGGCTCTAACTGCCCAGGAACTAGAAAAACTGATGCCAGATGCCAGTCAGCTTTTGAGTGATGAGCCGGAAATGGAGAGTTCGCTTCACTATATGCAGCTTTTGCTGCTAGTTATCTGTCTGGAATGGCTGTGGCGTGACCAAAACAATTTCTTCATTGGGGCTAACCTGACGATCTACTTCAGTCGACAGCAACTCAAAAATCGAGATTTTCGAGGCCCGGATTTCTTTTTGGTGAAACAGACTGAGAAGCGACCTCGTAACGCCTGGGTAGTGTGGGAGGAAGATGGCAAATATCCCAACCTGATCATTGAACTGCTCTCGAACTCGACCGCTACAGTTGATCGCAATTTGAAGAAAGTTCTCTATCAGGACCGGTTTCGCACTCCTGAATATTTCTGGTTCTCGCCAGAAACTTTCGAGTTTGAAGGGTTTCGGCTAAACGGACATGAATATCAAGCGATCGCCCCCACTCATCAAGGATGGCGTTGGAGCGAAGAACTGGGTTTGTTTTTGGGAGTTGAGGCAAACCAGCTACGCTACTTCACGCTAGAAGGGGAAAAAGTGCCAACGCCTGAAGAGGCAGCAGCACAAGCAGTCGTTCAATTCGAGCAGACTTCAGCGCAGTTAGAGCAAACTTCGGCGCAGCTAGAACAAGAACGCCAGCAGCGGGAAGCTGCTCAGCAGCAAGCAGCAATCCTGGCAGAACGGTTGCGATCGCTTGGGATTGATCCTAATCAGCCGTAGCTTTTAGTGAATCTTGGGAATTCATTCTTTTAAGTTTTGGCAAAATTCATGCGACTGAGAAATACTTGAAGACGCTCGCTCTTCGGGTAGGTCAACACCTGCCGGGCAGCACCTTCTTCCTCTACAAAGCCCTTATTCAAAAACAGCACTCGATGGGCGACCTCACGCGCAAACTGCATCTCGTGGGTGACAATCACCATCGTCATGCCCTCTTCAGCCAACTGCTGCATGACAGTTAGCACCTCGCCTACCAATTCTGGGTCTAGGGCGCTAGTGGGTTCGTCAAACAGCATAACTTGCGGCTTCATACAGAGGGCACGGGCGATCGCCACCCGCTGCTTTTGCCCACCAGAGAGCTGGTCAGGGTAAGCCTCTGCCTTTTCTGACAGCCCCACCTTATCCAGATAAAACCGCGCCAGCCTTGAGCTTTCCTTAGCAGGCTGATTGAGCACCTTGCGCGGAGCTAGAGTCAGGTTGTCTAGCACCGTCATGTGGGGAAACAGATTGAACTGTTGAAACACCATTCCCACATTGGCTCGAAGCTGCTTCAGCTTCCCCGTACTGAGATCAGGGTGCGATAAATCAATGCCATTGACGATTAGCCGCCCGCCATTGATTGCCTCAAGTCGGTTAAAGCAGCGCAGCAGGGTGCTTTTGCCACAGCCCGACGACCCGATCACGGCAACGACCTCACCTGGGTTGATATAGCCACTGATGCCATTTAAGACTTGCAGTGCACCAAATCTTTTCTCTACTTGCTCAAAAATAATTGCTGGGGCAGCGCTATTGTTATCTTTCATCTGGATTTAGAAGTCTTCTGATGAGGGAGTGATTCTAAAGTTGCTCTCACCCTTAATAGTTGCTAACACACTTAGCGTTGCCAGATAGATGGAATGACTACCAACACGCTAGTTTTTAGTTTGTAGAATTAGGCGATCGCAGTGTGAATTGTAGATAATTCTTCACCTTGCGATTCCTAATGCCCGTTTAGTCTTGAATTTGAATGCTAAAAGTCTAAGACTGCTATCTGTCTTGGTGTGAAGGTTTAAGGGAGAAGAATGTTTGTATGAAGATTGCTCGCATGTTCAAATTCACTCGATCTCGTTTTTTACGCCAGTTTGCCATTGGCTTAGTTTGCGTTTTCATGATTGCTGCCTGTGGCCCAAATGGGGAAGAGGCTCCCGAAGCGACAGAAGGGGGTAGTTCAGAAGCCGCTGCCACAACGCTAACCGTTGCCACAGAGCCGGCCTTTCCACCTTTTGAAGCTCAGGCTGAAGGCGGCGACTATGAAGGATTTTCCATCGACTTGATGAATGCGATCGGGGAAGCTGCCGGATTCACCGTCGAGTTTCAGGCGCTTCCGTTTGATGGCATCATTCCCGCTCTGCAAGCTGGAACAGTAGATGCTGCAATCAGCTCCATGACCATCACTGCAGAACGGGCACAAACCGTCGATTTTTCTCGCCCCTACTTTAAGGCAGGGTTGGCGATCGCCGTTCCAGAAGACAACACCGACGTTACCTCCCTAGAAGATCTGGAAGGTAGACGGATTGCGGTACAAATCGGCACAACAGGCGCAGAGCAAGCCGCAGAAATCGAGGGAGCAACCGTCAGCACCTTTGACTCAGCCCCACTTGCTCTACAAGAACTAGCAAACGGCAATGCTGATGCTGTGATCAACGACGCTCCGGTCACACTCTATGCAATTCAAACTGGCAACATCGGCGGTGTGAAAGTCGTAGGGGAACTAGTCACTGAGGAGTTTTACGGAATTGCGCTGCCCAAAGGCTCACCCAATGCCGAAACGCTCAACTCAGGTCTAGCTACCGTCCTGGAAGATGGCACTTACGAGGAGATCTACCAAAAATGGTTTGGTGAGGCTCCACCCGAACTCCCTGAAGAAGCCCCACTAGAATAGCCTCAATCTGTAGGTTGGGTGCAGCAAAGCGGAACCCAACACAACCTCTATGCTCAGATGGGTTTCATGCCCTCACCTCAACCTACACCTTACTCACGCACTCAATGGAATCCCCCCGTGCTTCAATCCTTAGAAATCATCCTGGATGCCCTCCCTAACCTACTGCGCGGCGCACTCGTAACCCTTCAACTTACCGCCTTGTCCGTTGTGTTAGGCATGGTCGGCGGCTCTCTAATCGGAATTGTCCGGCTATCGGCATCGCCCATCGTCAGTTTCGCCGCAAGGGCCTACATCGACTTCTTCAGAGGTACGCCCTTACTGGTGCAGATCTTTATGATTTACTTTGGTCTGCCTGCTGTGATTACCAATATTGCCGACAGACAGTTTTCCTTCGATCGCCTCACTGCTGCCGTCTTAGCACTCAGCCTAAATAGTGCCGCCTACATCGCCGAAATCGTGCGAGCCGGGATTCAGTCTATTGAACTGGGACAGAGAGAAGCCTCTCAGTCACTAGGGCTAGGGCCAGTTCAGACGATGCGCTACGTAATCTTTCCGCAAGCTCTGCGCCGCATGATTCCACCTTTAGGCAATGAGTTCATCACGCTGCTCAAAGATACTAGTCTGGTCGCAATCATTGGCTTTGAGGAACTGTTTCGTCGCGGTCAACTGATTGTGGCGCAGAACTATCGCTCATTTGAAATTTTTGCCGCCGTTGCGGTGGTTTACCTGGTGCTAACGCTACTGTCCTCGCAGGCATTTAGCTGGATAGAGCGCTGGATGAACCCCGTAGAACGAGCCAGAGCAAAAGCTGCACCACCACTCAATCCAGTTTCAGCCAGCGGAGATCATTTATCGTAGGCTGCGTAAGTTGCTGCGTTCAGAGTCCTCTAAAATGGGGAATGTTCCGATCGCATACAGGTTATGACGCACTCTACCGACATCGCTGCGCTAGCCCGCTGGATGGCAGCAGACTTTAGCAATCAAGCACAGGCGTTTGAAAATCCGCCCTTTTTTGCTCACATTCGTGTCTGTATGCGTCCGCTGCCGCTAGAGTTTTTGTCTGGAGTCAGCTTTTTTGTTGAGCAAGCCTATGACTACATGCTGAATGACCCCTATCGGCTACGGGTATTGAAGCTGCTGGTACAGGGCGATCGCATTGAAGTTGAAAACTACACCGTTCACGATGAGCAAGACTTTTACGGCGCATCCCGCGACCTGAAGCGCTTGCAGCAAATCAGTCCTGACCGTCTGGAAAAACTTCCTGGCTGCAACATGATTGTGGACTGGACAGGGCACAGCTTCAAAGGGAATGTTGAACCGGGCAAAGCTTGCATGGTCGTGCGAAAAGGAAAAACCACCTACCTCGACAGCGAATTTGAAATCGACGACCAGCGCTTTATCAGCCAAGACCGTGGACGCGACCCAGAAACCGATGAGCATATCTGGGGTTCGGTCGCAGGTCCGTTTGAGTTTGTGCGAGTCGCAAATTTTGCAGACGAAGTAAAAGTCTGAAGCCCTGTAGGGCGAGTAACATCTTCCCTACCTGAACGGATGAGGCGATCGCCGTAGCTAAGCCACGATGTAGTACCAGGTCAAACTAAGAACGGATCAGCAAACTTCCCTATTAGGGCCGACAGTTTTTCAAGTTGGGCCTTACAGTTTTATCTTTTTTTAGCTCTGACAAAGGTGAACCTGCTCACATTCACGTTAAGCGCGATCGTCAATTGGTTAAGTTCTGGCTAAGTCCCGTTTCTTTAGTCAAAAATTGAGGATTCAAAGACCACGAATTAAACAACATCTTCGGCTTGTGGAGGAGAACACACAAATATTGTTGGAGGCTTGGCATGACTACTTTGACTCTTGACGCAGAACCCCTTGCAGTACAAGTCAGAGTGACAGATGAAAAGTTAATCGTAGATTTAGTTGAGGGGCGAAGTTTAAGTGTTCCTCTGTCTTGGTATCCCCGCTTGCTACATGCTGCTTTAGAGGAACGGCAAAACTGGCAACTCTTAGGAGAGGGTTACGCAATCGAGTGGGTTGACTTAGATGAACATATTGGCATTGAAGGTCTGCTAGCGGGCAGACAAAGTGGCGAGAGCCGTCATTCCTTTGAACGTCGGCTAAAAGCTCGGGATACTTCTTCTCAACTTAAACAAGCTCACGATTTAGATGGAACGAAAAGTTGAGAGCTACTGGTACTCAGTTAAAGCATGAAGAAGTTAGCGAGTAATAAACCTTAAGTAGCTACAGTAATGAGGTACTGATGACTGACACAAATTGCTCCAGAAAATGAACAGCAATTAGCTCAATTACTGCCGGACAACTCTCTTTGATTAGTGACTTTTTCAACTCCCTTCAAAGTAGAAAGAGTGTTAGGCATCGCACACTTCATCGGTTGCCGCCAATCATTGCAAGTCAACTCAAAATAGCAGTTTGTAACCAGTTTGCGCCCAAAGATAAAAGCAAACGTCGAAGTACAAGCGCTGGAGATTTAGGCTTTGACGATCACGATCTCTGGATTGCGGCAACAGCAATCCAGCATAACCTTGTCGTTGTGTCTGCTGACAGCGATTTTATCCGAATTCAGCAAGCACAGCCTTTCTCCCTAGAATCGTGGCTGTAGCCTCTGCCATAAAGGAACCTTCAATTAGAGCGTTGAACTGAGATCTAGGGAAACGATCGCCCCCCATACTCCACATCCGATCGCCACACAGAAAATGAGTGGAACCTTTTTGAAACTAGCGATCGCCACTACCACACCTGCTGCAACAGTTGCCAAAGTTTCTATCGTTGAACCGCTCAGGCTGACCATGCTGCTGATTGTGAGTACTAGAATTACCGCTAGCGGCAAATGATTCAGCCAACGTGCTTGAAAGAGTTGGGGTGGTAGCCAAACGCCTGCACTTCGCATTAGATAGGTGCCAATTCCAGCCAAGAAGATTACCCACCAGATATTCATACTTTCTCCTTAGGATTCAGCTTTTCCTTGTGGTTTAAGCCTGGGAGCAGGGAGGATAGGATGGCGATCGCCAAAATTGACATCAAAAGACCGATCGATCCAAACTGCTGAGTAACTAGAACCAGGGCAATTCCTACGCCCAAAACAATACTGATTTCTTGCTGCCAGCGATCGCGGGGTGCAGTGCTAGCAGAACTTCGCAGGTTACCGACTAACAAGCAAAGGAATAGTCCGGGCAATGCAAACTGAAGCCACTGTTCGGGTAATTGCATTCCCACCTGACAGCCCAGCCAGGAACCCGTGATCCAAGAAGCCCAGCAGCATAGGTGCATCCCCAGGTAATAAGCGAAGGGGCGCGGCTCGTCTGTCATCTCTAGAGCAAAGGTTTCATCAATCAGCCCTAGAGACAGAAGCCACTGCTGCCCCCAGCTAAACCGTTTGTAAATGTTGTGCGCTGACAGGCTCATGGGAATGTGGCGCAGATTGATGATCAGCATCGTGAGTAGAATGCTGACACCAGACAGATTTTGCCTTACGCCTTCAACTGCCGCAAACTGAGAAGCACCTGCATAGACCCAGACAGACATCGCGACGGTAGAGAGCGGAGACAATCCTGACTGGACTGAAATTGCGCCATAGCTCATGGCGATCGGCAAGAAACCGGCTACGACTCCTAGAGCGCGGTTCATGCCGTTAAAGAATTCTGCAAAGAAGCTTGAGCGATTTGTTTGTTGAAGCATGGGTCAATCACCTCCAGGGAGTAAAACCCTGATGCTTCCTAATTTATGGGCGATCGCCCCTCCCAGTCTTGAAGAAAATTGCTCTACTTACCGCTGATACTGCCCGGGAGTCACCCCAGTCATGCGCTTAAACTGTCGCGTCAGATGGCTCTGGTCAGCAAAGCCTGTCTCCTGAGCTACGTCAGAAATCGGCTTGCCCTGAACTAGCAGCCGTTTGGCACGATGCAGACGCACCTGATTGAGATAGCCGTGCGGTGGTAGACCAACCTGTTTGCGAAAGGTACGGAGCAGGTAAAAAGGACTGAGGTTGGCGATCGCCGCCAGTTCTGCCAACGATGAATTCTCGGCGTAGTGCGCTTCCAGGTAATTTTGCACCAGCCGAATCGGTTGAGATTCCTTCCTTGCTGCTTTAAGAGTGGGGCGATCGCCTGCATGACGGGCAATCAGTTGCGCCATCGTCCACACCATACGCGAATCTTGCTCTAGCTGACAGGTAGATTTCTCCAAGGTGACGTGCAGCCGCAAAAGTAACCCCTTCAGGTATTCATCCTGAATCACAGGTTGAGGGAAATAGGGAATGTCGGGCGAGCGCCAGGAATCAGCCATTGCTTCCCGCAGAAGGCTGACATCGGGATATAGCATTCGATACATCCAGCCTCCCTCAGTTGCAGCGTGCCCGTCGTGCGGTTCTCCCGGATTAATCAACGCAACGCTACCTGCCGTTGCAACGTGGGTAGCACCTCGATAATCAAATTCCTCTGCCCCCTGCTGAATCACGCCGATCGCGTAGGTGTCGTGGGTATGACGACAAAAGGAATGAGTAATAAATCGGGCATGAAGGAGTTCTAAGTCGGCGAATTGAGGCGATCGCCAGAATTTGACTTGTTCTTTCATGGCGGGAGTTGGGGGTTTAAGGATTAGGGATTGGGGGTATTCCGGCTTGTTCAGACATTTCTGAAGCGAGTCCAGTCCAGTCAAGGTCGCCTTTGCCTTTAGCAACAGCAGCCATCAGGCGATCGTGAAGCAGGCTGGCGAGGGGCATGGGCATTTGGCTAGTTCTGGCAGTTTGCAGGGCCAGGGTGACATCTTTTAGACCGAGGGAAAGCTTGAATCCAGCAGGTTCATATTGCTGCTGGGCAATCATGCGACCATAGTTTTGGTAGATCGGGCAAGCAAACAGCGTTTTGCCAAAAAGCTCTGCGATCTGAGTGCGATCGATACCGTTTTTTTCTGCCAGGGTAAATGCTTCAGCCATCGCTTCGATCGCTGAAACAATCAGGAAATTGCCAGTTACTTTAACGATATTTGCGGCTTCCGGCGTTTCGCCAAAGTCAAATACACCCTGTCCCAAAGCATCTAGCACGGGCGCAACTTCCGCTTTAGCAGCGGGGTTTCCTGAGATGCAAATCCACAGCTTTTTGGCAGCAGCGGCATCAGGGCGACCAAATACGGGTGCTGCCAGGTAATGCACCCCTTGCTGCTCGTGTTGTGCCGCTAAGTGCTGAGCGGTTGCGGGTGAAATGGTACTCATCGACAGGTGAATGCTGCTGGGGCTGAGCTTTTCTAGAATCCCGTTTTCGCCCAGCACAGCTTCCTCTAGTACCTGGTCGTTAGCGAGCATCGTGATGACAATGGTTTCGGGCGCTACAACTTCAGCAGGTGTATTCACCAAAATTGCGCCTTGCTCGGCTAGCGATCGCCCCTTCTCTAGAGTGCGATTATATACTCGCAGCGAATAACCCGCTGCAAGCAGATTCGTCGCCATTGGCAGCCCCATATTGCCTAGTCCAATAAAGCCGATTGTTTTAGAGCCGATATCTTTGCTCATTCGCCCATTCCTGAAACACTCTAATCGCTCTCAGGATAGAGGCGATCGACCCAATTTACATCCTTCATTAGAATGTCCCCGCTGCGATTTACTTTTGTCCCATTCACCTATCCGCGAAGACTAGGTCAGAGCTTAGGTGAAAAGGCTAAAAGATATTGCTGTCAGGGACTTCGAGTAGTTTGATAGCTAATTTTAATAGAAGTTTTTAGGCGAACAGTTCAGCCTCAATCGTCTAGAAGGTACCCAAACCTGATAGATTTGAGCGAGTATCAGCAAACAGGATATGGCAAGATGAAAGTCCTAGTCATTGGCGGCGACGGCTATTGCGGGTGGGCTACCGCACTTTACCTTTCAAACCGAGGATACGAAGTCGGCATCCTGGACAACATGGTGCGCCGACACTGGGATTTAGAGCTTTGTGTCGAAACTCTGACCCCGATTGCTCCCATCCAGCAACGCCTCCAGCGCTGGAAAGATTTAACTGGTAAATCGATCGACCTTTTTGTTGGCGACATTACCAATTACGAATTTCTTAGCAAAGCAATGCACCAGTTTGAACCCGAAGCGGTGGTGCATTTTGGCGAACAGCGATCGGCTCCCTTCTCCATGATCGATCGTGAACATGCCGTCTTGACGCAAGTTAATAATGTAGTTGGGACGCTGAACCTGCTCTACGTTATGCGTGAAAGCTTCCCTGATTGCCACCTGGTGAAGTTAGGCACGATGGGCGAATACGGTACGCCTAACATCGACATTGAAGAAGGTTACATCACGATCGAGCACAACGGCCGTAAGGACACCCTTCCCTATCCTAAGCAGCCCGGTTCGTTCTATCACTTGAGCAAAGTTCACGACTCTCACAACATTCACTTTGCTTGCAAAATTTGGGGTCTACGAGCTACTGACCTAAACCAGGGCGTGGTCTATGGGGTGCTAACAGAAGAGACGGGCATGGATGAATTGCTGATCAACCGCCTCGATTACGACGGTGTGTTTGGTACAGCGCTGAACCGTTTCTGCATTCAGGCAGCGATCGGGCATCCGCTGACGGTTTATGGCAGCGGCGGTCAAACTCGCGCCTTCCTAGACATTCGCGATACGGTGCGGTGTGTGGAATTGGCGATCGCTAACCCCGCCGACCCAGGAAAGTTCCGCGTCTTTAACCAGTTCACCGAAATGTTTAGCATTGGCGACCTGGCGCAAATGGTCGAGAAAGCTGGAAGCTCTCTCGGTTTGAGCGTTGAAGTCAAGCACCTCGACAACCCTCGCGTTGAGTTAGAAGAACACTACTTCAACGCTAAGAACACCAACCTGCTTGACCTCGGCTTACAGCCCCACTACCTGTCTGACTCGCTGCTCGACTCCTTGCTCAACTTCAGCGTTCAGTACAAGCATCGCGTAGACGAGAAGCAAATCCTGCCCAAAGTTAAGTGGAAGGGTTAACTCAGTCGATCCGGCCGAGCTGTATGTTATGTCAGATCTCCGACTTCTCAAAGAAGTCGGAGATCTTAATCCCTAGCCAGTGACATTAGGTTCAAACCCTTGTCAGGACGGAGCGTGATCGATTTTGCATTCCGTTCTAATAAGTTCTTGCCAACTTGACTGTGCCCTGTAGAAGAGGCAGAGTCTCTACGCTGATGTTCCCAAGTAAGCATGGGAACGAGAAAACCACCCCCAATCCCGAGCCCGCACCCCCAATCCCGAACCTTCTCTATGCGAATTGCCCTATTTACCGAAACTTTTTTGCCCAAAGTTGACGGCATTGTCACCCGCCTCAGCCATACCGTTGAACAGTTGCAGCGATTGGGTGACGAAGTTTTAGTAATTTCTCCCGACGGTGGATTGACCGAATATAAGGGAGCCAGAATTTATGGGGTGCCGGGGTTTCCCTTACCACTTTACCCAGAGTTAAAGCTGGCGCTGCCACGTCCCTCGATCGGTCAGGTGTTAGAAGGGTTCAAGCCCGATTTAATTCATGTAGTGAATCCTGCCGTTTTAGGGTTGGCAGGACTGTACTACAGCAAAATCTTTAAAGTGCCGCTAGTTGCGTCTTATCACACCCACTTGCCTAAATATCTAGAGCATTACGGCTTGGGAATGCTGGAAGGCATGATGTGGGAATTGCTGAAGGTGGCGCATAACCAGGCACAGATTAACCTTTGCACCTCAACTGCCATGCAGGAAGAACTGGACGCTCATGGGATTGAGCGCTTAGCAGTGTGGCAACGGGGAGTAGATACGGAGCTATTTCATCCCGGTTTGGCGAGCCAGGAGATGCGATCGCGTCTCAGCCAGGGAAACCCTGATAGCCCGCTGTTGCTCTATGTTGGACGGCTCTCGGCGGAAAAAGAAATCGATAAAATCAGACCCGTTCTGAAGTCGCTCCCGAATGCTCGACTAGCTTTAGTGGGTGATGGGCCGCACCGCCAGGAATTAGAACAGTATTTTGCTGGTACACCGACCCACTTTGTCGGGTACCTGACTGGCGCAGATTTAGCAACCGCCTTTGCCTCTGCGGATGCCTTTGTGTTTCCATCGCGCACCGAAACATTGGGACTGGTACTGCTTGAGGCAATGGCGGCAGGCTGTCCGGTGGTTGCAGCCAACTCTGGCGGCATTCCCGATATTGTGACGGACGGTGTCAACGGCTATTTGTTTGATCCCTACGACGAACAGGGGGCGATCGCCGCTACTCAACGCCTGCTCAACCAACAAACCGAACGCGAAACGCTGCGCCAAAACGCCCGCCAGGAGGCAGAACGCTGGAGCTGGACGGCTGCGACCCGTCAGCTTCAAGATTTCTACCAAGTGGTGCTGACACCACACTCCATGCCCACGGCAGCGTAGGGTTGTCATTTAGTTTTCGTAGATCCCTTCAAAAAGGCGCACCAAAAACTTAAAATGCCTTCATAAAGGGAGCGATCGCCACTTTTATCTCAGGAGACAATTCTAGATATTAGCTATGCTATATCCAGGTTGGGAAGAATGGAATTAACCGACTTGGCTTGCGCCTTGGAGTCGTCAGAAAGCTGTTAGACTATTGCCTTACCTGCGCTAAACCCAGATATTTGCGGGAGTCCAAGTACAGGTTGAACAGGGATTAACAGGAACGGTTGCTGATATTTGGCGGCTGAAGCTTTCTTCCAACTTCCAATCTTTACAAATTTTCATAGGTACCTATGACAGCTTCATCCCCACGCCGGCCCGATCGGGACCATGCTGACGCTGTGATTGATGTGTATCCTCACGTCTCCGAAGATGGGGGAGCCTACTTTAACTCAATGGGTGACATTGAAGTTGACGTGGTTCACAGCACCGACGACTTAAACCTAAACGTACCCCGCAAAACTGAGCCAGGTGGGGCTCTTGCTACTAACCACGGCAATTTCTCAGCTTTTCTGGCTCCTCTAACCCAGGATACGTTTAGGCAGGTTGTGACGGATGTTGAGCAAAAGCTGCGCGTCGTCAACCAGACCTTGTCGATGCTCGACTCTGTGCTAGATAGCCAGGGTTTCGATGCCATTCTGAACGAAATGCTTCAGTCGATCACCCTCAAGACAGGCGAGTTGCTGGGGGCCGATCGCACCACGATTTATCTCTTGGACGAAGACAAAAACGAACTCTGGTCAATCGTTGCCGAAAATGCTGGTGGCGGTTCCTTAGAGCTACGCATTCCTGCTGACCAGGGGATTGCGGGTGAAGTGGCGACCTTCAAACAGCCAATTAACATCCCCTTCGACTTTTACGATGATCCCCGCTCAGCTTTTGCCCAAAAGCAGGACAAAAAGACGGGATATCGCACTTACACCATGCTGACCCTGCCACTGTTGAGCGAGAATGGCGGATTGGTAGCTGTCGTACAGCTAATTAATAAGCTGAATTTTCCGAATAATCCTGGAGATCCATTGTCTGAGCGGGTAAATCGACAGGGCTTCACAGAAAAAGATCAGGACTTGTTCAGCGAATTTTCGCCATCGATTCGCCTGATTCTAGAAAGCTCTCGTTCCTTTTATCTGGCAACGCAAAGACAGCGAGCCGCGACAGCGCTGATGAAAGCAACGCGATCGCTGAGTCAGAGCAGCCTTGATCTGGATGCGACCCTGGCACGGGTGATGGAAGAGGCAAAGGAACTGATGAACGCCGATCGCAGTACGCTATGGCTACTCGATCAGGATCGGAACGACCTGTGGACAAAAATTCCGATGCCAGATGGCTCGCTCAAAGAACTGCGGGTACCCGTCGGCGTTGGTTTTGCAGGTAAAGTTGCAGAAACCCGTGAGCCGTTAAACATTCCCTTTGATCTGTACGAACATCCAGATGCAGACAACGCTAAAAAGCTAGACCCGACCAACGGCTACCGTACCTGCAGCCTGCTGTGTATGCCCATCTTCAACGCAGATGGTGAGCTAATCGGCGTCACGCAACTGGTCAACAAAAAGAAACAGGGCGAATTTACTGAATACAATCCAGAAGATTGGCCCAGAGCACCAGAGTGCTGGAAGTCTAGCTTTAACCGCAGCGACCAGGAATTTATGCAGGCGTTTAACATCCAGGCGGGTGTGGCGCTGCAAAATGCCAAGCTGTTTGCCACCGTAAAGCAGCAAGAACAGATGCAGCGAGACATTTTGCGATCGCTCTCTAACGCCGTCTTCTCAACCAACAAAGACGGGGAAGTCATCGCTGCTAACGAAAGCGCCAAGCGATTGCTCGGACTGGACGAGCAGGAAAAAATCGAAGGGCGACCGATCACCGAACTGATCAAAATCAAGGAAGGGGATTTCTCCAAGTGGTTCGTTGCTGCGTTAAAAGGCGCGGGTAGCAAGAATCGACAGCAGTACTACCCTGACCAAACTCTGATCTCATCGGAAGTCGAGCAGCACAGCGTTCACCTGTCAATCAACTCGATTGCTGATGTGGCAGACGATACTCATGTGTATGGCGCACTGGTCGTGATGGATGACATCAGTGACGAAAAGCGGCTAAAGAACACCATGTATCGCTACATGACCCAGGAGTTGGCAGAGGAACTGCTCAGGCTGGATGACCCGAAACTAGGAGGCGATCGCAAAGAAGTTTCTATTCTCTTTTCAGACATTCGCAGCTTTACCTCGATCGCCGAAAGCATGGAAGCCGAAGAACTGGTTGTCATGCTCAACGAATACTTTGAGTCGATGGTCGATGCGGTATTTAAGCATAAAGGCACCCTCGACAAGTACATCGGCGATGCAATTATGGCGGTGTTTGGCTCCCCCTTGCCGCTAGAAAATCACGCCTGGTTAGCCGTACAAACAGCGATCGATATGCGGCATCGGCTAGAAGCATTGAATCAGAAGCGCGAAGCAGACAGCAAACCCGCGATCAACATCGGCATTGGTATCAACACTGACAATGTGATCAGCGGCAACATTGGCTCCAGCCGCAAGATGGAATTCACGGCGATCGGTGACGGGGTTAATCTGGGATCGCGCCTGGAAGGAGCCAGCAAGCAATATGGCTGTGACATTATCATCAGTGAAACGACCTACCAGCCCTGCGCCGATCAGGTGTGGGTGAGAGAGTTAGACCGAATTCGGGTGAAGGGTAAAAACAAGCCCGTCAGCATTTACGAGCTAGTGGGACTGCGATCGGAACCCATCTCAGAGTTAGACCAACGCCGGATCGAACTCTATCAGCAGGGGCGAGAATATTATCTTGAGCGCAAATTTGTCAAAGCGATCGCCGCATTTGGCACAATTTTGGAAGAGCTAGACCACCAAGATAAAGCCGCTGACCTGCACGTCAAGCGCTGTCACCACTGGATGGTAACTCCGCCACCTGAAGACTGGAGTGGCGTTTGGGATCTCACCGAGAAGTAGAAATGTCTCTCGTTGTCGCAACCTTTTATAAGTTCGTTAAGCTGCCTGACTTTGCTGAGAAGCAAGCTCCATTGCTGGACTACTGCAACCAGCAAGGAATCAAGGGGACAATTTTGTTGGCAGAAGAGGGCGTGAACGGAGCGATCGCCGCTCCCCGTCAAGCCATTGATGCTGTCCTCGCCTTTCTGCGATCTGACCCCCGTCTAGCCGACCTGGAACATAAGGAATCTTTTACCGATTCCCCTCCCTTTGATCGGCTGAAAGTGCGGCTAAAAAAAGAAATTGTCACGCTGGGGCTTCCCGAAGTTGACCCCAATGATCAGGTTGGCACCTACGTCAGCCCGCAAGAGTGGAATGCGTTGATTTCTGACCCAGAGGTAACGGTAATCGATACGCGCAACGACTTTGAAGTGGCGATCGGTTCCTTTCAGGGCGCGCAAAACCCTCAAACAAATTCATTTCGCCAGTTTCCCGACTACGTTCGGACTCAGCTTGACCCGACCCAGCACAAAAAAGTCGCGATGTTCTGCACAGGCGGCATTCGCTGCGAAAAAGCCTCTTCCTTCATGCTGCAACAGGGCTTTCAGGAGGTTTATCACCTGAAAGGTGGCATCCTCAAGTATTTAGAAGAAGTCCCTGCTGACGCAAGCCTCTGGCAAGGTGAATGCTTTGTGTTTGACCAGCGCGTTGCGGTTCAGCATGGCTTGGCTCCGGGCACTCACGACCAGTGCTTGAGCTGCGGTCGCCCCATTTCTGATGCAGACAAGGCTTCTCCCCAGTATCAGGAAGGAATTTCCTGTCCCTATTGCTTTGACGGACTAACAGAAGAGAAAAAAGTACGGCAGGCAGAAAAACTACGGCAGATGCGGTTGGCACAGCAAAAAAACGTGCTTTAGCAGATGCTTATACGGAATCCGTTTCGTAAAGAAGTACTGTTTTGGTGTATGGGCGAAGCATTCGCTGAAAAGGCTGTGCTTGTGTTGCAGAGGTCGTAACCCAATGCCTCGCCCATATAGTCGGGATGATAAATTTCGTAGGTTGGGTGAAGCGCAGCGTAACCCAACACTTGCAGAGATCTCTCGTTGGGTTTCGCTCTGCTCCACCCAACCTACATCAGCTACATCAGTCGCTTTGCCCAAACGCTAAACCCTCTGAGCGAAGTAGTCGAGCAGTTCACGGTGTAGAAAGCGATAGCGCCCGCCGACTCGCTGAAGCAATCGACGCTCAACGCAGTAGTTGAGGAAACGGGCTAAGTTCCAGGGAACAATGCCGCTCTGCCAAAGAACCAAGCGCAGGCAGAGATGTTGGATAAGGGGTAAGTAGCTTGAACAAACTAGAAATCCAAGAACACAAAAAATAATTTGATAGTAAGTACTCTGTATTAGAAAGGGTAAGAAAGAAAAACCATAAAAGAGAATTAGAACTAGAGATGCAACCTTCAGGGATTCTTGTAATCCTTGATTAGGAGTTGATGTTTCCTTCATCTCTTCTGTTACTAAAACAGAAACTGAACTTATGATTAGGAACAGTACAAAAGTTGCCAGAATTGGAAGGAAGGTAATCATATTGAAAATTAGATTAAGCAGCCATCCACCTTCCTGTCTAATCATTCTTATGTATTGAAAACTTAGTTCACCTGCTAGGGCGTGATGGGGATATCTAAATTTGTCCGTACTTGCCAAAGATAATCTGGTTTTCTGACTAATTCTTGCATAGGATTTCTTGAGTTTAATACCTAGCCTCCTCATACCAATTAGATTGGCTAATTCTCCCGAAAGCATATGCATAGAAACAATGGCTGGTACTAGTGGTGCTAAAATGTTATGCGCCATCAATAAAGCCATTGTTGATGAGAAAACAAGAACTTCATCTCTTAAATCTTTTAACGAGGGAAGTTTCAATCGGAATCTGGAAGACAAATCGATGTGATGGAGTATGGGTATATATTCTCTGTATACTCTAGGTAGTTTCTTTTGTGATAGAAGGCAGTACAGTTGAATAAAGGGATAACTTATAAGCCTAGCTCCATCAGCTTTAGAGCTAGTAGAAAAAATAAATCCACCCGCTAAACCAAATATTAGGATACTAGTGAAAGTAGACGACCAAGAAACTGGATGATTTGCTGGAATCCACTGTGAATAAACGACTGTAGCAATGGTTCCAGTAGTTAATAGGTTTCCAATGAAAAGAAATAACCAATACTGCCATTGTCGAAATTTGTTACTCAAATTATAAGGCTGTATATCTTCGATCAAAAATTCTATTTGATTTTCATCTCTCAGGGTTTGTGCTATCCACCAGAGCGTTCGTAGTGTTTTCTGCCGTTTGGGTTCTAACTCAGGCGTTTTGTATGCCCACTGTCGCTGCTTAATTTCTTTGTGGCGATCGCTTTCCCTCACATCTTTCGACAACTGCCGCTCCACATATTGCTCTAACAATCCAGTCTTGGTTTGAAACGGGTATTGAGGGTCATAAACTTTGGCAGCAAGGCTGATAAACAAAGGCACTCGCAACAGTCCAACATCACCTTTATCATCAGATTCCAACAGGTTTTTTAGGGCAGGCACGGACTGAATCATTGACCAGAGATCAGGGCGATTGACAGTATTCAAATACTCCTGAATTTGTTCATCGGTGAGTGGTTCAAGACATACCGCTCCTCTCAGATTATCGAGTTTGAAATTCGCCTGAGCAAACTCCTTCACTCGGCAACACACCACCAGATGAGGATAGTGTTTGGCAAACTCATTTAGCTTGCGGGTGCATTGCTTTTGTCGCTCTAGCCCCAGTTCATCCAGCCCGTCTAACAGCGGCAACAGCACTTGCTGGTCTAACCATTGGTCATAGCGCTTGGCTTTTGGGTTGCCACCATGCAGGTCATAAAGCTGTTCGATCAACCAGTCTTGAATGCTCTGGTTATCATTGCGCCAGGTAGACAGTTCAAACAGGACTGGAATTACCGTTTTGGCCTGGGCAAGGGCACCACATACCAGTTGCTCTGCCAGACTTAACAGAGCGGTGGTTTTGCCTGCGCCCGGAGTTCCTAAAATCAGCAGCTTGCCTTTGATATCATCCTGCCCAAACGTTTTAATGAGCATCTGATGCATATCGAGGATGCCCCGGTCTTCACCCTGCACCTGCAAGCGGCGGTTGGCTTCGAGCCGCCCTACCCACGACAACTGCTCATTTATGGATAGCTGCATTAGGCAGCGATCGCGCCCTAAGGTATCGGTCAACCGTTTATGAATGTCGGGTAGCTGCTTGTCTCTTAGTAACCGAAGCGCCCAATTCCAATCGACAGACGAAGATACGGGCTGACCAAACAACCGCAGAATGATGTGGTTGATCGTGACCTGGTTATCCTGGCTGTTCTGAAAACTAACCGCATCTTGTCCAGCCTGAACCAGTTGAACCTGGCTATTTTCAATCTGGCTCCCATCAATGTCCTGATTCTGAGAAGCCATCACTCCTGCCCATTCTGAATATCACTGGATTGATTCATCTCCTCAAAAGATTCTGTAACTTCTCAAAGGAGTCGCAGATCTGAACCCCAACATACTTTGTTCAAATGCCAAAGAATGCAGCAGCAATGCCTAACCAGGGAGCAACTGCCTTAAAGATCTCCGTCCCGGTCTGCCACAGACTTTTTCCAGCTTCGGTGGTGTCCTTCAAGGTTTTCATCGTTTCACTCACCTGCTTCAGGTTTTGCCCCACCAACTCTTTACTAGGGGTTTCCTTACCTGCCTCTCGTTTTGCAGGACGTAGATAGTCAAGCAATTCTTCTTGCTGGGTGGAGTCAAGGGCTGATTGCTTTACCGCTGCTTCCAACTGTTCTAAAAGCGTTACGACCTCTATCCCGGTGATGCCCTGCTGCTGAGTATCTAAGCTTCCGGTCTGGCTTTGCTGAATGTTGCTTCCTGCTTGCCCAAGCTGCATCATGCCGCCTGTTAATATGACGTTGCTGAGGCTCTGCGATTGATTGGGTGATCTAGACTTGGATGGCTCAGATGGGGGCTTTTTGCCAAACATCATCTTTCAGGTCAAAGAATTCTCTTTATCATAAGCAGTCGATTTGAGTGACGCAATGAACGAAGGAAGCTGGAGGAATGGATGCGATCGCCCTCCATTGCTTTTACAGAAAGTTACGTTCTGAGTAAGTTATGAGTGCAGCCAAAGCTTTAGACTCTATAACAATTGGTGTTTAACTCCTCAAATCCCATCAGACTCCTATGTTTCCACTTCATCGCCCTCGTCGCCTCCGCAGCCATCCTCAGCTTCGACGCATGGTGCGTGAGCATACTTTAACCACAAGCGATCTGATCTATCCCCTCTTTGCAGTGCAGGGCGAGGGAATTGCCCAAGAAGTCCGCTCAATGCCGGGAGTTTACCAGCTTTCAGTAGACAAAATCGTAGAAGAAGCGAAGGAAGTCTATGACCTGGGGATTCCAGCAATCATTCTGTTTGGCATTCCGGCGGACAAAGACGTTGAGGCGACCGGAGCCTGGCACGATCACGGCATTGTGCAGGTTGCTTCCCGTGCTGTGAAAGAAGCGGTGCCAGACCTGCTGGTGATTGTGGATACCTGTCTCTGTGAGTACACCTCTCACGGTCACTGTGGCTATTTGGAAGTCGGCGATCTGTCTGGACGGGTGTTGAACGATCCGACCCTAGAGCTATTGAAGAAAACAGCAGTTTCCCAAGTAAAAGCGGGAGCTGATATCATTGCGCCTTCGGGTATGATGGATGGCTTTGTCCAGGCAATTCGGGCAGGGCTGGATGAAGCGGATTTCCAAGATGTGCCGATCATGTCTTATGCTGCCAAGTATGCTTCGGCGTACTATGGACCATTTCGTGATGCAGCAGAGTCTACACCCCAGTTTGGCGATCGCCGCACCTACCAGATGGACCCCGGCAACGGCAAAGAAGCGCTCAAAGAGATTGAGCTAGACATTGCTGAAGGTGCAGATATGCTAATGGTCAAGCCTGCTCTGGCTTACATGGACATCATTTGGCGCGTTAAGCAAGCCACCAACCTGCCCGTAGCTGCCTACAACGTTTCTGGTGAGTACGCGATGGTCAAAGCAGCCGCCCTTAACGGCTGGATTGATGAAGAGCGCGTCGTCATGGAAACACTAACAGGCTTCAAGCGATCGGGTGCTGACCTAATTTTGACTTACCACGCCAAAGATGCAGCCCGTTGGCTGAATGGGTAGTTAGGGGATTGGGGATTAGGGGTTAGGAGATCCCTGAAATGAGTTTCAGTTTCATTTCTAATTCCAACCCCCCAATTTCCAACCCGCAATTTGATACTTTCTGCAAGACTGCTATAACTGATCTGAAAACTGGGAACATAACCATTTCAGTAGTTATCCTGAGACAGAGAAAGTTCTGGTGTTGTCAATGCTGAAAATCGCTTATTCACTTGTGCTAATGGGGTCGATGTTACTGCCGCTGGCGGGACTGCCTCAGCCTGCGATCGCCCAAGATTCAGACAATGAGGATGAAGTGCAGGTTGTACCTGTGACAGGGTTCCTTGGCGTTTGTGAGTTAAACACCCTGTCAGGTCTTACCTTCATCGACGAAGAGACTGGCGAAGTGCGGATTTTGGCAGACTACTGCCCAACTGAAACTGCTACCCGACTATCTTTAACCGAGGAAGGGGAAGAATTTTGGCAGGCGTTTCTGAGTGTTGCTAGCCCTAACGCTATTGAGTTTGCGTCCAAAACAAACCGTCAAGAAGTTGCAAACTATGGTGCGACGGTGTGCGTCGTCATGGACGAAGGTTCTAGTCTCCAGGAAGTTCGGCAGCTTCAACTCGAGGGGGGCTTGCCTGCTTCTTTCGATGCAGCGGTCAATGTAGCTGCCATCAACACCTATTGCCCAGAGTACCGTGCGGAAATTGGTCGATAAGAGGGTTCAAAGACAATGAGGTAGAGACGTATTTGCTGCGTCTCTACTCAAGCTACGGTGCAGAAGATTCGATTGGGTGGATGACTGCTTCGGGTTCAGGTTCAATCATCATTTGTCCCGCCAGTGCATAGGCTAGCAAGTAAGTAAAAGTCAAGCCGACAAAGGCAATTTTGGCGGTTAAGGCAGTTGGCGATCGCTTGACTGCTAGTTGCTTTGGGGGAGTTTGTACCCGCATGAATTCGTTTACCTTTCTAGACAATTTTTAGGAACAGATCTGATTTCCTACTTTTCTAGAAAAACATATCAGGGGTACTTCTGCTTCCACCTCAAGTTATTCAAGGCTTAGAGCGTTTCACCATCAAAATACTGCTGCAGAGCGATCCCCTGGGCCGACGGCATCTGCCCATAGGTAAAGACATACGAAATATCGGGGGGTAGAACCGAAATAAACTGCTCCAGAATATAGGGACTCCCATAAATTACCAGGGCTTGCAATTGATCAGTTTTAACTAAGAATTGAAACCAATCCTGGGCAATCTGCGTTTGTCCTGCGCTACCGCGAAATGGATTGCCTCGGATAAACAGTTGCAGCAAGGTTGGGCACGGAGGCGTGTTCCAATCCAACAGTAGCTCGGGTGTATGGCAATCAATGATTTCGGTTTGATAGCCGCGAGCTTGCGGAAGAGCGATCGCCGGCGTGTGTTTTCCCAGGAAATCGCGCTCTAGAGCATCATCCACCAAAATCAGATTTCTCAGTTCCCCAGTTTGAGTAGACCGGAGGCGAGCGTTAGCTGGATGGTGAACCTGCATCGAGTCTCGTAGAATTTGAGCAACAGAGGCGATCGCCTCTGGCTGGGCTAGCCGCTCAAGCTGAACTGGCGGTGGTGAAACTTGTTCCCAAGCGTGAGAAGTACTGCCCTGCAAATCTGGAGCGCACACCTTTTGCTTTGCTTGCCAGATCCGCTCAACCGAAGCCTGAATTCGCTCTGGAGCAATTCGCCCTGATTCAACTGCCTCACAGATTGCCTGAATTGCACCGGCTGGATCAATCGGCATCAGGAGAATATCTGCCCCAGCTTCAACGGCTAACACGGGCGCTTCATTTGCTCCATAGCCGTTGGCGATCGCTCCCATGATCAGCGCATCCGTGACAATCAGTCCGCCAAAGCTCAATCGCTGCCGCAACTCCTCTGTCAAAATTCGATAAGACAGCGTGGCTGGATATTTCTCATCCAATGCCGGAATTTGTAGATGAGCGCTCATCACCGCATCCACTCCAGCGGCGATCGCCCGTTTAAATGGTGGCAACTCTACCTCAGCCAACCGCTTTTGAGCGTGCGTGAGAATAGGCAACTCCAGGTGAGAATCCGTCGCTGTATCGCCGTGTCCGGGGAAATGTTTGGCAGCAGTCAGAACTGGATGCTGCTCTGCCCCTCGGATAAACGCAGTTGATAGCCGACTCACGACATCTGGCGTTTCCCCAAAAGCCCGCACATTAATTACTGGATTCTGAGGGTTGTTGTTCACATCCACCACCGGAGCCAGCACCCAGTTGATACCAATCGCAAGTGCCTCTTCAGCCGTGAATGCACCCATTTGCTCAGCATACTGTTCAGCTTTGGCGAGATCCTGTTGAGCGATCGCAGCAAGCGCAAACGGTGGCGGAAACCAGGTCGCTCCAGCAAATCGCTGCCCTACGCCTTCCTCAATGTCTGCCGCGATCAGCAGCGGAATTTTAGCCCACTCTTGAAGCTGGTGCGATCGCAATCCCACCTCCGCCGCGCTACCCCCCAGCAAAATCACTCCACCCACTGCCAAATCTTCTAGCCAGTGACGCAAAGTTGCTGTTGGAGGCTCCCATGCAGGATAGCGAATCTGATGGTCAAACAGGTGCCCAGAAGCGCGAACTACCACCATCTGAGCCACCCATTCTGGCAAAGACAAAGTTTCCCAATCGGGCAAGGTAGACACGTTTACTGCTTAGCTCCCATGCCATCTTCATTCACTTCTTCGTCAAAATCATCCTCATCAAAGTCATCCTCGTCAAAGTCATCTTCGTCAAAGTCATCCTCATCAAAATCGTCCTCAGCGAGGCTACTTTTAACCGCAGCATCGTCAGCCAGTTCCTCGTCTAAGGGAGAATCCTTGCGCTCCTGGCTCAGTCGATTCAGTAGCGATAATACCTGGGTGCCGCGCTCAAGCGAACGATCTTCAACGAAGATAACCTCTGGAGTTCGACGCAGCCGCATTCGGTGACCTAACTCACCGCGAACGAATCCAGTTGCAGATTTCAACCCCGCCATCGTCGCAGCTCTGGCTTCATCGGTGCCATAGATGCTGACAAAAATCTTGGCGTGCTGCAAATCACCTGATACATCCACATCAGTGACACTCACCATGCCCGCTCCAACACGATCATCTTTAATGCCAGACATTAGCAACTGGCTAACCTCTCGCTTGATCAACTCAGAAACACGGGCAACACGACGACTGGTAGCCATAAAACTTTTCTCTAGCGTTTACACAGGGGGAGCGGGTTGATTTTTCGTACCTAGCGCACGGAAAATCCAACCTTTAAAGCACCTAGCCCCTAACCTAACCCCAACATAGCGCGTAGAGTGAAACCCACGAAGGTTAGTGCTGCTACGAGGAAAATGCTGGTGGCGATCGCCGTCGAGGGGCGCTTAAACAAAGGCAGCAATGGGCTAACCAGGGTCAGCAAGATGCCCAGCGATATCGTAATCAGAAAGCGAGGATAGCGGGAAATGTTGTTCAAAAACTCTTGCATGATTCTTAGCCAAAATAACGCCTTTGCAGCGAGTTAAAAATATTAAAGAAGCCAGCTAGCGTCAGTTAAAGTCAAACACTCTCTAATAACGCTCCTCAATATTGTACGAGTTTCGCTGCAAGAGTTTCACAGCCCCAAAGTTGGTTCAGTTAAAGCCAACAGAAAACTGCAACTACAGCAAACTGATCAAACTGCTCACCCTAAAAAGTGAGCCAATAGCTTCCCTTACTCTGTTAGGACATTGGTTTTAGGGCTTGCACAAGTCCTGGCTTTTGCTTTTCACCCCTAACCCCCAATTCCCCTAAAAACCATGCAAAACCAACTCGAACTAGGCAAGGAATATCCGCCCGCAAACGAGGCGGAGTTGATTCGAGAAATTGAACTGATCAGTTTGAAGTTGCTTGAGCAAGACTATCCAGCAAATTTGCGTCCAGCAAAACGGGATGCTCATGCCAAACATCACGGCTGTGTCAAAGCAGAATTCATCGTAGCAGATGATTTACCTGATGAGTTGCGAGTTGGCATTTTTAAGGAACCACGACGCTATCCCGCCTGGGTGCGCCTGTCTAACGGAGCCAGACAGCCCCAACCTGACGCCAAAGGCGACACTCGTGGAATTGCCATTAAGCTACTAGGTGTAGAAGGTGAGAAGGTACTAGAAGCGGAAAAACACGAGCAAACCCAGGACTTTACCCTGGTGAATCATCCGGTTTTTGCAATTCGCAATGCTCAGGATTATCTAGAACTGTTTAACCTGCGAAAGCAAGGAGAGAAACAGATTATTCGCTTCTTCTTCAATGGCATCAATCCGCTAAAGTGGCGTTTGCATGAGTTTGGCATCTCCAGAGCGATCAACAAAAAGAAAATTCCCAATCCGCTGACGATTCAATATTGGAGTATGGTGCCTTATCAGTTCGGCTCCAAAGCTGCTCGGTTTTCAGTCAAACCCACAAATGTAGAGAATGCGCCAGAGGGCGATCGCAGCTCAATGCACTACCTGCACGAAGTCATGGTGAAACACTTGGCAAACCAGGAAGCAACCTTTGACTTCTTAGTGCAGCTCCAAACCGATCCGGTGAAGATGCCAATTGAAGATCCAACGATTGAATGGGACGAATCCCTATCTCCTTATCGAAAAGTCGCAACTTTAAGAATTCCACCCCAAACCTTTGACTCCCCTGAACAAATGGAATTTTGCGAGAATCTCTCGTATACCCCTTGGCATTCCATCCCAGAACACAAACCGCTAGGTGGAATCAATCGCGTTCGCAAGGTGGTTTACGAATCTCTGGCGAATCTGCGACACGACTTAAACGGCGTTCCTCGCCAAGAACCGACCGCAGCAGAATTTCCAGATTAGTCAGGATGAGCAGGGGCGATCGCACTACCATCTAAGAATTCTCAGAGAGGTGTTCCTATGGCAATCACACTCAACCGCGCCGATCGAGTCGTGCTTCACAACATTAGCTGGCAACAGTTTGAGAATTTGCTGAAGGATTTGGGCGATCGCCGCTCTGCCCGAATTGCCTATGACCGAGGCACCCTGGAAATTATGACCCCCCTACCAGAACACGAATACTTCAAGGAAACGATTGGTGATGCAGTAAAAGATATTGCTGAAACGCTGGAGCTAGATTACGAAAGCTATGGCTCTACAACCTGGCGACGAGAAATCAAACAAGCAGGCCTTGAACCCGATAACTGTTTCTACTTCCAGAATGAGGCTCTGGTTCGCGGCAAGCTCAACTTTGACCTGAACCAAGACCCACCACCCGACCTGGCGTTGGAAATCGACATCACCAGCAAATCGCTCGATCGCTTTCCTATCTATGCTCGGTTAGGCGTTCCAGAACTTTGGTGCTACGACAACGGAGCGCTCAAAATCTATCATCTGCAATCCGATCAGTATGTAGAGGCAGAACGCAGCCTGGTTTTTCCAATGCTAGAAATCCAGAAGCTCCCTCAAATTATTGAAGCTCATCGAAATGCTGGAAGGTTAGCACTGCGGCGATCGGTGAGGGAGTGGGCACGGGAAGGAATGAGGAATGAGGGATAAAGACGTATTTAAGCTGTAGGAAGTAACTGTAAACAGGAGGTGCCCATAAAAAAGAGGCAAGCAATGCTTACCTCTACGGAGGGGTTCCCAAACGATTGTCAAAAATTGCTGAGGAGGAGAGTTCGTTCGCTGTGGCTGTTGGAGAGCTTCAGTTGAACGTAACTTTAGATTCAATCCCTTCAGCGGCGAATCCGCAAAAGTTTAGGATAGAAATAGTCGCAGCTTAAAATATCCCGCCCTTTAAACCATGACAGCTTCCCAAGTAGCTTCCGTTTCCTTGACTGCCCTGGCTCAGCAAACCCGTGAGGCGGCGCGCAAGCTGGCAGTTTTGCCAACTGATGCTCGCAATCGGGCCATTGAGGCAATCGCCCAATCCCTCGAAGCATCTACTCCAGAAATTTTGGCAGCAAACCAGGCAGACTGTGAAGCAGCTCTGGCAGAAGGGTTGGCAAAACCGCTATACGGGAGGCTGAAGCTGGATGCAAACAAGCTCCAAGGGGCGATCGCTGGAGTACGCGATGTAGGCAAATTGCCTGACCCCGTTGGCAAAGTCACGATTCACCGAGAATTGGATGATGGGCTGGTGATGCAGCGAGTCGCTTGTCCGTTAGGTGTTTTAGGCGTAATTTTTGAATCGCGCCCCGATGCGCTGGTACAAATTGCGACGTTGGCAATCAAGTCTGGAAACGGGGTAATTCTCAAAGGCGGCAAAGAAGCGGTGCGGTCTTGCACTGCACTCACCCAAGCGATTCACAATGGGCTAACTCAGGCAGGAGTTGATCCGGCGGTCGTTCGGTTGCTCACGACCCGTGAAGAAACTCTGGAACTATTACGGCTTGACCAATACGTTGACCTGATCATTCCCAGAGGCTCAAACTCGTTTGTGCGCTTTGTCCAGGAAAATACTCGAATTCCAGTGCTAGGACACGCGGACGGCATTTGTCATTTGTATGTAGACAAAGCCGCTGATATTCAAAAGGCAGTGGCGGTCGCCATTGATGCAAAAGTCGGCTACCCGTCTGCCTGCAACGCGATCGAAACGCTTTTGGTTCATCAGGCGCTCGCTCCAGATTTTCTCCCAGAAGTTGCTCAAGCGCTTCAAGCCAAGCAAGTAGAGTTACGAGGAGATGAATCTAGCCGCAGAATTGTAGAGATGGCAGTCGCAACTGAAGCAGATTGGTCAACTGAGTACAGTGATCTGATTTTGTCGATTAAAGTGGTGGATTCTTTGGATGAGGCGATCGCCCATATCAACACCTACGGCTCTCGTCATACAGAGGCGATCGTCACCGAAGACGACACAACCGCCGCAACCTTCGTTGCCCAAGTCGATGCAGCAGGCGTATTTCAAAATTGCTCAACTCGCTTTGCTGATGGCTTTCGCTACGGCTTTGGGGCAGAAGTAGGCATCAGCACCCAAAAAATGCCGCCGCGTGGTCCCGTTGGGCTAGAAGGACTTGTCACCTACAAATATCAAATCAAAGGTGACGGGCATATCGTGGCAACCTATTCTGGTGCAAACGCAAAACCTTTCACCCACCAGGATCTGTAGTGTCTTAGCACAACAACTACAATGCAGGAATAGTTCATCAGCTCTTTTAATGCTTAGGAAGTGTCTGCTATGAATAATATTCAAATGGAAGGAGTTGATAGTACTCTCAGTCAAGTTGTTTTAGAGGATATTCAGTACCTAAAGCAACACCTCGACGATATTCTTGTAAGTTCAGATCAAACCCTGATCAAAAATCTTATTGAAGAAACAGAGTTTTTTCTACAACAAACCAAGAGTAACTCCAAAACATATCAGGAAAAGTATGATGCCTTTGACCAATTAACTAACTCTTGGTTCGGTGTGTGGAATCACTACAAGCACATCCCTGAGGCAATCAATCTGATCAAATTACTCAATCATTTAACCAATCATTCTATAGCATATTCCTGTTTATTTCTTAGTCTCTCCCGTATAAACGAAGGTAGAACTGGTGAATATGAAGCGGATCTTGAGAGAATCGTTTCAGGTTTCCTGCTGCTCTCTCAAATTGTTGATGTTTTTACAAATTTCTTCTCAATCTCAGACCTCAAACAAATTCAAAACGGTGCCAAGAATGCAATTTCTATCTCTATCCGTGACGTAGAAGAATACTTTGAGAATGGCTTAGAATTGTCGATTTTAGTTACTCAACTTAGAGCTTATAGTAGCCTTATTGTACTGAGAGTTGAGGAGTATATTAATACGTCCGAAGAACTTGAACAGAACAGTAAGGTAATAGTTGAAGTAGCATCTAACTACCACTCTGATAAGTTAGACGCTGAAGCTAGACCTGCTGTATCCAACAATAAGCAACTACGACCGTTTGGACTGTGTGCCGGAAAATTTATAGTTCCCGATGATTTTGATTCGCCCTTACCAGAGGAGATTTTAAGTGCATTCGAGGGTAAATGAAAGTTCTGTTAGACACGCATATTTTCCTCTGGTTCATTATCGGTGATACCCGATTGTCAACCGATATTCGGGATACCATTCGTACACCGGACAACGAAGTCTATTTGAGTGCAGTTTCAGTTTGGGAAGCAATTGTTAAGTACCAGTTGGGTAAACTGCCTCTGCCGGAGCATCCCGGAATGTATTTACCTAAACAACGAAATCTTCATCAGATTACCAGTCTTGCTCCTGGCTGCCTGACAGAAGTAGGTAAAAGCCAATAAATACGTGGAAATTTGGAGGGACGGGTAGAGAGACATGAGAGGCTAGAGTTACCACACAACAGCCAAGAATCATGACAAACTCTACCCATTTGTATGGTCAACTAATCAACCAATTGCGTCAACACAGCCGAGCTTGCGATCTGCGTCACTTGAAAGCACTGGCATGGATGGTGGGTGCATTGTTGTGTAGCGAGGAATTAAACTTGGCAGCATGGGAGCCGTATGTTCCGAGTCGAGCGACAAAAGCGCAAAGCGTCGAGCGGCGCTGGCATCGGTTCATGGAGAATGGGCGAATTTCAGTCATGGCAATTTACATCCCGTTAGTGCTGGCAGCCTTGAGCAGGTGGAAGCAACAACGATTGTATTTAGCTTTAGATACAACTGTGCTGTGGGACCGTTTCTGTATGATCCATCTGTCGGTAGTTTGTTGTGGTCGAGCCGTCCCCGTATTGTGGCGAGTTCTTGAACATGGCAGTGCAACCGTCGCCTTTGAAACGTATAAACCTGTACTGCGTCGTGCTTGATGGCTATTGCGGCAGTACCCCGATGTGATGCTGTTAGCCGACCGAGGATTTGCCAATCACCAGTTGATGAAATGGTTGCACCAGAGTGGTTGGCACTACTGTTTGCGATTACCCTGTGATGTCTTTGTCCACACCACACGACGCTATCCCATGATGGTCGGAACGCTTTATCCACCGCAAGGTGAAGCCCGATTGTATGAGAATGTGGGCTTGTGGTCGGATGGGGTGCATCGCTGCAATTTAGTGCTGGCAACTGTACAGGGAGCGAAGGAATCTTGGGCAGTAATGACTGATGAACTTCCGACTTTACAGACGCTCTGGCAGTATGCGTTGAGATTCCAGGTAGAGGAATTATTTTTAGACAGCAAGTCTGGTGCGTTCCAACTGGAAGCTTCTCGGCTTCGTTCGGCTGCTGCTCTAGAGCGGCTTTATCTGGTCGCTGCAATCGCACTTTTATTTGCCACGACTCAAGGCATGGCAGTGCAACTAGCAGGTTTGCGCCAACAGGTAGACCCCCATTGGCAACGTGGCATTAGCTATCTCAAGATCGGACTGCGCTGGCTGCAAGGAGTCATGCATAAAGGGCGAACTTTACTGCCTTGCGTTCCATTGCTTCCCAAAGATCCGCAGCCTTGTTTTGCTTCTCTCAAAGCAAAGCACGACTATGATGACCAAATTTGGTTTTGTCGAATTCGCTCCCTGGTTTGTAAGCTTTGTCCCATCAGCAATTAAGAAAGATTTGTCAGGCAGTCAGGTCTTGCTCTCGACGAAAGCAGTGTGGCGCAACTGGCTAACCTACCGCCATTACATCGTGATCCGTTTGATAGGATGTTAATCTGTCAGGCATTACAGAATGGTTTGACGATTGCGACTGTAGACGCAGCTATTCGTGCTTACTCAGTCAGCGTCATGTAGCAGCGCAGCCCAACATAGCCTTTGAGCCGAACGGGTCAAGTAATCCTTTGAAGTTGCCATTTTTATGAATCGCGGCGTAGCTTAATGATGGACTCTATTCAAGTAACTGGTATTAGGGCATTTGGGCATATTGGACTGCTGCCCGAAGAGCAAGTATTGGGGCAGTGGTTTGAAGTTGACCTGACGGTGTGGTTTGACTTGACGAAGGCGGCGGAGAGCGATCGCATTGAAGACACTTACGATTACCGCTCAGCCGTCCTTGAAGTTCAAAAGTTGATCAAAACCGAGAGATTTGCCCTGATTGAGAAACTAGCAGGGGCGATCGCCACGCTAATTCTAGAATCAGGCGTTGAGAAAGTTCGAGTTCGGGTCACCAAAGTAACTGCACCAATTCCAGACTTTGACGGCAGAATCGCAGTAGAAATTACCCGAAGTCGCAACACTGCGGTTTCCTAAGCCTGCGCTATTGTTTGGCGGCACGGAAAGCAGCCTGAGTTTCTGAATCGAGCAAGCCCCACAGCCCTAATCCACCCAAAACTACAAAAGCGCTTGTAATATACAGGGCACAAATGACGATACCAGCAATCCAAGCCCAGTACTTGAGTTTTCTCAAACCCCAAACGACCACTTCTACCCCTACTGCAAGCAATAAAGAAAAAATCAAGGTAAACACACCCAGAAAAATTCCCAAAGGCTGAACGGATGTTAGGGAAGGGTCAGGTGCTATGGATTGTACTGAAACGAAAGCAAAGAAAAATCCCAAGCCAATTCCTAGCAGTACATAAAGAGCTGCACTGATATGCAAACAAACAATGGTGATATTTAAGCGTCCTGGCATATTTTTTTCCACTATGTTTACTCTTTTCTCTTCATCTTGCCTGCCGTCTCAACAGGTTGTGTAAGGCTAGTTCCGCCGCTCGAAACTGAGAATTGGTATAGCTTAGATGAGCAGCACTACACCGCTTTAAAGTTGCGATTTTTGAGAATGGGGCTTAGACTTTCCTTACTATTCTTGCCTGTAAATCTGCACAGCATTTTTGCACAGCACCCATTTGCATCCCCTTAGCTTTTAGTCCTAACTTCCTATGAAGCCTGCCCTTACTCGATTTGGCAATCAGATGTCTCACCTGAGCGGCGTTCGCGCAGTGATGAAGGATATCGTCGAGGCAGCCCGGGCAGGCAAAGATTTTATTAATTTGAGCGCTGGCAATCCGGTAATTTTGCCGGAGGTTGAGCAGATGTGGCGCGATTGTACTGCCAAGCTTTTGAGTAGTGCGGAATATGGGGAAGTGGTCTGTCGCTATGGTGCAAGCCAGGGCTACCGTCCTTTAATTGAGGCAGTACTCCAAGATTTTAATCAGCGGTTTGGGCTGAATTTGAGCGATCGCAACATTCTCATCACCCCCGGTAGTCAAGCCCTCTACTTCTACGCTGCGAATGCACTGGGCGGCTACACTACTGACGGCGAACTTAAGCAAATGGTTTTGCCGCTGAGTCCTGACTACACCGGATATGGCGGCATCTCGCTCACACCAGAAGCGGTAAAAGCTTACAAGCCAGCCATTGAGATGGATGCAAAGGGGCATTGGTTTAAATATCGCCCTGACTTTAGCCAACTAGAAATCAACGAAAAGACCGGATTCGTGCTGTTTTCGCGTCCGTGTAACCCAACAGGCAATGTGTTGTCAGACGATGAGGTGAGACGAATTGCGGCAATGGCTAGTACCTATAATGTCCCTGTACTAGTTGATTCCGCCTATGCGCCACCTTTCCCGTCACTCAACTTTACGGAGATGACTCCTATCTTTGGAGACAACATTGTTCACTGCACTAGTTTGTCAAAGGCGGGGCTTCCGGGTGAGCGGGTAGGGATTGCCCTAGGCGATGAGCAGGTGATTCAGGCGCTAGAATCTTTTCAGACTAATCTTTGCTTACATTCTTCACGTTATGGGCAGGCGATCGCCGCTCACGCAATTCGCTCTGGACAACTGGCAGACATCTCAACACGAGTGATTCGTCCTCACTATCAGGCAAAGTTTGCCGTCCTGGAGTCAACTCTACAAGACGTAATGCCTGATGTGCCCTGGTTTTTGCATCGCGGCGAAGGCTCGATTTTTGGTTGGCTCTGGCTCCAAGATTTGCCCATCACCGATTGGGAATTTTACGAACTGCTGAAGCAAAAGGGTGTTTTAGTCGTTCCAGGTAGCCCCTTCTTCCCAGGCATTCGGGAGGATTGGAGCCATACGCAGCAATGCTTCCGCATCAGCCTAACTGCCACCGATCAAGAACTGGTAACAGCCATGCAACGACTAGCAGAGGTGACAGAGCAAACCTATCGGCAGTCGAGCCTACAATCAAGTAAGCGGGTGGCTAATTTGGTGGTGGGTTGATGGCTGATACAAGCTGGTTGGAAGTCGGTAAAATTGTTGGCGTACAAGGATTAAAAGGGGAAGTTCGGGTTTACCCAAACTCAGATTTTCCAGAGCGATTTGAGGTACCTGGGCTGCGCTGGCTGCTACGACCAGAGGCAACAGAGCCAGAGCAAATTGAGCTATTGTCAGGACGCTATCTCAACGGTAAAGGGCTGTATGTGCTGCGGTTTGAGGGAGTTAGCGATCGCACCCAGGCTGAAGCACTAAAAAATTGCCGCCTGCTGGTGCCAGAGAGCGATCGCCCCCCTTTAGAAGAGGGTGAATTTCATGTCTCCGATCTGTTGGGTCTAAAGGTCTTTGACCAGGCAACCCAGGCTTTGGTTGGCACCGTTGTAGACGTATTTGCAGCAGGCAATGATTTGTTAGAAGTAGAGCTCAGTGAATCTGGCTCTAAAAAGCTGATCCCGTTTGTTGAAGAAATTGTGCCTGTCGTAGATTTGCAGCAAAGACGAATTGAGATTACGCCACCTGCTGGGTTGATTGAGTAGGGGCGAAGCGTTCGGCAGATAGACCTTGGAGTAAATCGAAAAACCTTGCCCGAACGCTTCCGCCCTACGGGGATTATTCTCTTTCGCAAACCCTCTCTAAACCGCGATCGCCCGATCGCCCTTATCCAGTTTCTGGCAAAACTCCAACACCGCCTGCCTGGCCCACTGGTCAGCCGCAATGATGTCCTCCAGGGAAGGAGAAGCGTGATTGTCAGATTGATGGCGATCGCACACCTGCTCAATTAGCCGAGGAATATCGAGAAACTGAATTCTTTCCTCTAAAAACAGCGCAACAGCCTGTTCATTTGCAGCATTGAGAACGGCAGGCATTGATCCCCCGGCTCGACCTGCTGCATACGCCAACCGCATGCAGGGATATTTCTGATGGTCAGGCTCTCGAAATGTCAGATTCCCAGCTTTGACCAAATCCAATCGTTCCCAATCAGTCGAAACTCGCTCTGGGTAAGAAAGGGCATACAGTAGGGGCAACCGCATGTCAGGCAAACCAAGCTGCGCCAGCACAGACGTGTCTTCTAGCTCAATCAGCGAGTGAATGATACTTTGCGGATGGATCACAATCTCAATATGGTCATAATCCAGCCCAAACAGAAAATGCGCCTCAATTACCTCCAACCCCTTATTCATCAAGGTGGCGGAGTCAATGGTAATCTTTTGCCCCATTGTCCAGTTAGGGTGCTTTAGCGCATCAGCAACTTTAACAGTTGCCAACTTTTCCAGGGGCAAATCTCGAAACGCACCGCCAGAGGCAGTTAGCAGAATTCGCCGCAACCCTCCTGCCGGAACTCCTTGCAGGCATTGAAAGATTGCAGAATGCTCTGAATCGGCAGGCAACAGCTTGATCCCGTGTTTCTCAACCAGTGGCAGAACGACCGGACCACCTGCGATCAGGGTTTCTTTGTTGGCTAAGGCAATATCTTTTCCGGCTTCGATCGCCGCAATTGTTGGTAAAAGTCCGGCACAGCCTACAATTCCGGTCACAACGGCTTCTGAGTTGCCGTAGCGAGCGACTTCAGTTACACCGGCTTCGCCTGCCAGCAGAATCGGTTTGTAATCAAGGTCAGCGATCGCCTCCTGCAAAGCGCCCAACTGAGTGGTGTCACAGATCGCTGCAATTTGGGGACGAAACTGACGAATTTGCTGAGCCAGCAGTTCAACATTACGTCTGGCTGCCAATCCGACAATCTGAAACTGATCGGGATATTCAGCCACAATATCCAGGGTTTGGGTGCCGATAGAGCCAGTGGAGCCAAGCAGAGTAATCGGTTTCACGGATTGTTTAAGAATTAGCAGCAACTCCACTATAGGACGCTCTGGGGCAGGAACCAAGCAAAGCAGAAGAGATGATCCCAAGGTTATTTCCCAGATGCCGTCTCAGCCTTTTGATCAATCTGGGCATAGTAAACCCCAGCAAAAACCGCAAAGGCGTAAATCAAAATGCCAATGGTGTAAACAAAGTTGCCGAAAGGCTGTGCTTTAGCCAAAGAACTCGTGTGCAATAGCAGGTAGTGCCAGTCGTGATAGCTGATTTCACCGCCCAGCAGCGGCAAAATTCGATCTTGAGCATCTTTGATGTAGATGGAGACATCCCAGAAATTTTCTCCAGCCCAGCAAAGGGCGATCGCACTGGCATAGCGCTGTTGCGTATAGAAAAAATAGCCGCAGATGCCCGCAGGTACCAAAATCTGCATCAGCGATCCCCCTAAAACGTAGATGAACCACCCAAAGGGACTGAACAGAACGTGCCCCGCTTCATGAAAAATCAGGTTGACCCCATGCATAAACATCATGATGCCGTTGTTAGCTATCAGAAAGCCATCAACCGTGTAGTCTGAAGCGCTAAACAGCCCATAGAATGCCAGAGCTGAAACGAACCCCAGCTTGAGATAGTTAAACTTGAACGTCCACTCCATCGGGGGTTGGGCAGGCTGTTGAGCAGAAAGGGGCTGACCAGCCCTGGACTTGAGCAGATTTGAAACGGGGATCGCTTCTGTTGCGGGCGGATTGACTACTCCCTCTGCGGGTACCTGCCGCGAAAACTCCTCAGTCCAGTCTGGAGAATCTGATTTAGTCCGTTTTCCAAAAACCTGAACGTCTGCAATCAAATTTGTGCTGAATCCGGCTAATTCTCGCTCAATCAGCGTTACTGCGGCTCTTTGATTGGGAGTTTGGTCAGAACTTAAATAAATGGATAGATGAGCATTTTGTAGCTGAGCTTTGATTTCAACCGTTTGGTGAGCTAAAGCACGGCTGAGCAGAGCGGCGATCGCCTCTTCATCGCCCTGTTTTGCTAATCCCTTGAGCAGACCTAGCCGATTGGCAGAACACTGGTCAGCCCACACCGGAAGCTGGTCTTGCTGGCAGGCATAAACCTGAACTGACTTGACCAGCGGAATCTGTAAATGCAGCAAGGCGCGATAGATCTGTTTGAGACAAGTCGTCTGATCAGGAATCTCAGCCGCCTCTAGCATGATTCGCAGACAGCCATCCGTCAGGCTTACTTTTGTGGCGATCGCTTTAGTCCGAAGCGCTTTTTCAATGAAAGTGGCGATCGCCTGCTCATTCCCCTGCTTAGCAAGATGCAAGTTGGGTTGTGTCATACACCCAAAGCTTTGAAGTATAAAACCTAACTATAGCCTCAAGTAAATTGAAGGTCACCAACCTACTTTCTGCCCCTTGTAGCCTGCCCTTCAGCTTGAGTAATGATTGGTTAAAAAAAGCGTTCAAAACTTTGCAGATTGAAAAAGTAATTCAGGATCAAGTCAGTTTGTAGTCTGCAAAACCGTAAAGAGTGTAAAAAAAACTTCTTTTTAAGCAAAATCCTGTCAGCCTGTAGGTAGACTTCATTGCAGTGCGTTTTGACTCATCAGGGTTTTGATTCAGCGCTAAATAAATTAGGCTACTTGGCGATCGCAAAACTAGTTCAAGTCGTGCCAAACAACCAGCCTGACTCACACAATCCGGTTTTGATGAGAGAAGTCTAACGAAGCACAGAGAGTATTGAGAGCAAAAAAGATATGGTGAACGACAGTTCTGTAACGCCTGCTAACAGATTAGGCGCAAGATTACCGCTTCCCCTCAAACGCTTAGCGGATTTGGCTTACAACTATTGGTGGAGCTGGACAAGCGATCGAATCTCCCTATTTCAAAACATCGACCCAGAGGAATGGCAGCGTTGCGGTCATAACCCCGTTGCTCTGCTAGAAACCGTTTCCTACGATCGCCTCACCCAAGTTGCTGAAGACCCTACCTATCTCAAGCGACTGCAAACCCTGGCTGCTCAGCTTGACCAATACATGTCAGAGCGCAACACCTGGGCTAATCGAGTCGCGCCCCAGATTTCTCAAGAACATCCCGTAGCCTATTTTTGCGCCGAGTTTGGTCTGCATGAGTCGCTGCCCATCTACTCAGGCGGTCTAGGCATTCTGGCTGGGGATCACCTCAAATCAGCCGCTGACCTGGGCGTACCACTGGTAGGATTAGGGCTGCTTTATCGTCAGGGCTACTTTCGGCAACGGCTGAGCCGCAGCGGTTGGCAGGAAGACTATTACGTAGATAACCAGTTTGAGAAACTGCCCCTGGAGCTAATGCTCAATGACCAGGGATCAGCCATCACGATTGAGCTACAGGTTCGCCAGCGACTCGTTAGAGCGCAAATTTGGCGGGTGCAGGTGGGGCGCGTCAGCCTTTACCTGTTAGATACCGACCGAGAAGACAATGATCCGATTGATCGCTGGCTTACTGGACACCTCTATGGTGGCAACCAGGAAACCCGGATCGCCCAAGAAGTGCTACTGGGGATCGGCGGTGTCCGGGCACTACAAGCTCTGGGAATCGAGCCTTCGGTTTATCATTTGAATGAAGGACACGCTGCTTTTTGCTTGCTGGAAGTGGCAAAGCTGGAAATTCAGCGTACGGGCAAATCCTTCTACGACGTAGAAGCGTCGGTACGCGATCGCTCCATCTTCACCACTCATACGCCCGTTCCTGCGGGGCATGACGTATTCTCTGCTGACTTGATCGATTCCTACTTTGCTCACTACTGGCAAGAACTAGGGCTTTCCCGTGAACAGTTCCTGGCACTGGGCGCACGGCGCTTAGGCGATCCTTGGGAACCGTTTGGCATGACCGTTCTAGCACTGCGTCTGACCCGTGCTGCCAATGGCGTAAGCGAATTGCATGGTCAGGTATCGCGCAAGATGTGGACGATTCTCTATCCCAATCGCCCTGAAGACAAAGTTCCAATTGGTCACATCACAAACGGCGTTCATGCGCGCACCTGGACAGCCCCCTTGCTGGCTGACCTTTACGCCCAATACATGGGAGAAGACTGGTCTAGCCATGTCGTCGACCCACAAATGTGGGCAAAGGTAGATCAGGTGCCGGATGAGGAACTGTGGCATCGTCACCAGATTCTCAAAGACCGTCTGGTTGCCCATACCCGTTTCAAGATCAAACATGCACGGCAGCTACGGGGTGAAGATCAGGGGCTGATCCAGGCAACCGATCATCTACTTGATCCCAAAGTACTGACGATTGGCTTTGCCCGTCGATTTAGCCCTTACAAGCGTGGAGCTTTACTGCTGCGCGACTTTGAGCGGGCAATTCGCCTATTTGGCAACCCAGAGCGCCCCATTCAAATTGTCTTTTCGGGCAAAGCACATCCTGCCGACGAGGAAGGCAAACGCATCATTCAACGACTGATGGAATGGTGCAAACATCCTGCCTTGCAAAACCGAGTTGCGTTTGTGGAAGACTACGATATCTTCACCGCCCAAAAGCTGGTGCAGGGAGTCGATGTCTGGCTAAACAATCCTCGTCGTCCGCTAGAAGCATCAGGCACCAGCGGTCAGAAAGTTTGCTTTAACGGCGGCATCAATTGCAGCGTGTTAGACGGCTGGTGGTGTGAAGGCTACCAGGTAGACGCAAACGGTAAGGGCATTAATGGATGGGCGATCGGCGAAGACGCTCACACCAGCGACCAAGATTTGCAGGATCAAATCGATTCTGAATCTCTATATCAGTTGATGGAGCAGGAAATCGTGCCGCTCTACTATGACCAGGATGAGAACGGCGTTCCGCATGGCTGGGTGCAGATGATGAAAGCCTCAATCCGCACAAATGCACCTGTGTTTAACACCGATCGCATGATTGCCGATTATGTGGCCAAGATGTACGCCCCTGGTGCGCCTATCCACATGGAGCCGATTTTAGCCAGCGTTCCTTCTTAGAGACGTTTAAACGTAACGTGAGTTCGGGTTAAGCTAAACGCTGCAAGGTTTGGTATAAAAGGCTTTAGGCAAAGGGTATTGCTGTAGGCTCTTCTCAATAAGGTTGTTTATTGAGAAAAATTGCATCTGTGGACCTTGCTGACAATAGCTTGATTCACTGCAACGAAATGAGGTACGAAAAATCAGGGGTTCTGACGATTTCTTATCCCGAACTCACGTTAAACGTAGGGTTATTTTTGTAGGGACAACATCTAAATGTAATGTTGTCCCTTTTTTATAGTGCCAGTCATACCCACTTACCAAAGAAGGGAGGGCACCCCGCGCAGCGGGGTGCCCTCCCTTCTTTGTCCTAACCTGTACGGCTACAGCGGTAATGCAAAAGCTGCCCTACACCGAAGTTGAAGCCGGAATTGCTTTCTCAGGCAAAACAGGCTGCTCTGCCGGAACATTCTTCTCTAGCATCAACTTCGATCGCTTGACCATCTCTGGAATCTGCACGGGATAGTCACCTGTAAAGCAAGCTGAGCAAAAGCTTTCCTTGTCTTGCTCGGTCGCTTCTAACATTCCATCCCAAGTCAGATAGGCTAGGGAATCTACACCAATCTGCTCACGAATTTCTTCTACCGATTTGGTTGCAGCAATTAGTTGATCCTGGCTATCTGTATCGATGCCATAAAAGCAAGGATGAGTTACAGGTGGGGAAGAAATTCGCATGTGAACTTCGATCGCCCCAGCTTCACGCAACGCTTTCACAATTTTGCGGCTAGTGGTACCCCGAACGAGCGAATCATCCACAATTAGAATTCGCTTACCGACTAACACATCCTTGAGCGGATTCAGCTTCATCCGAATGCCAGACTCTCTCATACTCTGGGTGGGCTGAATGAAGGTTCTTCCGACGTAGCGGTTTTTGATTAATCCTTCTGCGTAGGGGATCTTGGATTCTTGTGAAAAACCGATCGCCGCCGGAATTCCAGAGTCAGGCACTCCCAGGATCATATCGACATCAGCAGGAGATTCGATCGCCAGTTGTTTACCCAACCGCAACCGATAGCTGTAAAGGCTTTCATCATTTACAACGCTATCGGGGCGGGCAAAGTAAATCATTTCAAAAATGCACAGTTTACGCTTGACCTTGGGTGCCCAATGGAAAGAAGCTAGCCCTTGCTCGGTGATCCACACTAGTTCCCCTGGCTCAACGTCACGCAAATATTCTGCGCCGATGATGTCTAGCCCACAGGTTTCTGAAGACAAAACATAGCGCTGGGGAGCCTCTGATTCAGGATCATTCAGGGTGCCAATAACCAGCGGACGAATGCCGTTAGGGTCGCGCACACCCATGATGCCGTCTGGAGTGGCGATCGCCAAGCTAAATGCTCCCTGACAGCGGTTAAAAGCACTAATTGAGCCTTCTAGCCAATCTTTGCCCGCGTTAACCTCTTCAGCGATCGCAAAGGCAATCATTTCTGAGTCGGTCGTGGTGATCAGGTTGAACTTAGATCTCAGCAACTCTTCTCGCAGGGCTGGTGTATTGACCAAATTACCGTTATGAGCCAGCGCTAATGAACCCAGCCGAGTCTCCACCACGGCGGGTTGGGCATTCACAACTCGACTAGAGCCAGTCGTGGAGTAGCGAGTATGCCCTACAGCCAAATCGCCAGGCAAATCGCCCAGAGTGGTTTCGTTAAATACTTGAGAAACCAGTCCCATATCCTTATGCAGATGCACACGATCGCCTTCAAACGTGGCAATTCCAGCAGATTCTTGTCCACGATGCTGGAGCGCGTACAGCCCAAAGTAAGTCAACTTCGCAACATCTTCACCAGGTGCATAAACCCCAAACACGCCACAGGCTTCTTCTGGTTTGTCTGGTCGGGTCAAACCAGCGGAAGTAGCAAGGGACAAGTCAGAATCTTCACCCGAAGATGGACGATCAGCAGGATTAGGCATCATGCGAGGATTTGGCTCCTGGTTGAGTTAGCGAATTTTGTTGAATACTAAATAAATGCTACGAGATGTAACTACCCACGGTAGTAAAGAAGTGGATTAATGTTTACAAATTAACGTTTCCTTAACAATCCCATAGATTAACGGTAACGTAAACAGCTTTTAGTTAACCATTCATATCTGTTTCGTTGGGCTTACATTGATGCAGAAAAGGGTTGAAATGTATGTATCGTTGACACTCTACCCACCAAGATTCTTCCAGCTCAATGCCGGAGGTCTGCATTACCAGTAAATGAAAACTCTCATGCTGCGTTACCCGGAAGCCTTTACTGAAGCTGATCAGGTGGTTAAACGCCGCTCGATAGCATTGAGCCAGCGATCGCCCATCTCCTCAATCCTAGCGCTGATTAAGTTGGAACCGTCCGCCATTACCTGGAGAGTTGTTCCGCTGACTTGCCCAATTTGCTGCCAATTCTGATCCAAGTTCTTGGTTAAATAGGATTCCCACTCTGCTTTGTGAATCGCTGGAACAGAAATCACAATCCTCGCGCCACCTTCTCCAAACAGCAGGGTATCCCAGCGATGGGGAATTTCAGCCTCACCAACAGGCAGGTGAACGTCGGCTCCAAGACGACCGCTGATGCAAGACTCAGCAAGGGCGATCGCCAACCCACCTTCCGCGCAATCGTGGGCTGACTTCACCCACCCCTGACGAATTCCCTCCCGGCAAGCCGTCTGTACCTGCCGCTCCAGCGCAAAATCTACAGCAGGTGGCATCCCTGCAACGGTATTGTGAATTGCCGCCAGATATTCCGAACCACCCAGAGTGACCCCAGAATCTGAATTCACAGGTACCCCCAACAGATAGATCAAATCTCCTTCTGCCTGCCATCCCTGTCCACAAATTTTGCTCAGCTCAGGAATGAGCCCTACCATGCCGACAACAGGCGTGGGATAAATCGCCTGAGGCTTGCCCTCTGAATCGAGCGTTTCGTTATAAAGCGAAACATTTCCTCCGGTTACAGGGGTAGCAAATTCGCGGCAGGCTTCGGCTAATCCCCGGCAGGCTTCAGCTAGCTGCCAATAGCCAATGGGCTTCTCAGGACTACCAAAGTTGAGATTATCGGTCACCGCTAACGGCTCTGCACCTACACAGCTTAAATTTCGGGCTGCTTCAGCAACGGCGGCTTTCGCCCCCTCATAGGGGTGCAGGTAGACGTAGCGGGCATTGCAATCTACGGTCGCAGCAACACCGGTCTGGAAGGATAAAGGATGAGAGGGGAGGGATGAGGAGCCATTTTCAGGAATTGCTTTGCTGCCTTCTAGCGGTTCTTGAGGGCGAATGCGGATAACAGCAGCATCGGCACCACCAGGAAGGAGAACAGTATTGTTTTGTACTTGGTGATCGTATTGGTGATAGACCCAGCGCTTGGAAGCGATCGTGGGCGTTTCTAGTAGCTGGAATAACACTTCAGTCCAGCTTAGAGAATTTTGGGCTGTGGATGAGTTGGCGATTGCAATTCCCTTTATTGAACACGCTGGCAGTGATGCCTCGCTCCACATCCAGGCTTGACGAGCATAATCTGGCGGCTCTGCCAGCAATTCTCGATGGTAAATGGGCGTATTGTCTGCCAAAGCGGTTGCCGGAATTTCAGCTGCGACCTCCCCTTCAAACAAAATCCGCACAATCGGCTCAGCGATTACAGTTCCAGCCACAACAGCTTGGAGTCCCCAGCGCTGAAAAATCTCAATTAGCTCCTGCTCTCGCCCTTTATGGGCAACAAACAGCATTCGCTCCTGAGACTCAGACAGCAAATATTCATACGGCACCATTCCCGTTTCCCGGACAGGAATTTGGTCGAGGTCAAGCTCAATGCCCACCCCCCCTTTTGCCGCCATCTCTGAAGTAGAGCAGGTAATTCCAGCCGCACCCATATCCTGAGCAGCGACAACTGCTCCAGTCTTAAATGCCTCCAAGCAGGCTTCAATCAGAGATTTTTCCAAAAATGGATCGCCAACTTGAACAGCGGGGCGATCTGCTTCAGATTCGTCACTCAATTCGGCACTGGCAAAACTGGCTCCACCCATACCATCTCGCCCCGTTGTAGAACCCACATAGAGAACCGGATTACCAACGCCCGACGCACCCGATTTGACAATCTCAGCCGTTTCCATCAGACCCAGCGCCATTGCATTGACGAGCGGATTGCCCGAATAGGCTGGGTCAAAATACACCTCTCCGCCGACCGTTGGCACTCCAACGCAGTTGCCATAATGAGCAATGCCCGAAACCACACCTGAAAAGAGTCTGCGGGTTCTACTGTCTGCCAAATCGCCAAATCGGAGTGAGTTGAGGATGGCGATCGGACGTGCCCCCATCGTAAAAATGTCGCGCAGAATGCCGCCAACCCCCGTTGCAGCACCTTGAAATGGCTCCACAGCGGAAGGGTGGTTATGAGATTCGATCTTGAAGGCCAGTTGCAGTCCGTTTCCTAAATCCACTACGCCTGCATTCTCACCTGGACCAACCAGGATACGCTGCCCTTCTGTCGGAAATTGCTTGAGCAGGGGGCGTGAGTTCTTGTAGCAGCAGTGTTCTGACCACATCACGCCAAACATGCCCAGTTCGGCACGATTTGGGTGTCGTCCTAGACGAGCTACAATTTCCTCGTATTCTTCCGGCTTCAGCCCCTCCGCAGCAATTTCCTGAGGTGAGGGCAAAGGCGAGACAGCAGACATAAGCACCTCAAGATAAATCAGGTATCAATTCTATAGCAGTTAATCGAACTTCCGGAATCATGAGATTAATTGATGATTAACTGGACTGGGTAGAAAGGCAAATCTGCCCTATTCTCAGGAGAGCCATCTGACGTGCAGATAGGCTCATTTCGCTCTGCCCAGCTCTATCAATCAATATTTAGGATGTTTGCTTAAGGTATAGCTGTTGCGATTGTCAATTTTTTATACGACGAGGAACTAGTGTGTTTGAGTTTAGTCAGGATTAGGTTAGCCTAGCTCATCCGAAATTCCAGTAGTTGGAGCAAAGTCAGAAATAGTCAGAATAAGTATTAGAAAAGGTAAGGCTATCTCTACTTCTTACTTATTCATACTTACAAGACGCTAATCAGCAGCTAGCTTGAAAGAGCAATTTAGGTAGAGATTATTAACGTGTTCCTAACGCCTTTAGGCACTGATTTAGAATCAGAATGAACTTTTGGGCAAGCTAAGCACTGAGATTGATCCTAGATCTCTGAAACAAGATTTCTAGAATACCCCCTCTAAGACAAAACCTCTAAGAGACTTGCTGAAATGACTGTAGTTCTAAAAGTTGGGGATCGCTCTATTGAAGCTGAAGAACTCCTGTCGCTGTTAGCAGGCTACCAAATGCTGCCACAGTTTCTTCAGGAACTTCTCATCGAACAGGCGATCGCTCGCATCACCTGCACTGACGAAGAGAAGACCACTGCTTGCGAACAGTTTTACGCCCAAAACCAGATTAATTCTGAGGAAGCGCTAAAAGCATGGTTAGGGCGTTATGGCATGACCCAGGAACAGCTAGAAGCCTTAGCAACCCGAGGGTTGAGGGTCGAGAAGTTTAAGCAAGCGACTTGGGGTCCAAAGCTAGAATCCTATTTTTTGACGCGTAAAGGACAGCTTGACCGAGTCATTTACTCCCTGATTCGTACTCAAGATTTGGGAATCGCTCAAGAGCTTTACTTTCGAGTGTTAGAGGGAGAACAATCCTTTGCCGAATTGGCCCGTGATTACTCACAAGGTCCAGAAGCTCAAACAGACGGCATGATCGGTCCGGTAGAGCTAAGTGTGCCTCACCCAACGCTTGCCCAAATGCTCTCAGTTAGCCAACCCGGTCAACTGTGGGCACCGACGCGAGTAGGCGAGTGGCTAGTGATTGTCCGGCTAGAGAAATTTATCCCCGCCCAGCTAGACGACCCGATGCGTCGCCGTTTGTTAAACGAATGCTTTACCACTTGGCTGCAAGAGCAGCTAGCTCAGTTAGGTTCCCTTTCCTCCGGTTCTTCGTCCCCCAGCGATAACGCAACTCCTGTTGCCCCATGACTTATACCAAAACCTCCGTTCAAGAATTTCTCTCGACCGTTACCCCGTTTGGCAAGCTGCCGCCCTTTGAGCTTGGGGTACTGGCGAGCCAGTTTCAACTCCTGCGCTATCGAATGGGGCAGGCAATTCTGGTACGCGATAAGATGCCAGCCCAGGTTGCCATTCTCTATCAAGGTCAGGCTCGCTCACTAGCCTATGATCCTCGCACTCAACGCCCGGTCACCCTAGAACTGGCGCAGCCTGGAGCAGTTCTGGGCTGGGTTGGGTTGGTGCGCGGCGTACCTTGTGAGACAGCGATCGCCTCCGTTGAAACGATTTGCCTGACACTACCTGCTGCAAATTTTCTGGCCCTGATAGAAGAGCAGCCGATCGTCGCTGCCTACTTCCAGACACAGTGTCAATCCGTTGAAGCCTTTGACCTGCTCGGGGCAGAACTGCATCGCCAGGCAAATGGCGATACCATCCTCAAAGATCTGACTCTAAAAGTATTGCCGGATGCTGCCGTGACTAATTTGCCTCCGGGAATCACTCCCTGGAGCCAGTTGGGTAATAACCGGCTCTGGTTAGTCAGCGGCGGTGGGGCGATCGCGGGTTTCCCGATTGGCAGCCGTCTTGAACCCGAAGACAACCTCTCTTACGTTGAGGTGACAGGTTCTGAACCCGCACGGATTGTTGGCTTCCAGCACTTTGACGAATTGCTAACTGACTCTAGCATCCCTCAAGAGATCAACGTCGAAGCCATCATCACCGAAGAACTAGAGATTCCGTACGCGCCCGATCGTCCGCAAGAAGCGGACCCCCACATTCGCTCCAACAGCAATAAACCCTTACAGCCAGACAAATATCCTTTTGTGCGAGGGCGTGGCCCACTCGACAGTACGATGGCTTGCCTGCAAATGGTCAGCCGTCATCTCAACATTCCTTTCCGTAAGGATGTGATTCAGCGCGTGTTGGTTAGCCAGGTAGAGCGAACCGGCAGTCTTTCACTCGATCTGTGTGGCGCAGTTGCAGAATTAATGGGGCTGAATGCTCAGCTTGTGACCGCACCTGCAAGTGCGATCGGTCGTCTCGAACCCCCAGCCTTATTTCAGTGGCAGGACAGTTATGCCCTACTCTACGCGGCAAGCGAACGAGAATTGGTGATTGCGGTGCCAGAAATTGGCATTATTCGGCGCAAACCCAGCGACTTCGCTGAAACTTGGGGAGAACAGGGTCAGATCCTGCTGCTTAAACCCACCAAGCAAACACCCCAGCAGCGGTTTAGCTTGAAATGGTTTTTGCCCTCGCTCTACAAGCATCGTAAAGTCCTGCTGGAAGTGTTTATTGCTTCCTTCTTTGTGCAGCTTTTTGCTCTAGCAAACCCGCTGATGATTCAGGTGATCATCGACAAGGTGATCGTGCAAAACAGCGTCGATACGCTTCAGGTGTTGGGAGTCTTCCTGCTAGTTTTGGCAGTGTTTGAGGCAGTTCTCACCAGTCTGCGAACCTACCTGTTTGTTGATACAACGAACCGGATCGACATGACACTCGGTTCTGAGATCATCGACCACCTGCTGCGTTTACCCCTGCGTTATTTTGAACGGCGACCTGTAGGTGAACTGGCAACTCGAATCAACGAGCTAGAAAACATTCGCCAATTCCTTACCGGAACGGCTTTAACGGTGGTGCTAGATGCCGTCTTTTCGGTGATTTACATCGTCGTCATGTTTATCTACAGCTGGCTGCTGTCGCTGGTGTCGCTGGCAACGATTCCACTATTTGTCTTGCTGGCGATGGTGGCTTCGCCGCTGATTCGGCAGCAGCTTCGGGTAAAGGCAGAGCGAAACGCTGAAACGCAGTCCTACCTAGTAGAGGTGGTGTCAGGCATTCAGACGGTGAAGGCGCAAAATATGGAGTTGCGATCGCGCTGGCAGTGGCAACAGCGTTATGCCCGTTACGTCAGTGCTGGCTTCAAAACCGTCCTCACTTCAACTACTGCCGGATCAACTAGCAACTTCCTCAACCAACTGTCTGGACTGTTGGTGCTGTGGGTAGGGGCTTACCTGGTCCTTCAGGGAGAACTCACCCTCGGTCAATTGATTGCTTTCCGCATCATTGCTGGATACGTTACCAGCCCTCTGTTGCGACTAGCGCAACTCTGGCAAAACTTCCAGGAAACGGCTTTATCTTTGGAACGCTTAAGCGACATCGTAGATGCAGCTCCCGAAGCGAATGAAGTCGATCGCCTGAACATTCCCATGCCTGCAATCAAGGGAGCGGTTGAGTTTGATGATGTTTCTTTCCGGTTTGGTCCCAGTGGTCCGCTCCAGCTTTGCAACGTCAAGGTAGAGTTTCCAGCAGGCGTGTTTGTCGGTGTGGTCGGGCAGAGCGGTTCCGGTAAAAGCACCTTGATGAAACTTTTGCCTCGTCTCTATGACCTGGAATCAGGTCGGATCATGATCGACGGGTATGACATCAGCAAAGTGGAACTTTACTCGCTCAGACGGCAAATCGGTATCGTGCCGCAGGATACGCTGCTGTTTGACGGCTCGGTTCAGGAAAACATTGCCCTGACCTGCCCAGATGCCTCAGCCGAAGAAATTATCGAAGCTGCCAAGGTCGCTGCCGCCCACGAATTTATCATGAGTCTACCAAATGGCTACAACACCCGCGTCGGAGAACGGGGCTCGGCACTATCGGGTGGACAGCGACAGCGAATTGCGATCGCCCGTACCGTCCTGCAAAACCCACGCATGCTGATTTTAGACGAAGCGACCAGCGCTCTAGACTACGACTCCGAGCGTCGAGTCTGCTTGAACCTAGCAGAAGCTTTCCGGGGGCGCACAGTTTTCTTCATTACTCACCGCCTCACCACAATCAAAAATGCCGACAACATCCTACTCATGGATAAAGGGGCGGTCGTCGAATTGGGCACCCATGATGAACTGATGGCACTGAAAGGACGCTATTACTGTCTCTATCAACAGCAAGAAGCTGAGCTTTAATCGACTGCCCTTCACCTTCTATTCCTCATACTCCAGCCTTTACCTACTCTGCCGCCAACCGCAACCCAGTAATCCCTATGACTAAGTCTCACACCACCAACGGACACAACGGAGCTAAAACTCAGCCGTCGTTTGCTCTGACTTCTCCTAATGGCTCGGCTCCGGCTCAACCTAAAGCAAAAGCAAACGGTTCAGGAACCAACCAGGCAACTCGAACTGAGGCATTTGACCAGCCTGTCGTGTTACAGCAAACCTCAGTTTGGTCACGCGCTATTGTTTGGGGAATTGTCAGCGTCACAACCTTCGTTGTGATCTGGGCTTCCGTTGCCAAAATTGAAGAGGCTGTGCCAGCAACGGGTAAACTCGAACCTCAGGGCAGTGTGCAGGAAGTGGAAGTGCCTGTTGGCGGTGTGGTTGAGGAGGTTTTGGTTGAAGATGGGCAGCGGGTAGAAAAAGGAGAACTGCTGGTACGTCTTGACCCAACCGCCGCCGAGGCACAACGGCGATCGCTTCAGCAAGTTCGTAATTCTCTAGCTCAAGAAGTTCGGTTTTATCGGGCTCAACTAAGCGGCGCGACCCAAGCTTCACCCGATGAAGGCGTTGATTTACCTGCCGAAATTCTGTCGTTAACTGAAAATCGGGCTGCTCTGGTTGCAGAGAATAATTTGTATCGGTCACAGCTACGGGGCTCTAGCGCAGGTGCTAACCTGACTCCTGAGCAGCAGGAACGACTTCAGGCGATCGCCGCTGAAGCTGACTCTCGTACCGCAGCCGCACAGCTACAGCTTTTGCAGAGTCAGCGTGAATATAACCAGGTTGACATTCAACTAGCAGCGGCTCAACAAAGTCTAGCCATTGACCAGGCAATTTTAGGCGACATTGCGCCTCTCGTGGAAGAAGGCGCAATCGGACGGCTCCAAAAAACTCGGCAAGAGCAAGAGGTACTCAATGCCCGAGCCGAAGTCAATCGGTTGGCTCAGGAGAAGGCACGATTGGAGTTGGCAATAGCTGAGGCTCAACAACAGCTTCAAAACACAATGGCGGTCTCCAGCACCGAGTTGTTGTCTCGCATCTCAGATAACGACAAGCAGATCGCGACCATCAACAGTGAATTGAACAAGGCGATCGTTGAGAACGAAAAGCAAATTGCCGACATCGACAGTCAGCTTAGCCAAACAGAACTAAACCTGAGATATCAGGAGCTTCGCGCCCCGGTTGATGGCGTTGTCTTTGACCTACAAACTCAAATTCAAGGCGTGGTGAATCAGGGTGCCCCTGAACCCATTCTTAAAATTGTGCCGGATGACTCTCTCATTGCCAAAGTCACCATCACCAACCAAGATATCGGCTTTGTAGGGGAAAACCAGGAAGTTGACGTCCGAATTGACTCCTTCCCCTACAGCGAATTTGGCGACATCGAAGGTGAACTGGTTTGGATCGGCTCAGACGCACTGCCTCCAACTGAAATTACACCGTTCTACACTTTCCCTGCCAAAATTCGGCTAGAGGAACAGGCACTTAATGTTGGGGGTCGAGAAATTGCACTGCAATCAGGGATGTCTGTGACGGTTAACATCAAAGTACGACAGCGTACTGTCATGAGCATCTTTACGGAACTATTTGCTGACAAGGTGAATAGCCTCAGAACGGTGCGTTAAACCCTTCAATCAAGATTTTAGCCTTCGACTGGGGAGAGGATTTTGTCAACCTCCTCCCCAGTTTTCTCATTTTTAGGTCAAGATGATTGCTCAACCGTGCGATCGCCCTATTTCTCAGCCCTATGGATCTAAACGTCATCCTCATCCAGCTTGTTAGCTTTTCCTGCATTCTGCTACTGCTGCGTGCCTCGCGTTTGCCTCGCGGTTGGGTGATCGTCTCAGCAATCATCCTGTTGGTGCTGGCTGGGGCATATTACGTTGCACCTAGCTGGGCTGGTTTTGTCAGCGGCGGTTTGTGGGCATTGTTGATCCTGCTGCCGATTGTAGGGTTTGCTCAAGTCAACCGTTTGGTTTCCCAAGAACGGTATAGTCAAGCGCGTAGGCTAGCAATGGGACTGCGCTGGCTCCACCCGACTGACGGTCTGTTTGAATACCCGCAGCTCTTACGGGGGCTGGAGCTAGGACATCAAGGCAAGCTGGAAGAAGCAAGTCAAATCTTTGATCGCTACGGATCTACCAAAACTTTGACGGGGCGAACCGCTATAACTTTGCTGTATCGAATTAGTGCCCGTTGGGACGAATTGCTGAGTTGGGTTGCGCAAAACTTTCAGCAAAAAGCGTTGAATGAACCGACCCTGGCTGTTTGTTATTTACGCGCTTTAGGAGAGACAGGGAACCTGGAGCAGTTGATTCAGGAGTTGGAACGGTTTGAGCAGCGATCGCCCCGACGCGCAGATCCCGTCACGTTGAATCTAGTAAGAATGTTTGCCCTGGCTTTTGGGGGGCAGCCTGAGCAAGTGCAACAAGTCTTTGACGATGCTTTGGCAACGCATCCGCCTAACGTTCGTGAGTTTTGGTTGGCGACGGCTGAACTAGCAGCAGGAAACGGTTCTGAAGCAAGGCAACGCCTATTGGCGCTGAGCGATCGCAGCGATGCAGTTTTGAGGAATGCGATCGCCTGGAGACTGTCTCATCCTCTGGCTGATCCTGATCAAGCGCTGAGCCAAATCTCAAAGCAAGTTCTTTCGCGCATTGCAACAGATATTCAGCAAGAGTCGAGGTATGGCGGCACTGCATTTCTTAAAAGCAAAGCCTATGCAACCTACACTTTAATTGCAGCAAATGTAGCCATCTTTGCTGTGGAAATCTGGCAGGGCGGCAGCGAAGATTTAGAGACGCTTCGTCAACTCGGGGCGCTAGTACCAGCAGTTGTTTTTGCCGGGGAATGGTGGCGATTGCTCACTGCAACTTTCCTACACTACGGTGTTGCCCACCTGCTAATGAACATGGTCGGGCTATATTTTCTTGGCACGATTGCAGAAGCTTCTCTGGGCAGCAAAAAATTCTTGCTAACTTACTTCTTTAGCGGCGTAGGCTCCATGCTGGTCGTCTCCTGGTTGGCGGTTAAGCTCGGTTCCTCGAATCAAATTGTCGTGGGTGCATCAGGTGCAATCATGGGGTTGCTAGGAGCGATCGGGGCAATTTTGCTGCAAGGTTGGTATCGAGAAAAAGCTAGAGTTGCTGCAAAACGCCTGCGAACCGTTTTGTTTATCATTGGGCTACAGATTGTGTTCGACCTGGCGACCCCACAGGTTAGTTTTGTCGGGCATATTTCGGGCTTAGGGTTAGGTTTTCTAGTCGGTAGCCTCCTGGCGGTCGCTACCCCCGTCACAAAGCCAACGTCGATACATTCTGAGTAAATCTTGAGTAGAGCTGTATGTCATGCCTGAACCTCAGTGGCAAGTCCAACCCGTCGCTGAATTGCCCACTGCCTTTGTGCAAGCAGTCAATCAATGCGCTGCCGGGCTATCAGGATATGCGGCTCAACTGCTCTGGCAGCGAGGAATCCAAGATCCTGAGCAAGTAGCAGGCTTTGTTAACCCCGATTTGTACCAGCCGACTAGCCCGTTTGAGTTTGGGCAGGAAATGCATCGAGCAGTTGAGCGGCTGCGGCAAGCTTACGAACAGGAAGAAGCGATCGCCATTTGGGGAGACTTTGACGCTGACGGCATCACCGCCACGGCAGTTCTGTGGGATGGCTTGGGGCAATTCTTTCCACAGGATAAGCAGCTTACCTACTTTATTCCCAATCGCCTGACTGAGTCGCACGGCTTATCGCTCCATGGAATTGATGCTCTAGCAGCGCAAAACTGCCATCTGATCGTTACCTGTGACACGGGTAGCACTAATTTGCCTGAACTCGAATACGCCAAAAACTTGGAAATCGATGTGATTGTCACCGATCATCACACTTTGCCCAGAGATCGCCCCCCCGTCACCGCCATCATTAATCCCCGCTACTTTCCCCCAGAGCATCCGCTCGCGCATCTCTCTGGTGTAGCAGTTAGCTATAAGCTAATCGAGGCACTCTACCAGACCCTACCAAACCCCGATCGCCCCTTAGAAGGGTTATTAGATTTGGTCGCGATCGGGCTGATTGCTGACCTGGTTCAATTGACAGGAGACTGTCGTTATCTGGCGCAACGAGGCATTGAGCAGCTTCAAAAAAATACTCAAGCTGCTCCTGCTCGCCCTGGAATTGCTCGGCTTTTAGAACTTTGTAAGCGCAGTGGCGATCGCCCCACCGACATTTCCTTTGGCATTGGCCCTCGGATCAACGCTATCAGCCGCATTCATGGAGATGCCCGATTTGGGGTTGAACTGCTGACCAGCCAAGATGCAGAGCGTTGTCGCTACCTGGCAGAAGAAACAGAGCTAGCTAACGCCCGCCGCAAAGCCCTGCAAAAGGACTTGCTGCAGCAAGTGACTGCCCGCTTAGCCCAAATTGACCTCTCTACCACTAGCGTAATTGTACTGGCTGATCCTCAATGGCCGGTCGGTGTGCTGGGATTGGTAGCAGGTCAAATTGCTCAAACCTACGGTCGTCCCACCATTCTTTTAACCACTGAATCTACTGATTTAGAAGCAGTTACATCAGTTACACCAGAAGGAGCGATCGCGAGGGGTTCAGCCCGCTCCGTCAATCAAATTGATCTGTACCAGTTGGTTAAGGAACAGTCACACCTGCTAACCAGTTTTGGTGGGCATCCCTACGCAGCAGGATTGAGTCTACCCGTTCAAAATCTTCCTCTGTTTACCGAAGCGATTAACCGCCAGTTTCGGCAGCAGTTTGGCAATGAGTCCATTTCTGCCGTTATTCGGGCTGACCTGACCGTAACAGTGGCAGAACTAGGCAAGGATCTCTTTCGGGAACTCAAGCTTCTAGAGCCTTACGGGATGGGAAACCCAATTCCCAGGCTGCTCCTGCTAAACTGCTGGTTTAGAAATGTCAGGAACCAAAATATCAAGGACTGGAAAGGGCGCAAAATTCGCTATATCAAAACTGAGTTTGATATCTGTGATGATTCGACTGACCAGAGCTTTCCAGGAATTTGGTGGGAGCATTACCGAGACGAAATTCCACCCGAGCGGTGTGATGCGATTGCCGAGCTAGACTACAACACTTACAAAAAGCGATATGAGATTCGACTGATCGCTCTTCGCCCTCGCATTGGAGACAGCCCAATTAACGCCACCGTCCTAGCAAACTGGATTCTAGATTGGCGGCAAGGGAAAAACCTACAGGGGCTAGAGCTAGACAACAATCCGCTACAAATAACGCACTGCCCCAGCAGTTGGACTGAAATGCAATTTTGGTTTCGTAGAGCGCTACAGGAAAACCGCAAGCTGGCGATTGCCTATCCTCCTCCCAGCCAGCAACAACCCTCCCAAATCTGGCAGCAGCTTGTCGGAATTGCCAAGTACCTCAGCCGTACTGGACAAACCGCTACTCGCAAGCAACTTCACGAAAAATTAGGGATCGGCGATCGCAGCCTTCAAATTGGGTTCAAATGTTTGAAAGCACTAGGGTTTGAGGTGACTTCCTCAGACCAGGGTTTTCAGATTACCTGGCAAGCATCGCAAGGAGCAAGCTCAGACCAGCAAACGACTCAAGTTACCGCTCAATTTCTCTCAGCCGTTCAGGAAGAGCAATTCCGTCAGCAGTATTTCTACGAAATTCCCCTTCCCGTGATTCAATCCGTCGCTCAGCAAACCGAGCGCCTTGGGCAGGCTCAAGCCGTATAGCTATAGCTCGTGATCGCATCTAAGGTCATTTGCAGGTCGTCAGCAGCAATCCGCAGATCATCGCGATTACGGAATTTATCTAGCCGATGCAGCACCTTACCACCTGCAAACACAATGACGGTTGGCAGAGTTGTAAGCCGATAGGTGTTAGCTAGCTTTAGATTTTCATCTGCATTTATACTTACTAACTTGATTTCAGCACCGCATTCACTTTGACACTTAATCAGCATTGGGTTGATCAAGCGACACAGTCCGCACCAAGGGGCCCAGAAATTGACCACAACAGGAGTCGAGGCAGTTAAAACTTCTTCTTTAAATGTTTTTTCAGTAACAGCTAGCACCATGATCCCTCTAAATTTCTTGTTTAAAGTCCGCTTTGGGATCATGCTACCAGCCTATGCTCCCTGTCGCACGGATCAAAATTGGATGTGCCCACCAAAGTAACAGCACAAAAACTACTATACCCACGTATGCAGGCTTAAGGAACTCTTTAATATCAAGGGTTTGCCGCCCTTGAAAAATCGCCAGAAAGGGCATAATCGAAGTTCGAGATTTTAAGGTTTCAAAAGATTCGCCGTAGCGGGCCTGTAGACGGCGATCGCCATGCCATACACCAAATAGATGATGCAAAATTAGCCCAGCCGATGTAACCAGCATAAACGTCGTACCTAGCCAAAGTGCATGGGCGACACACCAAATTACCTGTCCAACCATTTGAGGGTGGCGAGTAATCCGAATAATCCCGGTTTCAAACAGATGCACCTGGGGTTTTTGAATTGCCGCAATTTCCAGCAAATTAAAAGTTGCTGGGTAGAGAAAGATAAAAGAAATTGCCGAAAGTGTCCATACAGCAATTTCTACACCGGGAATGCCCTGCAATTGCCAAAGCTGTAACCCGTCATAGCGGTGATTAATAAAGTAAATAATCAGAACTATCGCTAAGGGCAAACTAACCAGCGCAAAAAAAACGCGGTAGAGCCTTGCACCAACTAGTTTCTCAGCACGAGGGCGCAATGCCGCCAAACCACTATGGGCGATCGCAAAACCAAACAATAGCCCCAAAATCACAAAATGACTGGGCGTTAGCCATTCGTTAGACATAGCCACTAACAGACACCTATCCGCGATGTATCAAGCACTAACGTATACTCTAAAACAATAAATCGATGTCTAGCTGCATGAGATCAACGGTATAGAGATTGCCTTTGTTGCCGTCCCAGGTAGCAATCAGGAGATTACTTTGGTTGAACGGGGCGATCGCAGTAATAGGAGCCTGGCCATCAATCCGGCTGATTTGCTGCCCTTCACGGTCTAGAAGTACGATTTGCCCCTGGCTATCTGCCAAGATATAGCCCCAACGAGTAGCCAGCAAAAGTTCAGGCACAATTTCAACTCCGAGCCGTGTAATTCTGAAGGGTTTCAGGTCGATCAGCAATACAGACTGAGGATTGCACAAATCAGTTGCTAGCAGTTGATAAGGGACAGAAGTTGCAATAACCTGTCCTATCGGCACAGGCACAACGAGAGAACCGAGACGATTGCCCCGGCGCGTAAACCCTTCAATCAAGGTCGCTGAAGAATGCTGTTTTGAATTTGGAAACAGCGACATCGTTCGAGACGGCAAACCAGAAGCAACTACGACATGACGAGAATCCAGCGCAATCAACCTAATACTAGAAGGATGTCCTTTGAGCGATAGCTTAATAGATTGAGTAGAAGTCTTGAATTTAAAGTCCATCTCCGAAAGATGCCAAAACTCCAAACTATTGAACTCGGCATCAGTAGGAGTAGTCAGAGTCGCCAACCAGGTCCCTTTGGCAGCAGCAACAAAATCTTGACTTGGCACAGTTACGAGTTGTGGCGTAGGGTGCGCTGCCTGATTAAACAAAGGGAGAAAATAAACTGCCTCAGATGTGACAGCAAAACAACCTTGAGAATGAAGCCATAAATTCCGCACGGGTGAAGGCAGAATTGTGTGCCAGGTCTGCCGCAAATCACCTGCGCTAATCAAAGTGTCAGCAGGGAGCAGTTGATGAGCAACCTGAGTGCCCGTCGTCCAACAAAGATTTGCCAGTGGAATAGAGTGCGATCGCTGTAATGGTGTGTTGGACTGTGGAGCCAGCGACAACTGGGCGATCGGGTGAGGCAGTGGCTCACACTGCTGATAGCCAAATTCGCAAACCGGAGCAGGTCGCTTCGGTTGCAGCAATGGCACGTTTGCCTGCGATTCCAGCAAAGAACCAAACCCTTGCTCCACCGCAACAATCTGTAAAGCAGACAGCATCTCAGCTGCTGAGCGAAACCGTCGAGCCGATAGCTTTTGCAACGAAGTAATCAGAATTGGCTGCCACGCAGGTGGGATGGAGTCAGGCAACTTTAAGGGATGATTCAAATGGGCCGACATCAACTCTGTTGGAGTACCTGAAAACGGGCGGTGCCCAGTAATCAGTTCAAACAGCAAGATACCTACTGAGTAAAGGTCAGAAGCAGGCGAATATTGCCCGTAGAATCGCTCTGGAGCCATATAAGCAGGTGAACCCGTATTGCCCGTTCCCTGCTCAACCAATTCCTGATTGAGACGAGCAATGCCAAAATCAGAAATTCGTGCCGTCCAGCCTGAAGGTTGCAAATTCAGCAGAATGTTCTCTGGCTTAATGTCGCAGTGAACAATACCCCGACTGTGAGCATGGTCCAGCCCTGCCAAAATATCAGCCACTAGCTTCAGGCTTTGCGGCAAATTCAGGAAGCTATCTCCCACCATCAGGTTGCGAAGGGTGCCGCCTTCGCAATAATCCATCACCAAGTAGCGCCCTGTGCGAGTGTGCTCCAAGGCTTGACAGGTAACAATATTTTCGTGCTGCAAACTCAGCAAAAATCGCAGTTCACGCAAAAACTTGTGCGTTGGAAATCGCTGATGCTCTAGATTTTTCAGCGCTACCAAACGACCCGTCTGCCGGTGTACGGCGCAGAAAACCCGGCCAAACTGCCCTTGCCCCACCAATCCGAGGAGCCGATACTTCGATCGCTTTAACTCACTTCCAACGGGGCTGGACACAACAACATTTTTCTATAGCTTAGTCTATAGAACCTAACAAAATTAATAGAAATTTGGCTCAGATGAGGCTACACTCCGAGCGGTACGACCTTTTTAGACTTAGGCTTTAAAGCTTAACTAGAAAACTTAGAGTAGAAGTTGCAACCCAACCATATTTCCATATTTGTAGATGTACCTGGGTGCAAGCTTAGCAACGAAGGTTTAGTTTAGCCAGAAATTTGCTGCATTATAGCTTCGTGTTCCAGATTTGTAACTAGAGTCTCAGCAGGCTCTAGACGCTTAGTCAAGCCGATGACAAACCGATTACAGTCAGCTTCAAGCGACTCGCAGGTCGTCTGGACGCAGTGAAGTTCTCGTCCTGTTAGTTGACTGAAGAAAGCACTCAAGATTCCGGCTTCCAGGAAACAACTGGGCTGTTTACCTTGGGGAGCTAATTTAGCAAAGGGAGAGTTCCAAGTTTTAATGACCAAAAACCCACGATGCTGGTAGGTTTGGTCAAGCTCAATCTTGCCCCAGCCATGTGTAATCCAACATTGCTGCAAGGATTGGAGAAACTCGACCATCGGCATATCGGCAGGTGAGACGCTGTAATAATCCGTCAATTGTTCACAGAAGCGAACGTAGAAGTTCTTACCCCACCAACGACCGCAGTTAAACAACACTAACCGCGATGCTTGTCCTGTTTCCTTTTCTAATCCAGCATAGATGCCCTGGATCAGGGTTTCAGGAATTGCCAGCAGGCGATCGCCCTGACGATTTTCCAGCAAGCCTAACTCCAGATCACCCCGCACATAGGCATCAGTTGCGAAGTAATTGCTGGGAATACGATTATTGGTGAGTAAATCAGCAACGGAAATCATGGTTTTGGGGAGTGAGGATTAGCGGTTAGGAGTTGGAGTATTGGCAGGCTGCTGGAGCGTGTTTTGCGCTAGCAGCAGCATGGGGCTTAGTAGGGTTAAGTGCCTGGGATTTAGGGCTTGCTTGAGGCGCTGATTGAGGAGTCGGTATAACACTGCGTCTATGGAGCGGGTGTCGTAAACCTGAATAGTTTGGCTCAACCAGCCCAACAACCGTTCTTTGACAAATGTTTCATCGTTGAGTAGCATTCCCATCGCGCAGTAGCGAAGCAGCAGCAGCGCATTTTTGATACTGCGTTCCAGCATCTCAACTTTTTGCTGAGGCAGTTCTAACTGAAGCTGATCTGCGACCGACTGCATGATTTTGAGTTCGCGATCGCGCAAGTTGCGATAGGCTTCTAGCCGCTCAGGGAGAGAGTCTACGTATTCACCTAGAAGGCTAAGTTCCTCGGGCTTGAGATAACGATTCTCTGCTTCATCAAAAATGGTTTCAAGTTGTGGATGCATGGCGGAGAGAAGTGATGAGGGATGAAGGAAAATTGGAAGGTGAATGGCTAGGGTTGGGAAGTTGTATTGAACTTTAGAAGAGGTCAGAGAAATCTTCTAAAGTGAAGTCTTCGTTGGATGATGGGGTAGAGGTTGCTGGGGTGGGCGTAGTGGCGATCGCGTTGCCATCCCAGGCGATCGCGCCGAAAAACTGACTGACGGTCAGAGTCAAGCTCAGTGATGCGTCGTTGCCGTGTAGAGCAGTGAGCTTGAGTTCTTGTACCTCTGGTGAATGTCCTTCCCAATTGAAGGCGGTGAAAAACTGATGGACGGTTTGTTGTAACCAAGATTTTGAAGTTGGGGTAGAACCATTCATCCCACCATTCATCCCACCATTGGTCTTTCCGTTGGTGTGTGCTACTGCTGCATTGCTCATCTCAACAGTTCTCCACCCCGCAGACGCTTCTCGATGTCTCTAGCTGTTGCGCCTTCGTTAAGCCAGAAGGAGGCTGCATCAATCCGATCTTGGCTGCCTAGGAGGAATTTGCAGTAAGTTTCGCCCATTGAGTAGCACTGAATCTCGATGCAACCAAGCTGTTTTTTGACGAGTTCGGTGAAGAAACCGGCAAATAGTCCGGCGTAGATGTGGCAGACCGGCTTACCTACGTCTCCTAGGGTACGAGCAACAGCAGAATCAAAGATATTGATAAACATGAAGCCTTGTTTGCGATCGCCCATATCTACCTCCCAGCGTCCCCAACCTTGAGAGGTGAAGGGCCACCACCAGGTTTCTAAGAGAAAGAGCAAATTGGTTTGACGAACAGTGCGGTCATATTCTTTCTCAAACCACTTCTCGAAGAAGAAAGCATCTTTTTGACCCCATTCACAGCCAATCGTGTACATCGTAGCTGCGGAGGCATCACCCACTTCTTCTTCCAGTCCTTCAACCAGCCCGATGATGAAATCCTCGGTGGTGAAAATGTTTTGACTGCCGTTCCAGTCTGTGATCGTGCCCTTGTCAGGGTCGAATTGGAAGAAATCACGGAACCCATAGTGGTTGTGTTTTCTAGAGTTTTTTGATTTGGGCAGGTTTTGAGGAGGTTGGGTCACCGTCACCATAGGAGTTCTCTTGACTGGGTTGAGTATCGATGAGAGCTTGAGTAACTCAGGTAAATAGATGCTACTTCCTATAGGAAAATTGACTGAAACGGCCAAGCGCAAATCTACTGGTTTGCTCCCCTTGGGTTACTCTTGTCTTCAATATTCCCCCGATTTGGTGAATCTAACGGACAAGTATCCGTAGATTTTTGTGAACCTGAATCCGCAGCGTCAATGGATGGCGCTAGGCAACAATCCTAAACTGGCTGCGGCTGAGGGAGGGAGTGCCGGAGAGGGTGGCGATCGCGACCGCTGACCCACTGCCTACGCCATCGCGATCAAAACTAAGCAAACCACTGCTGGTGTTATATAGGAAGTTGGCACTCGTCCCGACAGATGTGGGATTACTGCCGCTGATGAAGGCTCCGGTTGCAGATGCGGTGCCACGCAAGCTAACTCCCCGTCGCAAACCGCCGCCAAATCCTGAAGCCGAAATTTGCAGCAGGTCATCTCTACCAAAGTCGGTGATGGTATCTCTACCCTGACTGGCGAACTTGTAAGCAAAGGTATCTGCTCCTCCTGCTCCTCTTAGCAGGTCACTTCCAGCACCTCCCGTGAGAACATTTGCGCCACTGTTTCCAGTTAATTCGTCGTCAAAGGATGAGCCAGTCAGGTTCTCTAGGTTGGTTAAGCGATCGCGACTGTTAAAAGAAGAAAGAACGCCTTGGCTAGATAGTCGGGCATACCAGGTATCTCCCAATTTGTCGTAACCTGCTTTAGTGGGGTGAATGCCGTCACTGCCAATGTCACCTAGGTTTAAGGAACCTCCTGCGTTCACAAACGTAACTCGCTTACCTTGAGCAGCTTTAGCACTGACCAAATCTGGAATGGCTTCGTTGAAGTCCTGCAAGCGAGCATTTCGAGATGAGTTTGTAACGGGTGTGACGGTGGATATGACCAGTCTGGCGTTGGGCGATCGGCTGGTAATCTGATCAATCAGCTCACCCAAGTCTGCCTTCATTTGGTCAAGTGTTCGGTTGTTGCTAGCGCTGGTGTCGTTTGTGCCAATTTGCAGAAGAATGACGTCAGGACTGTAAGTTTCAAAATACTCAGAATCATCCACGATATTGGTAATCTGGCTAATTCTTAGTCCAGGGTTACCCTCGTGGTCTTTGTCCCTCAAGTCACTGGGACCGTCAGATCTTGAACCGATTAGATCAACGGCAAAGCGATCGCCAATAAATCGATCTTCAAGCTGAGTGCGATAGGCTCCTGCGACCCGATTTGTATGTTCACCGGAAGTAATTGAGTCTCCCAGCGGCAAAACTGAGATGATGCGGCTGCCACTTCCAGTGCTCAGGTTGGCAGAAATGCGATAAGTTGACCCGGCATAACTAGCAGTGTCTATTCCCGTACTGCCATTCAGGGTATTTCTACCAGTGCCTCCAGTCAGCGTGTCATTGCCGTCTCTACCATCCAGAGAATCATTGCCAGCGCCGCCATTCAGTGAGTTGTGCCCTGCATTACCCAGGATTCTATTGTTTAAGCTGTTACCAACACCGTTTAACGAACTTCTTCCTTGTAGAGCAAGGGTTTCAACATGATCAGGAAGTTGCAAGCTGACCGTAGATCTGATTAAATCTATCCCCTCATTTGCTTCTTCAACGACGCGATCGCTTTGGCTGTCTACTACGTAAGCATCATTACCCAAGCCACCAATCAGAGCATCTCTACCGATGCCACCATCAAGCGAATCGTTCCCGAGTAATCCTAATAATCTGTCGTTGCCACCTAGCCCGAAAAGTTGATCGTTTCCGTTGGTGCCTCTAATCCCGTTATTCCTGGAGTTACCCGTTATCCTTGCCATTTTGCTGCCTTGTAATAGTCATGGATTGTCATGCTGAAGCTGACGGAACAGATATCACTGCACCGCTTCCCCGTAGGCAGAAGATAGTTTCTAAAGCGCTACTTTGATGGGTTTGTCGGGTTCTACGTTAACGGCTATATCTAGGTAGCACTACTGAACAAAGGAGATCTTTACTGAGCTTTCAAGCTATTTGGGCTTTGGTGAGAAAAGGATGAAGGGTAGGGAATGAGGGATGAGGAAAGAATCTTTAACTATGGGCTGTTGCGAATTGCAGGCTGTTCACATGGGTAACGAAGTTAGACAGGATTTGCAATCCGCTAGTTGAAGATTTTTCGGGGTGAAATTGGGTCGCCATCAAGTTATTGTGGGCGATCGCCGCAGTCACGGTTTGACTACCATGCGTGATCGTTGCTGCGGTGACTGTAGAGTCAGTCGGGTCAGCGTAATAAGAGTGGACGAAATATGCCCAGGGGTCAGCGGGAAGCTGCTGCCAGAGTGGAAGATTAGGCTGGGTGAACTGGAGTTGATTCCAACCCATGTGAGGAATGGTAATACCTGATTCTGGGCGAAAGCGACGCACGGTTCCAGCAATTACTCCTAGACCTGGTTCGTGACCTTCTTCACTGTTTTCTAGAAGAATTTGTAAGCCTAAACAAATTCCCAGGAAGGGTTTGCCGCTAGCGATGATGTCTTTGATCGGTTGAATTAAATCGCGCGATCGCAAATGTTGAATTGCCGGATCAAATGCGCCTACTCCCGGTAAAACGACTGCATCAGCTCGTTCTAACTCTTGAGCGGAATCGGTAATTTGGGGGGTTGCACCTGCTTTCTCTAAGCCTTTGCAGGCAGAGTGCAAGTTTCCCATGTCGTAATCGACAACGGCAATAACAGTCATTTCCTGCTCCTGGAAGTGATGGCTTCTTTCATCCTACTCGTTTGACGGTCACCGGGAAAGAAGCGAGGCAGCGGTGTCAGCGATCGCCACGATTAATTGATTATGAACCTCAGACCATAGGTCAGGGTTTCTAGACAAGGGTTCATTCCTGGAAATAGAGACGGCATAACGACACCTCAAATGAAGCAGTGGCAGAAGTAAGACTCAGATAGATATATTCTTATGGTCAGGCTTACGCTTTTAGTCTTTCTCAGAAATCTCTGTGACTCAAATTCTACTCACTTCTTTTACGACCTGGATGGCGCATCAGCAATCGAATGCATCAGATGATTTGCTGGTAGAAATTCAGCAAAATTATCCTTCAACTGGTTTGCATTTTTTGAGGCAGCTTCCAGTTGATTTTCGATTGGCACCGGAGCAGGCGATCGCTCACTTTAACCAGCTTCAACCTGATGCTGTAATCTTGTGTGGAATGGCAGAGTCTCGGCAGAAATTGACTGTAGAGTCGAGGGCGATCACAGATGACATACTTCTCCATACAAGAGTCAATCTAGAGAAACTAATCACAGAACTAGAGTTTACTGAAATCAGTCATGATGCAGGACAGTTTGTTTGCGAAGCACTCTATCATGCGATGCTGAAACATCTACAGGAAGCTGGTTTAGACTGCCCCTGCATCTTTGTTCATATCCCTGTTTTGACTTCAATGAATTCTCAACAAATTGTCAAAGACTTCCAAGCGATCGTCGAGTATGTTCGCAGCGAAACCCATTATGTAAATGCAAAAGCTGACATGCTAAAACCCCATAGGTAAAGCTGGAATGCAATTGAGTTGCTTTGGCTTCTGCACCGCCTGCTCCCATTGCAACAAATAGCGGCAAGAAGTGTTCTTCGCTGGGGTGATTTTGAGCTGCATGAGGAGCAGTACGTTGACCGCCTAGCAGGTCATCAACGCGCTGGTGTGTGACGGTTTCTGTTAGCCATTCGTCAAACTGAGCAACCCATTCGGGCGGAGATGCCTCAAATGGATAAGCGCCAAACATACGTAGATTGTGCATTGCGGCACCACTTGCCACGATCAACACATCGGACTGACGCAACGGTGCCAGAGCTTGCCCTAGATAGAGATGATGTGCTGCCCCTAAATGCGGCTGAAGTGAGAGTTGCGTAACTGGAATATCAGCGTCTGGATTTATCAGCATCAGTGGTGTCCAGGCACCATGATCCAAGCCTCGCTACAGATTGTTTGATTTCTTATTGTACTAATTCTTACAACTTATTTCTGCCACTAGTAGGGTGTAAAGTGTTCTGTCTCTCTGGCAAGGTGATTACGGTTAGAGAGCGGCACAAAGCACAAAGATTAATCATGCAAACTGTGAAGCTAGTTTCGGGCGCAACGATGCCTGTTCTTGGGCAGGGCACTTGGCGAATGGGGGAAAATGGCAGGCAACGCAAGGAAGAGGTGGATGCTCTACGGTTTGGCATTGACCTGGGCATGACGCTAATCGATACCGCTGAGATGTATGGGGAAGGCGGTACCGAGGAAATTGTGGGAGAAGCGATCGCCCCCAACCGCGACCAAATCTTCCTGGTCAGCAAGGTTTATCCCCACAACGCTACTCGCCGAGGCACTATCGCTGCCTGTGAACGTAGCCTGAAGCGGTTGAAGACCGATCGCCTTGACCTTTACCTGCTCCATTGGCGTGGTTCAACGCCTTTGGCTGAAACCATTGAAGCGTTTCAGGAATTGCGGCAGGCTGGAAAGATCCGCGACTTTGGCGTGAGCAATTTCGATCGCGATGACATGGAAGAAGCTCATAGCCTGGATCAGGGGTTAACTACGACCAATCAGGTGCTTTATAACTTGAGTCGGCGTGGCATCGAGTGGGATTTGTTGCCCTGGTGCCGGGAGCAAAATGTGGCAGTGATGGCTTATTCACCGTTAGAACAGGGACGAATGTTGAATAACTCGTCGCTGAAAACTATTGCGGAACGGCATCATGCTTCTGCGGCTCAGGTGGCGATCGCCTGGTTACTGCAACAAGGAGTCATCGTTATTCCAAAATCGAGCAATCGCGATCGCATTCGGGAGAATTACGCAGCGCTTGACCTGAAATTAACCGATGCTGACTTAACTGAGTTGAATCAAGCTTTCCCACCACCCCAGAAAGCCAGACCGCTTGAAGTTCTCTAAAACTCCTCTTGCAGATCTGGCAACTTAGTACAAAATTACTATATTGAGACTTGCCCAGTTGAGCAGAGATACCTTATGAGTACCATTGCCAGACGACCCTCGGTGGTTGAGCTAAGCCAGCGCATTCTGGATATGGCAAAAACTGGGGTTTATCGGGAGTCCGTGTTTGAGGCGCTGAAACCCGTCGCGACTAAGAAACAAATTCGAGAGGCGATCGCCCATGCTAAAAAGTTTGGGCTGCATTCGGTTGCGAGTTTGCGGGACGAGGAATTGGGCACCTATTACGAAGTTGATCTGGTCAAGCTGCGATCAATAGAACATACGATTTCCACTCCTGTTCCATCCAGTCAGTCAACGGATTTAACGAAACAAACAACGGATGCGATTGTCACGATTCGGTTAATGTTAACGGCAGCGAAAGGAGCGGCGATCGCCCTTACCATTATTGGATTTGCCTATTTGCTCACAGGAAAGCAGCAGGCTAGCTTTGGCTTGTTTAGCAGTGCTGCTAGTGCAGCGGGGCTGTGGATATTGCAGAAAGCTTTTGCCAAGAAGGTAGACAGTCAGAGTTAGGTTGCAGTTTGTTGAACAGTTCCTCTAAAACGCCACAAAAGCGATCGCAGTGTGTAGCGTGGAATTATTCCACCACGAGGTGCAGCTATGGCGCAACTGAGTCAACGTCGTCCTCAAAACGTGAGTGGCGATTTTTATGTCGATCGCTCCTGCATCGACTGCGATACTTGCCGCTGGATGGCTCCAGAGGTATTTCATGAAGCTGGAGATCAGTCTGCTGTTCATCATCAGCCTGTGAATGACGATGAACGATTACGGGCAATGCAGGCATTGCTGGCTTGCCCAACTGCCTCGATTGGCACGGTTGAAAAACCGACTGACATCAAGCAAGCACAAGCAAGTTTCCCGATTTTGGTTGAAGGTCCGGTTTATCACTGCGGCTATCATGCCGAAAGTTCCTTTGGTGCTGCCAGTTACCTGATTCAAAGACCAGAAGGAAATGTGCTGGTCGATTCGCCCCGCTTTGCCCCTCCTCTGGTGAAACGACTGGAGCAACTGGGTGGAGTTCGTTACCTTTACCTGACGCACCGGGATGATGTAGCGGATCACCAGAAGTTTCACGATCATTTTGGCTGCGATCGCATTCTCCACAAAGACGAGATTAGCCGAGGTACGCAGTCAGTAGAGATTCAGCTATCGGGCACAGAACCCACGCCACTTACCGATGATTTGCTGATTATTCCAGTTCCTGGTCACACCAAAGGGCACACGGTTTTGCTGTATGACAACAAATTTTTGTTTACGGGCGATCATCTTGCTTGGTCAAATGAGCTAAACCACCTTTACGCCTTTCGCCGTGCCTGCTGGTATTCCTGGACAGAGTTAGTTCAATCGATGGAAAAACTGGCGAATTACTCCTTTGAATGGGTATTACCTGGTCATGGTCGTCGCTATCATAGCGATCGCAAAACCATGCACCAAAAAATGCAGCAGTGCCTTCAATGGATGAAAAATGAGAGATAAAGTTGTCTTGCAACCCTCGTTTTTCATCCCTTTAAAAGTACGGTAACTTCGACTCTTCAGCCTGAAGAATGGATATTAATATTGAGGTGTAGCGATCGCCAGATAACCACCACCTTTAGGAAAACTCGAATGCAAGATTCACCAAACACTTTTGGCATAGATAAACAAAAGCTGCTGTCAGCGCTCAGTCATGGCTCAATTTTCCTGAGTTCTTTGATTGCTTCTGTGGGCATCCCGATCGCGATTCTGTTTATCTCGGAAGATCCGGTTGTCAAAGAGAATGCGAAGGAAGCAATCAACTTTCACCTCAACGTGTGGCTGTATGGCGCAATCTTTGGTTTTCTTTGCCTGTTGCTGATTGGCTATCCGCTGCTGCTGGTTTTGTTCATCGTTCACTGGACAATGCCTGTTTTGGCAATTATGCACACTTTCCGCGAACCTTCACAGCCTTATCGCTATCCGTTTATTTTCCGCGTAGTGTAAGGAACTGGGAATTAGGAACCTAAGTAATGTGATCCTATTCGAGCTGTAACCTTGGCTCTTCAGATCTCCAACTTCTCAGAAAAGTTGGAGATTTTGTCTTTGTAGTGCAATCCTCAAACTCTGCCTTTTTGCTGAGCGCATCTGGTAAACCATCAAGCTAGCATCGTTACAGAAGTTAACAAACGAGTGTCGCGCTTTAAGGTTTCAGATGTTTAATCTACTAGATGCAACAAAAGATTATTGGCGCAAGCTAGACGAGCTAGAGGCGGCTTACCAGCGAGGTGAGGTTTCTCTGGCTGAAGTTAATACAAAAGTGCCTGAACTGATAGCAGAGCTAAGCCGCGAACGTCGTGCTGCGATCGCCCTGATGCAGTCTAGTTGGAGCCGCGTTTGGCGCGAACATCAGCAAGCGATCATTGGCACTGTGGCAATTGGTGTTTTGACCTATGCCTGGATGGTTGCTGAATTAGTTTGAGTCAGTTCGCTCCAAAGTTTGAACAGTTAACACTTGGGGTGGCGTAGAGTCAGGCGGGTAGAGGAAATCAACCTGAACAAGACGGCGATCGCCCTCTGGCATTTCCAACGTCACTAACGGCTCGCCTTGCTGTCCTCGGCGCTGTACGACATGAATGTATCGTGTTCGAGGTAAGCCCCGGTCGTCGGTGTAGCGCACTCTCACCGTTCCTCGAAAGAAGGTTTGGGTGGGCAGTGGCTTAAAAAAGCGCAGTCCATTTTGACTCAGTAGGTCTTCTTTGATCGGAGTTTGTAGAGCGATCGCTACCTGTTGAGTTTGATCTGTTGGATTGTGTAAAGGCAGCGAGAGGCTGTACTGAATAGCATAGTTGCCGTGCGCCTGATAAGCCGTGTCCGGGTAACGTACCAGCATAGGGGCGGTCTGCACTTGATTTGTGCCTAACCTGCCAGCTACCAAAGTACTGAGTCCATAGGAAAAAGCTTCACCCGGTGCTGGAATACTTAGCGTAAGGGCATTGGGGCTGTCTGCTACCTGAGCTTCCCAAACAGAACCTTGAGCCACTCCAGCCACTCGTCCATAAACCACCTGTCCTCCCGTTTGGTCTGGGGGTGTGGGGGTGCGATCGCGGGCTCCAGCAAGACTTCCGGTTTGCAGGAGGGATCGCCACTCATCCAAGGTAGGAGCCTGCTCATTCCCTGTTTCATCCTCACGGGCAAATAGGGCTAAACTCGCTACATATACCCGGCCGTCACTTCGCAAGCGCATCAGGGTAGAACGTCCGTTGATTGGCGGGTCCAGCGTTTCAACAGGTATTGGCACGTTCAGCAACATTTCATAGCCTCCAGGTGGAACGATCACTTGAGGCGAAAAGCCTTCCTGACGCTGCCCCCGCAAAATATCATTCATGACGCGGCCACCTGGTCCGGCATACACTTCCCCTAAAGGATTTTCTACCAGGGCAGGCAGGTCAATGAAGGGGGCATCCGGTTGGCTGAGATAGGTTGCAGCCTGCAATACATCTACTGCAACCGGTTGACTACCAGGATTGTGAACAATGATGCCCAGATAAAGACTCGTCAATTCTTCTGGAGATGGCGCCCGATAAACGTGGTGAGCAAATAAATCAAACCGTCCTTCAAATGGGAAATTTAAGTGTGCGGCAGGCTGCTCCATTCCTTCTGCGGGAAACGTTGAGAGCAGAATTCCTTGTGTCTGCACCAGTTCTGGGCTGTTGCTGTTAAACATCGGAATTTGGTCAAGCCCACCCGGAAGCGATCGCACTTCCTGAGGACGGACAAATTCTTGAGGTTCTGGTGGCGGTGGCGGAGTAGGGGTAGGGGTAGCCTGAGCAAGGGTGAGTAGAAAAGCGAACATGCAGGAAGTAGTCGTAGATAGACGGTAATGCTAGTTATTGATCATTGGTAGCTGTTTATAGCCAATTTGTAGTCAACGACCAATAACTAGTGCCTAAAAATGTATCACCAACTGGTCACGAATCCTCAACCCCCGTTGCTTCCCAATCCTGCGGTTGCCTGAGCATATTCCCGCAGTTCGACTGGGACGGGTTGGGCGTGCCAAATGTCCTCACAGTATTCGCGAATGGCGCGATCGGAGGAAAATTTGCCTGTCCGCACTGCATTGAGAATCGACATGCGAGTCCAGTTATCCTGATCTCGGTAAGCTTTACTCACTTTGTCTTGACAGTCAACATAAGACTGATAATCGGCAAACAGCATGTAAGGGTCGTGATGTAGCAGTGAGTCTAACAGCGGTTTGAACAGGCTAACGTCACCGTGAGAGAAATGCCCTGTGGCAATCAGGTCAATCACTTCACGTAGTTGAGGATTGCTGTGGTAATAGTCCCAGGGATTATATCCTTTGGATTTCAGATCATTCACTTCATCGGTGGTTAAGCCGAATAAAAAGAAGTTTTCTGCACCCACTTCTTCTCGGATTTCAATGTTGGCACCGTCAAGTGTGCCGATGGTGAGTGCGCCATTCATGGAGAACTTCATGTTGCCTGTACCAGAGGCTTCTTTTCCGGCTGTGGAAACTTGCTCAGAAAGTTCGGCTGCTGGATAGACTCGCTGACTAAAGGTGACGTTGTAGTCAGGCAAGAAGACCACTTTGAGGCGATCGCGCACATCTGGATCATGATTCACCACATCTGCAACCGAGTTGATCAGCTTAATGATCAGCTTTGCCATGAAATAACCGGGCGCTGCTTTACCGCCAAATAGGAAGGTACGCGGCGTAATGTCAACATCTGGGTTGTGTTTAATCCGATTGTAAAGCGTGATGATGTGCAGCACATTTAGGTGTTGGCGCTTGTACTCATGGATTCGCTTTACCTGGATATCAAACAATGAGTCAGGATATACAGTTACTCCAGTTCGCTGGTGAATGTAAGTTGCTAAATCCTGTTTGATGTCCTGCTTGATCTGTCGCCACTCCTGACGGAAACCAACATCGTCAGCAAAGGGTTCTAATTCTCTCAGGTCTTCTAGATGCTTAATCCAGTTATCGCCAATTTTGCTGGAAATGAGTTTAGTCAGTCTGGGATTGCTCAACACCATCCAGCGGCGTGGGGTAACTCCATTCGTTTTGTTGCTAAACTTCTCTGGCGAAAACTCATAGAAGTCGCGCAAAACAGTTTCTTTGAGTAGCTCAGAGTGGAGAGCAGCAACTCCGTTTATGGCGTGGCTGCCTACAGAGGCAAGATTAGCCATGCGAACATATTTTTCTCCTGTTTCGTCAATCAACGACATGCGGGCAACTCGCCCGACATCGCCAGGATATTTCATTCGCACTTCATCCAGGAAGCGAGTGTTGATTTCGTAGATGATTTGCAGATGCCGGGGCAAAAGGCTACCAAACAAGCTCAAAGACCAGCGCTCCAGAGCTTCTGGCAAGAGGGTGTGATTGGTGTAGCTGAGTGTGTTTCGAGTGATGTTCCAGGCTTTGTTCCACTCCACTAAGTGTTCGTCTACGAGCAAGCGCATCAGTTCTGCAACGGCGATCGCAGGGTGAGTGTCATTCAACTGGAGCGCAAACTTTTCGTGTAGAGTGTCTAACGTTTTACCAGTTTGCAAGTGAATTCGGATGATGTCTTGCAGAGAACACGAGACAAAGAAAAACTGTTGAATTAGCCGCAGTTGCTTACCCTGAATCTGCTCATCGTTAGGATAAAGCACTTTGGTGATGTTTTCGGAACTCATTTTTTCATCGACCGCACCGTAGTAGTCTCCTTTGTTGAATGCCTGAAAGTCAAAGGATTCTGGTGCTTCTGCTTTCCAGAGTCTTAAGGTGTTGACGGTGTTGTTTCTGTATCCAGTAATTGGTGTGTCATAGGGAATTCCATTCACAGTCTGATTGGGCACCCAACGCACACGAAGTCTACCGATGTCATCGTGGTAGGTTTCGATGTGTCCACCAAATTTAACTTCGACGGTTTCTTCCGGGCGAGCAATCTCCCAGGGGTTGCCATAGTGCAGCCATTTGTCAGTGATTTCAACCTGCCAGCCATCCCGGATTTGCTGATCAAAGATGCCAAATTCGTAGCGAATGCCGTAGCCGATTGCAGGCACTTCCAAAGAGGCAAGAGAATCTAAGTAGCAGGCTGCTAATCGCCCTAATCCACCATTTCCTAAACCTGGCTCTTCTTCCTGGTTGAGCAAATCTTGCAGATCTAAGCCTGATTCTTCAACGGCTTGACGCACCTGATCGTAAATATCCAGGTTGATCAGGTTATTCCCCAGGTGTGGACCCATCAAGAACTCGGCAGATAGGTAGCCTACAACTTTAACACCCGGTTTGCGGCAAGTGGTGGTGGTGTTGAGCCAGCGCAGAAGGAGGCGATCGCGCACAGTGTAGGCTAGCGCCATGTACAAATCATTCTTGGTGGCATTGCTAGGAAATTTGCCCTGAATGTAGACCAAATTATCCGCCAAGGCACGTCTGAGGGTTTCTACCTCTAGACCTGTGCGATCGTCGTCCACCTGAACTGGAATATTTTGAGTTTGTGTAGGGTTTTGGGTCTGCATGTAGATTAACAGGAGTCCTGTCTATAGCTCGATTAAAGCGCTAGGTTCAAATGCGGTTTACAACCGTCCCTACTAATATCTGTGCTGATGGTTAAGACGGGTTGATTCTCCCTAAAGAATTAAGGTACGTAAAATTCGTAAGTTGTGTGAAGCACAGCGGAACCTAACACTTGCAGGACTCCTCGTTGGGTTTCGCAATGCTCCACCTAACCTACATCGCTGTAGGGACATGGCAATGCCATGTCCCTACAAAATTCATACATCGGATCGGCATACGCCACTTATTTTGTGGTTTTGGTCTTTGCAGGACTTAATCCTTTAATTGCGGGTGCGTTTACGACTTCACCTGTGGCACTAAAGCGGGAGCCGTGGCAGGGGCAATCCCAGGATTTTTCAGCGGAATTCCAGGCAACAATGCAACCTAAATGAGGACAAACGGCTGAACATTCGTGTAATTCGCCAGATTCATCCCGGTAAACGGCTATTTTGGTGAGTCCGTGTCGAATGACTGCCCCTGTTCCTGGAGCCAACTGCTCAGCGTCATCGATCTCACCGCCTGTCACCCAGTCCGCGTACTGTGCAGCGACATTGATTCCTTCTGTAATTAGGTCAGAGGCAGCACCCACTGGTACTCGTCCTGGATTGTACAGCTCTTCCCAGGGGTTCTTATGTCCAGCAATCAGGTCGGCTAGGAGCATTCCAGCGATCGTGCCGTGAGTCATACCCATTCCTGAATCGCCTGTCGCGATGTAAACGTTCTCTGCTTGGTCAGGACTTTGCCCAATGTATGCCAGTCCATCTGCCGATTCCATGACTTCACCTGACCAACGAAACTCAATGCTTTCCACCATTGGAAACCTTTCTTTTGTCCAGGTTTCCAGGGCCGCATACCGGGCATCAGCATCGTTTGCCTGTCCGGTTTTGTGGTCCTCACCCCCAATAATCAGCAAATCATAGGTTTCTCCATCGGTTTGCATTGTCTGTAAACGGACGTAGTGATAGGGGTCAAGCGTATCCCAATACAAACCTTTGGCGATCGCCCCCTCTTGCACTTTTGCAGCAATCACATAAGTTTGGTAGGGTGCCTGCTTTAAGTGAGTAAAGACGCGATCGTTAATCGGAGAATTAGTTGCAATCACAAGTGCGTTAGCGGTGACGGTGAACCCTTCCCGCGTCTTTACCTGGGTTGGAGAACCGCCCTTTACCTCGCTGACGTGAGTGTGGGTGTAAATGCGTCCACCGTGACGGGTAATCGCATCTGCAAGTCCTGCTAAATACTTTTGAGGATCAAACTGGGCCTGTTGGGGAAAGCGCAAACATGGGCCGGTGTCGAAGCTGCTGATAGGCGATCGCGCCAACTTTTCAACCCCAGTTAAACCGGAGCGATGAGCAGCTTCTAGCTCTTGATCTAAATCCTTAACATCATCTAGTGTGGCAGCAAACAAGTAGCCATCCAACCGCTCAAAATCGCAGTCAATGTTCTCAGCGGTAACAATGGATTCGACACAGGCGATCGCCGCTGTAAAGCTGTCAGCGACTAATTTTGCCGCTTCTTTATCATGAGTATTCTCAATTTCGTAGTAGCGATCGTCGAGTGCTGTAGCAATGTGAGCGGTTGTCCGAACTGTTTGACCACCCCCAATCGTTCTACCCTCCAATACCACGACAGATTTCTTTTGCTTGGCTAATAAGTAAGCCGTTGTGAGTCCCGCAATTCCTGCTCCGACTACGCACACGTCTGCATGAAGAGATTCCTTTAGAGCTGATTGCTCAGGAACCTTTGCGGTTCTCATCCAAACCGAAGTACTTTCTCCAGAATTCTGGTGCATTACTCTTATTCCTCGTTTCTCATTACAAGGAATCTTTACATAGCTTTACAAAAGCCGGGTTCTTTCGAAAGAGGGAGAGGATGGCAAAAGTAACCCTTAGGATAGGCGATCGCAGCAAAGGCTAGAAGCTGAGCCGCACTATCCAAGGGTAAACTTCTGTTTTTTGTTCTACAAAAAATCCATCACGCTACAAAATCTGCCTGGGTTACCAGGTTCGCATTTACATTTTCTAGTGTCAAAAGATTAGTACGACCCACCTGAATGAGTGTGTCACTTTGCTGTTGACGAATGGTTAGCTGCCCAAACGACACCCCCCCACTCAGTTGAATTTTGTCGAGTCTGTTAGCAAAATCTGTGATTACATCTAAGCCTTCTCCACGACCGATGATAAGGGTATCTCGACCGCCTCCTGTGGTGATCCGATCTCTGCCAGCGTTCCCTGCAATCCGATCGTTACCTGCGCCACCGTTAATCGCATCGTTGCCAACTCCACCCTGGAGAAAATCGTTGCCTGCACCCCCAACTAGTCTGTCTGCACCAGCTTGACCCAACAGGCGATCGTTTCCGTTTAATCCTGAAATTTGGTCGTTGCCTGCCAATCCACGAATCGCATCATTTCTGTTTGTGCCCACCAGGTAGTCAGCCCTAGCAGTAGCCCTTCTGCTTGCAACCGTCACAGAAAATGTGTCTTGAATCGTGTCTCCCAACAGATTAGTTGCACGAATTGTGATTGCAGCTATTCCCGTTCGAGTGGGACGGTAGTTGAGTTGAAGCTGGTTATTGCGAACTGTCGCATTCACCAGGTTAGGGTTGGAATTGTTGACAACTCTAAACTGCAACTCATTGACGCGGGAAACTGTGATGCTGCGATAGCGAACTAGATTCTCATCACCACTCAATACGGGATTTCTGGGATCTGCAACGCTCAATGGCAAGTCGGTAAAGGCAGACTGACCAAAGAAATTAGCAGCCCCAAAGATGGGCAATCTGGCGATCGCATCAATGACATTCAAATCACCCCTTCCACGCACCTGACCAAAGACAGTAAATCCACCATTTTGGTTATCCAAGTTGCGAGAGTTGTTAGCAAGGTTGAAGAACCATTGGTTCGTCGCACTATTGGGATTGTTGCCCACTTTAGCCATCGCGATCGTGCCACGTAGGTTAGAGCGACCCGCACTAAACTCATTGCGTACAGGAGCATCCGCTGGAATCACCTCTACCGCATCCGCACCGCTTCTAGGGGTTTGCTCTAATACCTTATCCAATCCATCAACGGTAAACCCCCCACCTTGAACAATAAAACCAGGAACAGAGCGATGGATAATTGAATTTCTATAGGCCCCACGACTGACATAGTTTTGAAAGTTTCGCACAGTCAATGGAGCGCCTGCCCCAGGCTGATCGAAAAGTACAACATTGGTGACTCCACCGCCCAAGGAGGTGTTGAATAGCTCAAAGCGAGCAACCAGTCCCGTTGTAAATGGATCGTCAAAATTGTTTAGTAGGTTAACAGCAGTATTTTGAGCATTTCTAACCACTAAATCAGAAATGGGGTTCACCACAATTGACATAAACGATCTCACCAAGACGACATCTGATTCAAATCCAGAGTGATCTTAAAGTTGATGAGTCAAGATAGCAACCTACAGTTGAGGCAAAGCCGAGAACATCACTAAAAATTTAACTAATCCCCATTTAGTGTTTGTCCAATGATTTCCATTGGACAAACACTAACGGTGCGGAATTGATTGAGGGAACTTCTCACCCGTGCATTCAAGTTCATTTAAAGGACTTTTGTTTATATTCATACCCACAGCCGTTTTACCGGATACGCATCAAACTTTTTATCAGTACTAATAATGGTGAGAGAGTGGTTGATTGCTTGTGAAATTAACATTCGGTCAAACGGGTCGCCGTGATGCAGCAGGAGGTTCCGCACTTGCACCGTATCGGCAAAAGAGATTGGCAGGATGAGGATATCTGAACTATCGATCGCGATTCCAATCGTTTCATAGCTCTGTCGAAGCGATAACTTGCCAAGTTTCAACTTAATGGCAATTTCCCAAAGACTGGCAATGCTTAGATAGACTAAATCTGCAGTGTCGATCGTTGTTCTCAGATTGCCTGGAAGGCTTGAATCATTTTCAGTCAGCCAAATAAAGGCATGAGTATCTAAAAGAAAAGTACTCATTCCATATATTCCTTAAAATCTTCAAGAGGCTCATCGAAGTCGTCAGGTAAAGGCAACACAAAAGTACCCTTTAAGATGCCAGATCGACGTTTTTGGGATGGTAAGTTTTCCTCAGGGATATCTGTTGAATAGTTATTAATTAAATATTTGGCATAGTGCAGAAGCTCTTGCTTGAGTGGTTCTGGCATTTGAGTAATAGTTTGCAAAATCTCTGCATCAATTGTCATAAGTGCTCCTTTTTATCGCCATGATTTATATTCTTTGTTTACTTCTACCAAAAACATCACAGCAATTCCAGCTTGAATTGTAAAGGAAGAGTCTGCTTTAACGCTACGAAAAGCAGCACGGAACAGGTCAACCATTTCATGACTGTGAAATAGGTGCTGACGTTGATAGGTGACGAGAGTGAAAAAGTAGGTTCTGCTTCACCCAACCTACGTGGGACTGCATTGAGGTGACAAAACCTTATTTCGGCACAACAAAACCTCTTTCCGGCATGACAAAATCTTTTTCCAGCACGACAGAACTTTATTTCATCGCGACAGAACTTTGTTTCATCACGACAGAATCTCTTTCCGGCACGGCAAAACCCTGTTTCATCATGTTGGAATCTTTTTCCGTCGCGACGAAACAAGCTTTTGTCACGATCGCCAAGCTATTTGTAAAGTTTTTTAATAACGATCGCCGTTAAACTACGTTGTTTCTGATCAAACTTGGGTAAAACGGTTGGAATGCGATCGGTTATTGCTGAGGCTACAGTTGCTCTGGTGTAAGTACCTTGAATTTGTACTCTACCCACACAGGTAATCCATCATGGCGCGTCAAAAGCGTAGCTCTAAAGTTTTGGGAAAAGCAGAACGTCGCTTGGCGGCAATCAAGTCTATTAGCTCCTCCTTGGATTTGGGCAACGGGCGGACGGTTGAGACGTATGAGCAGGCGATCGAATTGGGTCGCAGAAGGCTAGAGTTTTATAACACCACACTCTCGGCGGCTGATGCAGCTGCGACTGCGGTTACAGAGTTTGAGAAATCTTTGAGTGAACTGTCTGAAGATATGTTGTTGGCGGTCGCCGCTAAGTTTGGCAAAGACAGCCCCGAATATGAGATGGCAGGAGGAGTGCGCCGCAGTGAGCGCAAGCGTCCGACCCGAAAAGCAAAGCAATAGACGACACAATAGCAAACATAATTCACCTAAACACCTTGACGAGAGTATCCATTCCCGGATATGCTCTCTCGTCAAGGTTGTTTTTATTACACATCACAACCGACACAAACCCAAAAATCTAGCGCTACTCAAGGCTGTTACAGCAACCTTGAGCAGCTAACCGACAAACTGAGTACAGCAGTCTGGCGGCTAACGGTGAATTTTACCACTCCCTTAGCCACCTCGACTCGTCGCGTCAAATAGTCTGAAGGTGGCTAGGTTTTTGGGGTTTCCTTGCAAACCCTAAACAGGAGTCAAACCCTAATGCCTGAGAACTTTTTAGAGTCTCTCTGCTCAGTTGTGGCAGAGAGCAATCTTTCCTCTGCTCATCCAGAACGCGAACGGCTGCAAATTTTAGTGATCGGTTCTCGTGATGGAGTGATGGAAACGATTCATACGCTTCACGCGCGTGGCTTTGCCCAAGTGGGCGCATGGAGTCCTTTGTTGCCCGCCCCTCACCTGAGTGAAGTGATGAGCATTCTCAGGCGCTATCGCAAGCGAGATAACTAAGCCCACTGTAGGGGCGAAGCGGTCGGTAAGAAACCTTAAAACAGTTCCAGATCTGCTTGATTGAGTCCCCGTAGGGGCGAAGCGATCGGCAGGGAAACCCTTAAATAGTTCCAGATCTGTGACCGACCGCTTCGCCCCTACCTCGTGATACCAGATTAATAAATAGCTTAAACAAATTCTATGGCTGTTCAAGTGGTAACTGCTTTAGCGCAGGTGAAACTGCTGGCTGTGTTGCCAATTCACTGAGATTTAATAACCAATCTTCTGTTGTTTTTGGGGATTGTAGATGTATCACAGATAAATGGGCATATTCTGGCTGCTGAAATAGTGCAGGGTACTTTTTACGATTGCGCTGATAGGTTTGCAATAGCCATAGCAGGATAGAGTTTTGACTAAAGAACGATAGCCAAACGTTCTCCCGATTGCCATTCCAAAGTTCTTCTTGTCTAAACGATCGCTGCACGGTTCGCCGCAGCAATCGGTTCATCACTAGCCAGAATGGGTAATCCAGAAATACAACGGTATCCGCTCGACTCCAAACTAGGTCACGAGCTTTACTGTAATTGCCGTCTACAACCCAGCGATCGCCTGCAAGCGCCTCTGTTATCCGGTCACGAAACACTTGATCTGAAGCCTCTGTCCAACCCGGCTCCCAATGAAGTGCGTCTAACTCAACATGAGGAACTTGAAGCTGTTGAGCAATTCTTCGTGCCAGAGTTGTTTTTCCTGATCCGGTAGTTCCCACAACCGAAATTCGCTGACCGCAATGAAAACTGTCTTGCATAAGCTCCTTGTTAGACCCACAAATCAGCACAAGCGGAAATAGGATACAACTATTTGTGGCTTGTCTCTTGAAGTTTGCACGTGATTCCCAATCCTGAAAGCAAAGCTTCTCGGAACTATGAGATGCCCGTCAAAGTAGAAGAATTAAAAGAAATATTGGACACGAGCAGAGCATTAAGTGTATTAGCACAAAGAACTAATGAGTGGTGGTGACCCTGTTGATTGTTGGTTGTATTTGCGCGAGTTTTAGGTAAAACGTTTGCTAGCAAAACAGGAAGCCGAAGCCCCCTGTTCTAGTTGTGTAGGTTGGGTGCAGCAGAGCGGAACCCAACGTTCAAAGTTTGCTGTCCAGGATGTTGAGTTTCATTCTTCAACCCAATATCCTGGAGCATTGGGTTTCGCTTTGCTCCACCCAACCTACGAGTTTTGTACATTGTTTGATTTTCGTTCCTGAGCAAAACAGGGAGCCGAAGCTCCCTGTTTTAGTAGAATTTGCGATCGCAGGAGTTAAGATCTGCGACTTCTCTCAGAAGTTGTAGATCTAAGTAACACAGGTGATTAAGCACGGGATTTAGAAGCGCCTTCTTCTCCGGCTTGAGAGGGAGAAGTACTATCGTGTAGTTTTGTTCCAGAGTCCTGTACCGCAGCAGAATCAGGGTTGCTGTAATACGCCCATTTCCAGTTACGAATCTCTGGCATATCATCACCGTGTTCAGCAATGTAATGCTTATGTTCGATTAGCTTGTCGTGCAGCATTTGCTTGACATGAGCAGCGGTGTACCGCAGTTTAGGAACGCGATCGATCACATCATCAACCAGGCTAAACCGATCCAAATCATTCAACACCACCATGTCAAACGGGGTAGTGGTAGTTCCTTCTTCTTTGTAGCCCCTCACATGCAGGTTGTGATGATTAGTCCGGCGATAGGCGAGACGGTGAATCAGCCAGGGATAGCCGTGATAGGCAAAAATGATGGGCTTGTCGGTGGTAAAGATAGAGTCAAAGTCTTTGTCACTCAAGCCGTGTGGGTGTTCAGATTCGGGCTGAAGTTTCATCAGATTCACCACATTCACCACCCGAACCTTTAGCTCAGGGAAGTATTTACGAAGGATATCCACCGCAGCCAGCGTTTCTAAAGTGGGTACATCTCCGGCACAAGCCATCACTACATCTGGCTCCACGCCCTGATCATTGCTGGCCCAACTCCAGATGCCAATGCCTTTAGTACAGTGTTTGACTGCTGCATCCATATCGAGATATTGCAAGGCGGGCTGTTTGCCTGCGACGATCACATTCACATATTGGCGGCTTCGCAAACAGTGATCCGTCACAGACAGCAGCGTATTGGCATCCGGGGGAAGATATACCCGAATCACTTCTGCTTTTTTGTTGAGTACGTGGTCAATAAAGCCAGGGTCTTGGTGAGAAAACCCGTTGTGGTCTTGCCGCCAAACGTGAGAAGTGAGCAGGTAATTGAGAGAGGCGATCGCCCTTCTCCAGGGGATGTGATTAGTTGTTTTTAGCCACTTCGAGTGTTGGTTAAACATCGAGTCAACGATGTGAATGAACGCCTCATAACACGAAAACAACCCGTGCCGACCTGTAAGCAGGTAGCCCTCTAGCCAACCCTGGCAGGTATGTTCACTCAAAATCTCCATCACCCGACCATCTGCCGAGAGATGGTCATCTTCCGGTAGGGTTTCAGCTACCCAGGTGCGATCGGTGGCTTCAAAGACAGCGCTGAGACGATTAGACGCGGTTTCGTCAGGACCAAATAGGCGAAAGTTACGCTGCTTTTGGTTGCGCTGCATGATGTCTCGCAGAAAAGTTCCCATGACGCGGGTTGCCTCAGCGACAACGGTACCCGGTTCTGGTACATCTACCGCATAGTCTCGAAAGTCGGGTAGAACCAAACCCCGCAGCAGAACACCCCCATTGGCGTGGGGGTTGTCGCCCATGCGATGTTGTCCCTGAGGAGCTAGCTCTGCCAATTCAGGAATCAAGGTGCCTTTCTCATCAAACAGTTCCTCTGGCTGGTAGCTTTTCATCCACTCTTCGAGCAGCCTGACGTGGTCGGGCTTGCTGGCCATTTCGGAGAAAGGAACCTGGTGCGATCGCCAATAATCTTCCGTTTTCTTGCCATCAACTTCTTTTGGTCCCGTCCAGCCCTTAGGAGATTTGAGGATGATCATCGGCCACTGGGGGCGCTTGCTAAAGCCGTTGGCGCGAGCATCAGATTGGATCTCTTTGATTTCGGCGATCGCCACATCCATCGTTGCTGCCATCAACTGATGCATTGTTTCTGGGTCTGATCCTTCCACAAAGTAGGGCTTGTAGCCATAGCCTATAAACAGATTGTCTAGTTCCTCATGGCTTAACCGCGCTAACACCGTTGGGTTTGCAATTTTGTAGCCATTCAAGTGCAAAATCGGCAGCACTGCCCCGTCGTGAACTGGGTTGAGAAACTTGTTAGAGTGCCAACTGGTGGCAAGTGGTCCAGTTTCCGCCTCACCATCTCCAACTACACAAGCGACAATCAGGTCAGGGTTATCAAACGCCGCACCATAAGCGTGAGAAACTGCATAGCCTAACTCTCCCCCTTCATGAATTGATCCAGGCGTCTCAGGTGCCACATGGCTCGGAATGCCACCAGGAAATGAGAACTGTTTAAACAGTTTTTTCATTCCCTCAGCATCTTGAGAAATGCTGGGATAGTAATCGGTGTAAGTACCTTCTAGGTAGGTATTAGCAACTAGCCCTGGACCACCGTGTCCAGGACCTGCAATGTAGATTACATTTAAGTCCTGAGCCTTGATGACTCGATTGAGATGAGCGTAGATGAAATTGAGTCCTGGAGTAGTTCCCCAGTGTCCCAGCAGTCGTGGCTTGACGTGTTCTAACTTCAGCGGCTCTCGCAACAGAGGGTTATCGAGAAGATAAATTTGCCCGACGGAGAGGTAATTGGCTGCCCGCCAGTAGGCATTTATCTTTCGCAGTTCTTCCGTTGCCAGAGGCTTTGTCTGTAGAGGAGTTGCTACTACCATGACTATTAAGAAATAGGGGTAAATTGTTCCGACAAGCAAACGCTTCTTGAGGCATTCAAAGCTCTTGCTTGAAAATCTAAATCCTCCCTAAGTAAGGCATTCAGAGTTAACCCTATTTCTTTAGTTTTAGAAGAAGTTTTGTTGCCCTAGTGGTAGCTCTTACCTCTTATCCCTTGAATTACCTATTCAGGGAGATATGCTTGAGCCATGCTGTTGCTTAATTGGATAAACTCTTCACTTGTTCAGCCATCGTTGTCAACGGGGTTAGAGACAGCCATTCCAAGGCTGAAGGCGATCGCCAAATTTTGAGCAGGTAAACCATCTGTTCAGTTGTCCACGCTTGCCGATTGTCGATGTTGTTTTGCATTGAGCCCTCTGTAGTTTGGATATTCTTAACGTCTACATCATAGGTATAGATGACATAGGCTACAAAAATCGGCTTGCACCGTTTCTCATGAGTAGCTTCGATAGATGGGCACGACTCAGGAGTAAATTTCCAGCGTGAATCGTTGCGCGAGCCAGCTCGCGCAACGATTCACACCCTCGAAAACCGATCTAGGTAAAAAACCTAGTGAGAAACTAGATTGAATAGGCGAAATTCAGCGATTTGAGCTATTTCGGCAAGAGATTGAGCTATTTCTGTCTCAGTAGTGTGATTGAGACGGCGCTCAAAAGCTTCTAAGATGCTGTCCTTTGTATGGTTTTTGACCGCAATGATAAAAGGGAATCCAAACTTCTCCTTATAGGCAGCATTCAAAGTTTGAAATCGATCATATTCAGAAGCAGTGAGTTGATCTAACCCAATACCTGCTTGCTCTTGCACAGAAGCTTCTGCCATTTTCGCTTTGCTGCCCAGGTCAGGATGGGCACGAATTAGGGCTAATTGTTCTGTCAAACTCAGCGCATTGACAATGCCAACCATTTGCTGATGCAGTTCTGCCACGTTGGCAAAGGGGCGCTGATGCCAAGTGGCTTGAGCGATCGCCGGAGTGTCTTCAAACACGGCTCCCAATGCATCAACAAACTCCTCTTGACTCATTTGATTGAGCTGAGCAATCGAGTAAGACATAAATCTCGTTTAGCTTCCCCGGTAGGTACTGTATGACCAGGGCGACACCAGCAGCGGCACATGATAGTGTACCGTCGAGTCAGCAATGCCAAACTGGAGCGGAATGCGATCGAGAAAGGGTGGGTTGGGCAACGAATCTATCTTTTGCCCAAAATATGCGCCGACAGTAAACACGAGTTCGTATAGACCAGTGGTGAACTCCCGATCTGTCAACAGAGGTGAATCTGTCCGCCCATCGGCATTAGTCGTAACCGTTTTGAGCAAAATCTTTTGTCCTGTCGTTCCTACAAACCACAGTTCGATCGTCATCCCAGCCGCAGGACAACCATGAGCCGTATCCAAAACATGCGTCGTGAGTTTTCCCATAAATCAAGAGGATTAATGCAATGGGCCTGCCAGGATAGTTTTTGAGATGGCGTTTAGAATCTCAGTTCCATCTTCGTGCCTCAATTCTTCGTACCACTGTTGAGTTTTTTCGGGGTCTTTGCCGTGCGTCATGTTCGATCGCTTGCGGGCGCGAGTAATGATGTCGGCAACGCGATCGCACCGAGCCGTCTCATATCGCTTCAAAGCATCTGCCACGCTGATGTTAGTGGTCTGTAAGTAGGTTGCCAAAACCAGCGCATCTTCAATTGCCTGACAGCCGCCCTGTCCTAAATCAGGAGCCGTGCTGTGAGCAGCATCTCCGAGTAAGACAACGCGATCGCGCACCAACGTCTTCAACGGATCAACATCATGAATTTCAACCCGATTGGTCTTCAATGGATCAAGCCGCTGAATCAGGTTTTGTACTGGGTCTGCCCAACCTTTGAAGAAACTCGCTAATTCTTCTCGATAGGTTCCAGGGCTACTGACTGTGCCTGTGGGGAGCGGCACATCAAAGAAGAAATAGAAGCGATCGCCCCCTACTGGCATCATCGAAGCTCGCTTATGTTCACCCACATAAATCACCCAGCTATCTTTGGGAGCAAGATCATCGCTGGCAGGTACCAATCCATTCCAATTGACATAGCCAACATATCGCCGCTCAACCGCATGACCCAACACATAGCTGCGCGTGATCGAATGCGTTCCATCGGCTGCAACCAGCACATCTCCAGTGGCTTTACGTCCATCTTCAAAAATGGCAGTGACGCTATCAGCATCTTGTTCAATCGCGACACACTTTGAATTAAGCTGGACGTTTTCTGCACCAAAAGCATTCAGCAACATATTCTGTAAATCAGTACGGGCAACCGGATAAGGACGCTGCCCGACGCAATCGATCAAAGGTTGCAGGCTAAAATCAGTGAGTTTTTCGCCTGTCTGACTACAATAAGTCACGCGATTCATCTGTCCACCAATTGCCGCAATTTCCTGACTTAAACCCAGACGATTTAGTACTTTTACGCCGTTTGACCAGAGTGAAATTCCGGCTCCAGCGGGACGCAATTGGCTGACGCGATCGTAAATTTCGACCTCATAGCCTGCCTGACGCATAGCGATGCCTGTAGTTAGACCGCCCATGCCAGCACCAATAATTATGACCTTCAGGTTGTCCATGCTGCTTCCTCCTGTACTTATTTGCTGATGGTGCGATCGCTTCTAAAATTGTCAGGACAAACTACAGCGCAAAGCTTTAACTAACATCCCAGCCCAACCAATTGATGTAATTGCTGATACAGCTATAGCTATGCAAATTAGGTCTATAGGAGAAGATTAGGCTTGCACAGCAACAGAGGCGCACCCCAGAGAGATGCGCCTCTTAATAATCTGCTCAGCTAACTCGTTTCGCCGTAACCAATGCTTAGCTGCTTGAATTTGAGACGTTAGAAACTTCGCGATTAAACAACGGTTTGCCTTCGCAATAATCAGGAGTCGGCGCACCGAGCAAATTTAGTACAGTAGGAGCTAAGTCAACTACGCGACTGGTTGTTGGTAGGTCAGAGTTTGGCTCAATGCCTGGACCCTTTGCCATGAGAAAGCCAACAGGTTTGTGTCCGCCCGTGTTGCAGTAAGGAATTGGACCAATCCGCCCAAAGTCAGGGCTGTCTACGACATCGCTGGGATAGTCCTGCCACTCAACCAACAGGTCAGCATCGGGAATTCCTGGATCAGCATCTAGAGCATTCTGGCGCGTCCGAATCACACGGGTCACCATTGGCTGACCCGTCCGAGCATCCTTGAGACTGTAAAGATGCTGCATTAGTTGTTCACAAAGGCTGTCATATTCAGACACAGGCACAATCCCTTGTTTCTCACGACCTTGCAGATTGATCCGAATCTGACCATCTCCAAAGCTAGGTAAGGCAAAGGCTTTCATCTGGGGCCAAAGTGCTTTGTACCACAGCGTAGGCTGCCAAAAGAGGGAAGGATACTGTTTTAACAACTGGTAGGGGGACGTGAGCGCAGGTCTTTGAGGTGAACCCAGATATTGATCTAGCTTGTCCTGATACTTACCGGGCAGCAAACGTCGAATTGCTCCTCGAATCGGGTTGGGGTCGTGTCTCAGTTGCCAAACTTCACCAGCCCAACTCTGCCGCTTGGGGTTGGCAATCGGAGCGGGGGCAGGAGTTCCCACCTTGCCTTTCGCTAGTCCATACTGTCCAGGGAAGTTGAATCGATACAGCAATTCAGGCAGGAAGACCATGCTAGGAAGGTCGGTCGTATTCCAGCCCATACCGTCGATCGAGAAGACAAGAACGTGAGCATTTTCAGGAACTTCAGCCAGGATTTCACCGAGGGAGCGATCGGCAGCTTCATAGACATCCATCAGCGGATCGCTAGAGAAAATGTCTTTTGACCGATAGGGATGGAGCGGATGGTCGGGCTGACTGAGATACCAGAAATCGTGACTAGCGTAATGCGGTTCATCAATCACCGTCACAAATAAATCCCAAGGCTCCCGATGCAGCAAATCCTTACACATAGCGGTGTGGCGGGCGATGCCTTCTTGGGTTGCTTTGTGTAGAAAAGTTAGATTGCCACGATCCCACCAGCAGCCATATTCCTTGTATTCGCGAATCTTGCCATGTTTCTCGGTTAGCTCACCGACCAGGTCAGTAGGTAGAGAGCGCCGTCTGGAAACCTGTACGCCGCTGACTCCTTCTGCAATGGGTGCTTGGGGTGTTTTCAGGATGGCAACGCGATAGTCATCGCCTAACGCATAAAAAGGCTGATGTTTAGAGAAGCCATAAACGCTGGATTCTCCTACGGCGTAGCTATCTGGACTAAACGTTAGTCGGCTCCAATGTCCGGTTTGCTCTGGTGTGCAGCCTGTGACAAAGGTTGTCCACTGCATTTCTTCAGAAGAGTTTGCGTAGGTCAGATGCCCGTAAGCTCCCTGCTCCCGCAACGCTTTCAGGTTTTTAAGATATCCCTTGGACATCAAGTCTTCCAATAACTGGGGGTTGGCGGTGTCCAAGCCAATGGCAACAATAGGATTCTTTGTCATTTCTGCGATTGGGGTTAAGTTAGCCTTTGGAATTAAGTGCCTACGGTTAGAGACAAACAAATATGCGGGACTTTTGCTGATCCTAGTGAAACTGTCCGTATTAATGCTATTGGTTAAACGGCATCTTTATCTCTTCTTAGTAGTACTGCGTTGGCGATCGGGAAGTCGATAAAGTTTTGGTGAAATCTATGTACATCCCGAAAGAACGACGGTTTTAGGCTTTGCTTCTCGGTTCTGGGTTTGGTATATCAGTAGGGATGAGTTCTCCTATTGGTTGTTAGCCATGTCTACTGAAAAGTCTCAGCCTCGCTCAACATGGCTAAGCCGCAAGGGGGCAACAATTACAGCCCTAGTTGGGTGGATTCCGCTATCGCAGGGGTTGGCAATCCGGCGATTTCTCTACAGCAAAATCTTAGGGAAGCTGGGTAAGTCGGTCTACATTGAGCCAGGTGCAGAATTTTTGAATACGCCTGCGATCGCCATCGGTAACGGCGTTAAAATCCTCCGGGGCGTTCGACTGGATAGTCAAGGACAAAATAGCCAAATCTGCATTGGCAATAATGTACAGTTTGCCTATGGCATCGGCGTAAAGGTCAGCCGCGATAATTGCCGAATTGAAATTGGCGATCGCACCTCCATCGGACCTTACACCGTCATCCACGGTCCGGGCAACATCTCCATTGGCAAGGATTGTCTGATTGCGGCTCACTGCGGCATCTATGCCAGCAATCATCAGTTTGCAGATGGCGATCGCAAAATCCGCGACCAGGGACTTAGCCGGAAGGGAATTGTAATTGAAGACGATTGCTGGATCGGGCACAGTGTTTCCATCTTGGATGGAGTAACGGTCGGACAGGGCAGCGTGATCGGCGCAGGCGCAGTCGTGACCAAAGATATTCCACCTTACTCAATTGCGGTCGGTGTTCCTGCCAGGGTGATTTCTCAGCGGCGCAGCAACGATCCGGTTGAGGAGTTAAAAGAAGCGTTAGCCCAAGCCCCGCAATCTTAAATGACTTTCCATCTACTTAGTTGCGATTAGTCCTGTGCCAAGATTTAGGGGCAATTGTAGTTTTGTCTTCAGTGAAGAGGTTTAGATGTCTTACGAGCTAGAAACGCCAGTAGCCATGCTGATCTATCGGCGACCTCACACCACCGAGAAGGTGTTTGAAGCGGTTCGTCAGGCAAAACCCCCTAAGCTGCTGGTGGTTGCCAATGCACCCAGACCCGAAAAGGAAGGCGAAGCCGAAAAGTGTGCCCAGACTCGCGCCATTATCGAACGGGTCGATTGGGATTGTGAGGTATTAACTAATTATGCCGATAGCTATTTAAGCTGCTTGGGGCGGATTTATAGCGGACTGGACTGGGTATTTAACACGGTTGAGCAGGCAATCATTCTAGAAGATGACTGTGTTCCTCATCCCAGCTTTTTCCGCTATTGCCAGGAATTGCTGGAGCGCTACCGGGACGATGAGCGAATTGTTGCCATCTGTGGTGATAACTTTCAGATGGGGCGGAGGCGTACTGAGGACAGCTACTACTTTTCCCGCTATACCCACTTCTGGGGCTGGGCCAGTTGGCGGCGGTCCTGGCAAAATTATGATCCAGAGATGAAGCTCTGGCCCGAGCTTCGCGATAACGGTTGGCTAACCGATGTTCTAGGCGATCCAAAAGCGGTTCGGTGGTGGCGCAACACGTTCCAAACAACTTATGACAAAGGGATTGATACCTGGGATTGGCAGTGGATTTTTGCTTCCTGGGTACAGAATGGACTGGCAATCGCCCCCAACATCAACCTGGTGTCTAACATCGGCTTCAATGCAGCAGCGGCTCACACGGGTGATGTGTATGATTGGCGGGCAAATATGCCAACCCAGGAGATGACCTTTCCGCTCAAGCATCCTCAGGTTGTGATTCAAAATGCCAAAGCAGATGCCTTTGAGCAGCAGGAATACTACGACTTTCTAACCAACCAACGCGCCCTAAAGCATCGGCTCAGACGCAAAATCAGACGAGCCAAAAAGATTCTCCAGGAGTCCCGGAATGGACAGAACTATGGCGGTGTCTTTGGGCTAATCGAGCAAATGGTTAAGGGATAAGCTCGACTGTGTAGTCTATCTGCATAATCTATCCGTAGGGGCGAACAGCCGTTCGCCCCGTAGGGTTTTCCAAAGAAACTACCTATTCCGCCATCGCGACGTTAGAGGCCATGACTTGCTTAACCTGATCGGCTAGGCGCACAGACAAAGCAACAATAGTGAGCGTAGGATTAACCTGTCCCCCCGTTGGGAAGACGGAACTGCTGGCGATGAACAGGTTTGAAACGCCGTGAACCTTGCAGTTTTCGTCTACTACGCCTTGTTGGGGGTCGTTGTGCATTCGGGTTGCGCCCATCAAATGGTGAGCGCTGCTGGCGGTCATTTCTGGCTCTGCGTTTGGGTCGCCAATTTCTAGACGACCTAAACCAGCTTTCTCAAATTCTTCCTTGAAAATCTGCTGTGCTCGCCTGATGGTGCGGAGGTCAAGGTCGTTTTTCCAGGTCCAATGAAGCTGTACGCGGGGGCGGCCGAAGCGATCGCACTCTTCCATCAGCGTGATTCGATTATTGGGGTCAGGAATTTGCTCCGCAGAGAGCAGCAGTTCAAATGAGTTAAACAGTTTGTCTTTATCCGGTAAATATGACCAGCCGCCCTTATCCGCAGCAGCTAAATCAGCGGTAGGTTTAGATAACCGTTTGCGCGCAACCGCGACGAGATCACCAAATCCACCCAAAACATCTCCCAGATGCTTGAACAAATTTTTCGGCAGTTTGCCGCGACGCAGAGAATTTGCCAAGGTTCGGGCTGACTGGATTGCCGGAGAGCGATAACCTGCCTGCCGAGGATGCAGGAAGCCAAACACATTAAGAATTCCTTCCTGACGCACGACCTCAGAGGTAAGGGCGAGTCTACCCATGACCGGGGTACCGTTTACCTGGCGCAGATCGTATAAATCACTGGTGTTTAGCATCTGCTTACGCGATGGGTACCACACCCCACCGAAGTAGCAGGGATGATCCATAAAAAATCTGCCAACCAAGTCGTGCTGATTACCCAATCCAGTTTTTTGGACTTTGTTAGACAACAGCAATAGTCGCGGAATTTCAAAGCCACCTGCCGCCAAAATTACGACTTTGGCTTTCACAAAAAACTCTTGTCCGGGTGCTGATGCAACTCGCACACCCGTTGCAATGCTGGCGGTTTCATCCGTTTCAACCTCCAGTACGTTAGCGTAATAGTAGGTTGTAATGTTTTTCGCTTGCTGGATGACCTCGCGATTCTTCTGAATAAAGGTCTTGATGCGAACAAACTGACACATCACCGTTTTAAGGCGATCGTCCTTCAGCGGCAGTTTCGGCGTTTTCGCGTCAGACCAATAATCTGGGTCGTAGTTGTAAGGTCCAAGTCCACAAATGCTCTGGGCACGCTGATAAAACGGGTCTAGGTCAGCCCGACTGAAGGGCCAACCGCTGTAGGGAATTTCCTCGCGATATTCAAAATCTGTTTCGTTGTAGGGAACAAACCGCGCCCCCATTTCATTCTTGCCAACCTGGATATGCCAGATGTTGGCTGTGCCACCAATTTGACGATTGTAGGTGACTTCTAGATCGGGGTAGCGGTGAGCCGTTTTACCCCGGCTCAAATCTTGAATTTCTTCGTCCCGCTCAATGCCACCGCTTTCTAACATGCAGACGCGGAAATCCTTGTTTGCAAACTCTAGCGCGAGTGCCATGCCCGCAGGCCCAGTGCCAACAATGCAAACATCGGTTTCGATGGTTTCGTTGAGGGGTAGTGTGCGTGCGTCAATCATCATAAAATCAATGCCTTGTTGACTAGCGGCTTGGGACAGTTCAAATCAAAATGTTAGGAATGAAAGCTTTTACTTCTCTCATTTCTAACTCACGGGGAAGTGCAGTATCGTAATGTTTTGAAGAATGGTGGGTGGGGCACAGAGTGCCCCACCCACCATTCCTATACAGGACTACCATTCACGGTACTCACATTTGCTGCCATCGTTGTTTTTACATGGTCTGCTAACCGCACGGCAAGCGCAACAATGGTGAGCGTGGGGTTAGCATAACCGCCCCCCGTAGGAAAGACAGAACTGCCTGCAATAAATAAGTTAGAAACGCCGTGAACCTGACAGTTTTCATCGACCACGCCCTGCTTGGGGTCCGGGTGCATTCGAGTGGTGCCAATGTGGTGATGGGTGCTGCCAAAGCGAGGAAGTCCACCTTCGATTTCATCACGGGGCTGAAATTCGCCCAGCTCAGATTGAGCAAATTCCTGGGCCAAAATTTGCTGGACTCGTCTGATCGTTTCTAAGTCAATGTCGCTCCAGCGCCAAGTGAGGCAAACTTTGCGGCGACCGAGGCGATCGCACTCATCCGTTAGCGTTACCCGATTCTCAGGGTTAGGAGTTTGCTCTGCCTGAGCGATTACCTCAAACGCTTTGAGGTTGCGAATGTCTGCCGGACGACGCGACCAGCCACCCATACGGGGGCTGTAGATAAACTCCAGCTTTTTGGCACGACGGTAGGCATAGTTGACGATGTCATCTAGATCAGACACCACGTTCTTTACATGCTTCCAAATCTCTTTGGGCAATTGTTTGCGCTTGACGGCAGACAGCAGGTTTCTCCAAGAGTTCACGGCTTTAGATTCGTAGCCGCTGGGTCTGGGCACCAGCATGACGCAAATGTTGAGCAGCTTTTCTTGACGTAAGACTTCTTCGCTCAGAGTCAGCTTGCCCATGATTGGCGTGCCCTTAACCCGATGCAGGTCATACAGGGCAGTTGTGTTGAACAATTTGCGATCGGCAGGGATGAATACGCCAAATCGAAAGCCAGGATGATCCATAAAGAATCTACCAACCAGGTCATTCTGGTTGCCTAGCCCATTCTTCTGAACTTTGTCTGAAAGCAACAACAGTCGAGCATTTTCAAAACCGCCAGTTGCCAACACCACGATTCTGGCTTTGACGCGAAACTCTTTGCCGTCCAAGGTAGCAACGCGCAAGCCCGTTGCCGCAGTGGCAGTTTCATTGGTCTCAACTTCCAAGACATTGGCGTTGAGGTAGGTGGTGACGTTGCTTGCGTGATTCAGCTCTTCTCGATACTCGTGGGTGAAAACGGCGCGAGGGCCAAACTGAAAGACGCTGGATTGAATACGATCGCCCTGAAACGAAAGCCGTTTTGCCTGCTCAGTTTCCCAGGCAGCGGCTTCGTAGGTATCTGGGCCGATTTTGCAGATCGCGTTAGCTTTTTGGTAGTAGGGGGCAAGGTCAGCTTTGCGAAATGGCCAGCCGCTATAAGGAATCCAGTCTCGCTGCTCAAAATCAATGTCGTCTGGCGTGACGTGCCGAACGTGAGCCTGATTTTCGTCACGATCGATCTGAATGCACCAGTAGTTGGCAGAGCCGCCAAACTGCCGACAGCGCCCTACATGCAGTTCGTCAGCGGGATAGCGCTGCGGAGAAACTGTCTTGCCTTCGCAGAGTGCTTGAGTATCAGGATCGAAGTCCAGCCCACCGCTTTCTAGCAAACAAACTTGAAAATCTTGCCCAGCCAGTTCTCGTGCTAGCGTGACTCCCGCAGGACCAGCTCCGACGATGCAAACGTCTGTTTCAACAACTTGATCAGCAGGTAAAGTGCGTGAATCAATTAGCATAATGAGTTGATTAACTGGCTATTTCAGACAACAGATTCCACAGAATTTTCTGTAATTCCCTGCAAATATACGTCGCTTTACTTTAACCTGGGGAGCGAAGCTGCGACCTTTTACTGAATCTTCAAGTTGTCGTGCTTTATTTGAGGAGAAACTCTTACGCAAAAACACGTTTGGTAGTTTTCAACAGGCAGCGATTGTGAGTGGTGTAGACGTTAACCATACGACTCACAATCGCTGCCTCAATTCCTACGTCCTAAGCGACAATCGAAATTTGGTTGACATTCAGTGATGGATTACCGGCGAAGGTGGCGATCGCCACTGCTGCCCCGCTACCTGTACCATCCTGGTCAAACCTCAGCACACCATTGTTATAGAGGAAGTTGGCGCTGCTGCCAACAGGTGTATTTCCCTGAACTAGAACCCCTCTAGCGGCAGCAGTGCCGTCGCTCAATGCAACACCTGCTGCCAGTCCACCGCCAAAGCCAGAAGCCGAAATCTGCAGGATATCGCCCGTGCCAAAGTCGGTAATGGTGTCACCTCCCTCGTTTGCGCTTCGGTAGACAAAAGTGTCACCGCCGCCGCCTCCAGTCAGGCGATCGCGTCCCCTTCCGCCTTCAATCACATTTACGCCAGAGTTACCCGTCAAGCTATCTGCAAAGGCTGTACCGACAAGATTTTCGACGCTATTGAGGGTGTCTTGACCGTTGAATAGTACGCCCTGTTTGGCGATCGCGTCATACCACTTACCGCCCATCTTGTCGTAGCCAGCCGCACTAGGATGCAGTCCATCTGGGATGAGGTCTTCCAACGTGAGACTACCCCCCACGTTTACATAGGAGACCCGCTTTCCTTCAGCAGCCTTATCGCTAACCAGACCAGGCAAAAGTCGGTTAAAATCGCTGGCTCTTTGGACACGGTTTTCCCCGTGCACCTCTCCATTAATTGGAGCAATAGAGCTAACTAATAAATGAGCATTGGGTAAGCGCTCAGCAAACTCATCGATCAAAGCTTTAATATCGGCGGACATTTGCGCCACCGTATCGTTAGTGGCATCATTGGTTCCCATCATGATCATCACAATGTTAGGGTTGTAACCCTCTAGGAATCCAGGATCATTCACCAAGTCAATCATCTGGTTGATTGTCCAACCACCATGTCCCTCATGATCCTGATCGAATGAGCCACTGGGACCATTGCTTTGAGAACCTACGAAGTTAATACCAATGCCATCGGCCGCCAGCTGATTAAACAGCTCAATGCGGTACGTTCCAGGTCTTGGCTGTTGCCTATGTTGACCTGCGGTGATGGAGTCTCCTACAGGCATAACTTTGGGCAAGGCTAACCCACCATAGGCAAGCTTTGACACTTTGCCTGTGCTGAGATTGGCAACAATTCCTTTAGAAAATTGAGCGTAGTCAGCAGTGTCGTTACCTTCTCCACCGTTCAACGTGTCGCTGCCTGAACTGCCAAACAAAACGTCATTCTCCGCAGTGCCATTGGAGGTGGTGCTGCCCGGAGGAGTTGAGGCAGAAAGGTTAACTTGAAAAGTTCCGGCGGTTCTGGCGACGACTGCATTACTGCGATTGTCTTTTACCTGGTTAGCCTGAACGGTGATCGTATAGCTGCCGTTGTCAGTTGGGTTCCAGGTGCCACCGGGCGCATCAATGCGATAGGTTACGGTACGCGGAGTGCCATTGGTGCCAGGTTCCACTCGAATGAAGGTAGCAAGCTGGTCAAATCCATCGGGCCCAGTCACGCGAACATCATTGGAATCAAGACTAGACAAGTCAATTGCAGCATTGTCTGCATACGTGACTTGAATGTAGGCTGAGCCGCTATCCAGAACAATTGATGGCGCTTCAAACGATTGAACGGTAGGGGCCGGATCGGCTGGAGTCGGAGGATTTGCAACCCTGGCTCGAAAGTAGCCTAGGTTGCCTCTTTTCACCAGGTTGCCGCTGGTGTCCTTGACCCTGCTTCTGTACATGGACAGTCGGTAAATGCCGTTGTCTGTTGGGTTCCAGGTGCCACCCGCAGCTCTGAGGCGATAGGTGACGACCGCAGCTCTATCATTACTGCCAAACCTTGTGCTAACCAGCGTAGCAAGCTGCCTATAACCGTTTGGACCAGTCACTAAAATATCTCTTCCCACCACGCTAGAGCGGTTAATTCGTATGTTGTCGCGGTAAGTAACGGTAAAGGTATGCGTTCGACTACCAAACTGACTCACGTTGGCAGTCCGAAGCGTCGCTGTGGGAGACAGCAAATCTCTTGTAGCTCTCCTGATCAAACGAGGTTGGTCAGAACCCGATCGAGCTTGATTGTGGAATGCCATAATCTTTCAGATCTATTTGTAGTGTTTAGCTTTAGCAGTTTGCACAACTTGATTTACAACCACCGTCTAGAGCCAAAAATGGCTTTGCTGGCGCTCAAGCGTAAATTATTGGACTACCCCCTTGTAAGCCGGACTGATTGAGATGCTTAAGTCCAATGCCTTTTAACAAAGCAATTTCAGGGTTCGTACAGGCAAAACAAATCACGGCTCAAATTCTTTTCACTCAGCCAAATGCCAAAAAATTTAGGGGTTGGAAAGGCTGATAAGTAGAGTCTCTTAATTGAACCAAGTACAGAAAAACTGGGGAGTGATCTAGGGGTTACTCCCCGGTTTTCTATCTAGTTTCTAATTATGTCCATCTGCTTACGTATCGGCTAACGAAGACAGTGGAGTATACAAGAGTTAGAAGTGTGCATGAATGCACTTAATCCTCATGTTCTATCTGTCACACCCTAGCTAATTCTGCAACGTGGCGCTATGGGTAAAGCATGACTTTACTTAGTCTTTAAGTAGATTTTGGGTTAAGCCTCAAAGTTATGAAACTTCAGTGAAGCAGTAGAATTGCTGATTTTACTTGATTAGAGTGAAATCAACGCAAAAAGCTTGAGAGTTTCCATTCATCCACCCAAATTTGCTACGGTTTCTACTAACAACTCCCCCCATGCAAATCCGAAAAGTACGTATACCTTTCATGTAGTTTTCACACAAGAAATTGGTTTGTTCACCACGACTTTACAGCTTGGACCTAAACTTCCTGCTAACCTCACTTTAGATTCTTGTTGCATCAGTCGTCGCCATAGCAAATGCTTTAGATAGTTCAACTGCTTAGCGATCGCACCATGTTTAGTGTTTCCCCTGTCTCTGCTGTTCACTGTCCGCTTCTGATTTTCTGGGTTTTCCCGATTCCAGTTTTGCTGTTTCAAAATTTCCCTGACTCGGCTGAGTTTATTCATCTAAGAAATTGACCCCTATCAAGCTGCGAGGTAATCGTATGAAAGCAGTGATATTGGCCGGAGGACTTGGCACTCGTTTGAGCGAAGAAACCTCAATTAAACCGAAGCCGATGGTTGAAATTGGTGGTCAGCCAGTTCTTTGGCACATCATGAAAAGCTATTCTGCTTATGGCATTAACGATTTTATTATTTGCTGTGGCTACAAAGGTTATGTAATTAAGGAGTATTTTGCTAATTACTTCTTACGTATGTCAGATGTAACGTTTGATATGCGGTTTAACCAGATGAACGTTCACAACGGCAACGCTGAACCCTGGAGAGTCACGCTTGTAGATACGGGCGAATCCACCATGACGGGTGGACGGTTGAGGCGCGTTCGTGAACACATCGGGAATGAGGCATTTTGCTTTACCTATGGCGACGGTGTCAGCAATATCAACATTGGAGAACTGATTGAGTTCCACAAATCTGAAAAGACCCTGGCAACGTTGACCGCAACTCAGCCACCTGGACGATTTGGAGCAATTTCTCTAGGACAAGAGCAAACCAAAATCACTAGTTTTCATGAAAAGCCCGGTGGTGATGGAGCCTGGATTAACGGAGGCTACTTCGTTTTAGAACCCGACGTAATTGACTACATTGCCGATGATTCAACCGTCTGGGAACAAGAACCGCTGCAAAAACTAGCTCATGATGAGCAGCTATCTGCCTTCAAACACAGTGGTTTTTGGCAACCGATGGACACGCTCAAAGACAAAAATTACCTGGAAGGGCTGTGGAAGAGCGGCAGTGCGCCCTGGAAAGTTTGGTAATGCAATCAATAAGGTGATAGGGGCACATACCCATGTATGATTTTGCGATTGTCGGTGGTGGAATTGTTGGACTATCTACAGGAATGGAACTGGGTCAGCGTTATCCTGATGCCCGCATTCTTGTTTTGGAGAAGGAAAACCGTTGGGCGTTTCACCAAACGGGCAACAATAGCGGTGTGATTCACTCTGGCATTTATTACAAACCGGGAAGCTTTAAGGCGAAGTTTTGCCGGGATGGTTGCCAGTCAATGGTGGCATTCTGTCAGGAACACGGCATCGATTACGAAGTTTGCGGCAAGGTGATCGTGGCAACGGAAGAGCGAGAGCTACCGATGCTGGAAACTCTCTATAACCGGGGTTTGGAGAACGGCATTCAGGTCGCCAAAATCACCGCTGAAGAGGTGAAAGAAATTGAACCTCATGTGAGTTGTCTGGCTGGAGTTCGAGTGTTTTCCACTGGGATCGCCAACTACAAACAGGTGTGCCAAAAGTATGCTGATTTAATTCAGCAACAAGGTGGCGATCTGCGTCTCAACACAAAAGTGTTGAAGATTGTAGATACACCAAAAGGTCAGGTAATTGAGACAAATCAAGGCCCTTTTGAGGCACGGTTTGTGATTAACTGTGCGGGATTGCATAGCGATCGCATTGCCAGACTCAACCAGGTCGATCCGCAAGCCAAAATCGTTCCCTTTCGAGGCGAATACTACGAACTCACTCCTGAGAAGCGGTATCTCGTCAAAACACTGATTTACCCTGTTCCGAATCCTGCATTTCCCTTCCTAGGCGTTCATTTCACCAAGATGATTGACGGTAGTGTCCATGCTGGACCTAACGCCGTGCTGAGCCTCAAACGTGAAGGCTACAAAAAGACTGATTTTGACCTGCGTGACTTTACCGAAGTCATGACTTATCCTGGCTTCTGGAAGCTAGCTGCAAAGCACGCTGATGAAGGCATTCAGGAAATCATTCGTTCCTTTAGCAAAGCTGCTTTCGTTCGCAGCTTACAACGACTAATTCCAGAGGTGCAATCTGAAGACTTGGTTCCCACCCATGCCGGAGTTCGGGCCCAAGCGTTGATGAATGATGGCAAGCTGGTTGATGACTTTCTCATTGTCAAAGGCGAGCATTCCATTCATGTTTGCAATGCCCCGTCTCCTGCTGCAACATCATCCCTTGAGATTGGCAAAGCAGTTGCCGCACAAATCCCCACTCCCCAACATTTACAACCTACCCTGAGTGTCTAGGAAAAATTATGCAAGTACTGGTTACTGGAACAGAAGGCTATCTCGGTTCACTCCTTGCTCCCTTGTTAATGGAGCGAGGACATGATGTGACGGGGGTAGATACTGGCTATTACAAAGTTGGCTGGCTCTACAACGGCACTGATTTAACTGCCAAAACTCTCAACAAGGACATCCGTCATATTGAGCTAGAAGACTTAGCAGAAATTGATGCGATCGTTCACATGGCAGAACTGTCGAACGACCCCACCGGGCAGCTTTCCCCCACCATCACCTACGACATCAACCATAAAGGCTCAGTTCGTCTAGCAGAACTGGCAAAGCAAGCGGGAGTGCGGCGATTTGTCTATATGTCCTCATGCAGCGTTTATGGCGTTGCGACTGAGGGCGATGTGACGGAAGAAACTCCAGTTAATCCCCAAACTGCTTACGCTGAGTGCAAAACCTTTGTTGAGCGCGATGTTACCAAGATGGCGGATGACAACTTCTCCCCTACCTTCATGCGAAATGCGACCGCCTTTGGTGCGTCGCCTCGGATGCGGTTTGACATTGTGTTGAACAACCTGGCAGGGTTGGCGTGGACGACTAAAGAGATCAGAATGATCAGTGATGGAACGCCCTGGCGTCCTCTGGTTCATGCTTTGGATATTGCAAAGTCAATTATTTGCGCCCTAGAAGCACCCCGCGATATTGTCCACAATCAAATCTTTAACGTGGGCGATACCGCAAATAACTATCAGGTAAAAGAGATTGCGGAAATTATTGCTGATATTTTCACGGGTTGTCAACTCAGCTTTGGCGACAATGGAGCAGATAACCGCAGCTACCGGGTTTCCTTTGAGAAGATCAACACTCAACTACCTGGCTTTAAGTGTGAATGGGATGCTCGACGCGGTGCCCAGCAGTTGTTTGACCTGTTTAGTCAGATTGACATGGACAAAGACGTGTTTCAATCGAGAGGGTTTACTCGTCTGAAGCAACTGGAATACCTAATTCGCACTCAGCAAATTGACAAAGATTTCTTCTGGAGCAAGTAATGTTATTTACCGAAACGAAGCTCAAAGGCGCTTTTATTCTAGATTTGGAGCTGCGCGAAGACCCTCGCGGTTTCTTTGCTCGGACCTTCTGCATGAAAGAGTTTGAAGCGCATGGCTTAAAGCCGACAGTGGCGCAGTGCAATCTGTCTTACAACCATAAGGCAGGCACGTTGCGAGGAATGCACTATCAAGTTGCTCCTGCGACTGAAACCAAGCTGATCCGCTGTACTCGTGGCGCAATTTACGATGTGATCATTGATATGCGTCCTGAGTCACCCACATACAAACAGCATATTGGTGTGGAGCTAAGTGAAGATAACCGACGGGCGCTCTATGTCCCCGATATGTTCGCTCACGGCTATCAAGCACTCACGGATAGTGCAGAAGTCGTATATCAAGTTGGTGAGTTTTACACGCCAGGCTATGAGCGTGGTTTGCGCTACAATGACCCTGCTTTTGGGATTGAGTGGCCGATGCCCGTGAGCGTTATTTCAGACAAAGATGCTGCTTGGGCACTATTTGATGAAGCTGTTTCCGTAGGAGTTTAGCCATGATTATTGTTGATAATGCTCTGAAAGCTCGTGCAGAAGCAGGGAATCCAATCAGAGTCGGGATGATCGGGGCAGGCTTTATGGGTCGCGGTATCGCTAACCAGATTGCTAACTCGGTCCCCGGAATGGAACTGGTTGCCATCTTTAACCGCAGTATTGATGGCGCAAAGCGGGCTTACACCGAGGCAGGTATTGAGGATGTTCGAGTCATCAAGACGGTCGCCGAGCTAGAGGAAGCGATCGCCCAAAACAAGTACTCCATCACTGACGATGCTAAACTGCTGTGTCAGGCTGAAGGCATTGACGCGATTGTTGAAGTAACTGGCACGATTGAGTTTGGCGCGGAAGTGGTGCTGGAGGCGATCGCCCACCACAAGCACGTCATCCTGATGAACGCCGAACTCGACGGCACCATTGGCGCTATTCTCAAAGTCTACGCCGATCGCGCTGGTGTAATTTTGTCTGCCTGTGATGGTGATCAGCCCGGTGTGCAGATGAACCTGTACCGCTTTGTTAAGAGCATTGGCGTAACCCCGCTGCTCTGCGGCAACATCAAAGGCTTGCAAGATCCTTACCGTAACCCTACTACTCAAGAGGGGTTCGCCAAGAAGTGGGGACAGAAAGCGCACATGGTGACTAGCTTTGCCGATGGCTCTAAGATCTCCTTTGAACAGGCGATCGTTGCTAACGCCACGGGTATGAAGGTTGCTAAGCGCGGCATGTTGGGCTACGACTTCCAAGGTCATGTCGATGAAATGACTGGCATGTATGATGTAGACCAGCTCAAAGAGCTAGGCGGCATTGTGGATTACGTTGTTGGTGCCAAGCCTGGTCCGGGTGTCTTCGTCTTCGGCACTCACGATGACCCCAAACAACAACACTACCTCAACCTCTACAAACTGGGCGAAGGTCCGCTCTACAGCTTCTATACTCCCTATCACCTCTGTCACTTTGAGGTACCCCTGTCGGTCGCTCGTGTGGTTCTCTTTGGGGATGCAGTGATGGCTCCGTTGGGTGCGCCCCAAGTTGAAGTAGTCACCACTGCCAAGATTGACTTAAAAGCAGAGGAAACCCTGGACGGCATTGGTTTTTACATGACTTACGGGCAGTGTGAAAATGCTGATGTGACTCAGGCACAAAACCTGTTGCCGATGGGCTTAGCTGAGGGCTGCCGCCTCAAGCGAGATGTGCCTAAAGACCGGGTACTCACTTACGATGATGTGGAGTTACCGGAAGGTCGGCTCTGTGACAAACTGCGGGCTGAGCAAAACGCCTACTTTGGCGTAGCAAAACCAATGGCAGCAGTCGGTTAAGGGCGATCGCCCATTCTTCCAACCTGATTCGACTCAGAGGGTGCAGGAAACTGCACCCTCTATCTTTGTTGACTAGATGAATCGCTCATTTTTGCGGCGGTTTTTAGTTTTTTAAAGTGGTGCAATAAAGTGACCTTTACAGAAGTGATTGCTCCCTACCGCTGCTGTAACCGCTGCAACCCGAAAATCTCTGACGGATACTTTTTTACTCTCCAAAATCCTCTCCGTGGGGGTTTCCCTGCCTAGACTGCTGTTCCTGATAAAAACGAGCATAATCTTTAGGTCTTGATTTTTGCTTGCGTAATCCAACCGGGCTGAATAGTCTAAGTAAACATTTGATGAAGGTTTGCATATGCTTTTGAACCTCAATTGAAGATGTAGCAAATGTAAAGACATGTAACAAAGTAAACCTGCTTGTTGCCTCAGCGGTTGAGTTTAGTATCTTTTAATACAATTTCCTCTGAAGCACTCTTACTCCATTCAACAGACTTACGGAGATGCCCTTAACCCTCAAAATGACGGCGACCCTAGACTAGCGGATAGTTTCAACGGTCAAATCAAGCCGCACCCAGTTTTCTATTTGGCTTGCTCCTGCGTCAGTCCTGAGAAACCTGCCAATTGTTCAAGATCTCAATTGAACTGATGTGTTGGGAACAAATTAAGCTGTCGAGCTATCTATCAGTAATTATGGTAGTTCGTATCGTTTCTATCTTGGTCGCTTACGTATATTGTCGTAAGCTTTAAAGAAGACGCATATTTGTATACTGAGGATAAAGCCAGTAGACTTCTCGGGAAACGGCGAAACGAAATAGGGTTAAATTCACACTGACAGAAGTTTTCAGTTCTTGAAGTTAGAGCAATATCTTAAGCTTGCCGCGTTACTACTACAAAGAGCCTTTAGCTCACTAGCGTGAGGAGCGAGTTCAGAGCCTGAATTAGACTGAACTACTAAACAGAACTAATTAGGCAAATCGCTGATTTTTGTTGCAGTTTTCAGTTTCTCTAAAGTAGTTGGAATAAAGCTAATTCTGTGGCGGAGATCGCTCACCACCGCCCTATTCAACCGCTGCAAAGCCAAAATTTTTAGTTGGTAATATTGCCTCTGAGATTTCTCATTCAGCGCTTCATCGGGAAACAATTCACAGCGGTAGACTTTACAAATGTTTTGGACACGGGCATAGTAATTCACAGCGTAGCCTTCATTTCCAAAGACTTTGGTTTGATAAAACGCTAACCACTCCGGTGCCCAGTGTTGCTTCAAAAACTTCTCGACGCTCTCGACAAGAATGCGATACCAGTGCTGTTCACAGGCGATCTTCATATCCTGCACGTTATTGAGGATTGCAACCAGCACCTCACCCCGTCGTGTTGTCATGTTTTGCTGTGAATCAAATTCTTGAATCAACGTCTGACTTATGGGCAGGTTGGCAGGGCAACCTACAGCTAGAGTTTGCCCTGCGTGAGGGTACTACTCAACTCAGTCGTGCCTTTGCTCAAGCCCCGCTCAAAGTGCAGCGACCGTTCTACCCAGAAGGTTCTGAGGTTTGCCATAGCGTAATTTTGCATACGGCTGGCGGCATTGTGGGGAGCGATCGCCTCTCTCTCAATGTTTCCCTGCATCCCCAAGCCCATGCACTAATCACAACTGCATCCGCTGCCAAGGTGTATCGGAGTAAGGGTGTGGAAGCAAAACAATCGACTCACCTCAAAGTTTCTGCTGGAGCCTGTCTGGAATGGTTGCCACAGGAGACGATTGTGTTTGATGGCGCAAACTATCGTCAGAATTTGCGAGTTGACTTAGCCGAAGATTCGCTATGGCTGGGTTGGGAAATTACTCGACTGGGACGCAGTGCCAGAGGTGAAAAGTTTGCTAGTGGCGAATGGCGAGCGCACACCGAAGTTTGGCAAAATGACCAACTCCTGTGGGTAGACCCTCAATGGCTACAGGGAGGCTCCGAAATGCTGACTAGCCTGCACGGATTAAACAATTATCCGGTGGTTGCTAGCTTTGCTTTGGTAGGGCGATCGCTCCCCAATGAAGTGATAGAAAAAGCTCGACAGCTTTGGGCGGAACGGAAAGTAGGGAAGGGCGATCGCCCAGGTGAGGCTGGCGTGACTCGTTTGATGTCAGGGATGCTCTGCCGTTATCGCGGTTGCTCAAGCCTGGAAGCTCGACGCTGGTTTACGGAAGTGTGGCATCTGATGCGGCTCGCTTGCTTGAATCGCCCCAGTTGCAACTCAAGGGTTTGGCCATCATGAACTTTGGTCATTGAGGAAACCTTCTTGAACTAAAAACTCTTGGGCAACCTCAGCAGGTTCACGCCCATTTCCATCTACCTCATTGTTTAACCGACGCATGGTTTCATCCGTAAGTTTGGGAGCCAGAGCATTGAGGGCATCCTGAATTTCTGGATTTGCGTCTAGCGCTGCCTGCCGCACCACAGGAGCAACCTGATAGGGCGGGAATAAGCCTTTATCATCTTCCAGGACAACCAGATTGTAAGCGCTGATTTGTCCATCGGTTCCAAATGCCTCGACTACATCGGCCTCGCCTCTGACGAGTGCTTCATATCTCAGCCCTGCGTCCACTGGAATCAATTGCTTAAAGTCAAATTCTCCATACACCCGTTTCAGCCCAGGTAGACCGTCTTCCCGCTCTTGAAACTCAGGCGTTGTCACAATCGTAAGCTGCTCAGCTTGACCTACCAGATCAGAAATCGTGCGGATGCCATACTGCTCGGCTTTCTCCTGAGTCATGGCAAGAGCCTGAGTGTTGTTCATGGGAGCTGGGTCTAGCCAGACTAAATCAAACTGTTCCTTGTATTCCGATGAAACGGTGTCAAAGACCTGCTGGCGATCGCTAATCACAGGCAACTTCAAAACAGTCAGCAGCGCAGTACCCGTATATTCAGGGTAAAGGTCAATCTCGTCGTTAATGATCGCGGACTGGGCTACGGGCGTACCACCCAAATTGAATTTTCGTTCTACTTGAAGACCGCTGTCTTCTAGCACCAACGCATACATTTCACCCAGAATGAATTCCTCTGTAAAATCTTTAGACCCCACTCGCACAGGAGCAGCGCTATTGTCCCCAGTTCCACCAGAATTACAAGCTACTGCGATCGCCGTCGTCAGGACAACGATGAGGAGAAATGTCAACAAACGACGGACTATTTTCATAGAATGGCCCTCATGCACCAATTACTCATAAATTACTACAAGACTAAAGCATGTTTTAGAGCAGGTTGAAAGGGTTGGGCTGTTACATATACTTCGCGAACTGAAAATCAACTTCTAAAATAGACCGTAGAGCAATCTCAGGAATGGGTGATCAATTAGGAACGAGTCATGATAAAAGTAATAGGTTCTCAGATTTATCAATATGTCAAGTTGGTTGTAGTGTGTTGGATGGCGATCGCTACCGTCATTGTGCTAACAACTGCAAGTGCAGAGGCCGCTTCAACGCCTGAAGTGATGTCTGAAGCTATGCCCGAAATTGTGGTCTATCGCGATCCATCCTGTAGCTGCTGTGGAGGATGGATGGAACATTTGGAGGCTCAAGGTTTTCAGGCTACCAATATGCCTACGCCCGAAGTTGATGCTCTCAAACAGCAATACGGAATTCCAGATGACTTAACCTCTTGCCACACTGCAATCATTGGTGGATATGTGGTCGAAGGACACGTCCCGGCTGAAGACATTAAACGACTGCTAGCGGAACGTCCTAATGTTGTAGGGATTGCTGTTCCAGGAATGCCAGTCGGAACACCAGGTATGGAATCTGGAGATGAGCGAGAATCTTTCAGCGTGTTTTCGTTTGACGAGCAAGGAAACACAGAAGTTTTTAATCATTACTCATTTTAAGCATCGGACTTTTTGACAAAAAAGGTGAGGGTAAAACCCTCACCTTTTTTGTCTCAATTTAAATCGCTGACTTCATACGTTGCTTAGAAACTGTCTTACACAGCACTCTGCACGTTTACCTTAAAGGCAAAGTCATTGAAGTCCTGATCGCCTCCGCCCAACTTATCCTCAAAGACAAGGGTATTGTCGTTGAGCAGTTTGACGTGATCCTTCTTGTCAGGGTTAGCTACTCCAAAGGCAAAGAAAGCATTGAGCGGTCCACTGTTTTCTAAGTTGCTGGGGTTCTGGCTGAGGAACTCATCTGCCGTGCCGTTGGAGATAATGTATGGTGCCAAGAGCGCACCTGTCTCCAAGGAAGTTGCAAGTTCTCCTGTAGCTCGGTCGAGTTCTACATCCGTTAACCGTTGTTTGAGTGCTGCCTCTGCGTAACCTGATTCTCCTGGGCGGATCAACTGGTCAGTGTCTGAATCAAGCACTGCCCCTGATTCATCTGCCACAACGTATAGCCCAACTGAGTTGCTGTAGGCTGCGTTGCTAGTAACCTCATCAAATGTTGCTGCAACTTCAGAGTTCAATTCACCGTCGCCATTGAAATCAATGTTACGCAAATCAATTAGTTTGGTTTGCGTAAATAGACTGGGCTCAGGCTCAACAGGGGATGGAGTTTCAGGCGATGGGGTTTCAGGCAATGGCTGGCTGGGCGACGGAGTCGTCGGCGGAGTCGTCGGCGACGGAGTCGTCGGCAGCGGAGTTTCTGGCAATGGGTCTTCGGTGACTGTAATTTTGACCGTTCCAGAAACACTTTCGCCATTCCGACTTAACCGATAGGTAAAACTATCTTCGCCTATGGCATCGGCTTCAGGGGTGTACCGGATGAAGTCATCTGTTAGGTTGTTGAGCGTACCGTTGTTGTCAAGTGTGACATTCCCCTTAGTGGGGCGATCGCCAATGGAAAGGGTAAAGTCACCTGCTACCTGGTCGTTGGCAAGCACATCAATTTTGACTTCGGTGTTCGCCTTCGTTGTAATGGTATCTGCTTCAGCAACAAGAGGGTCAGGCGTGCTCGTATCGGGAGGGGTAGGAGAACCACTGTCCGGTGGTGTAGTGTCTGGTGGTGTAGGAGAACCACTGTCTGGTGGTGTAGGAGTTTCACCGCCATTATTAGGAGGCGTAGGAGTGCCACTGTCTGGTGGTGTGGGAGGCTCACTAGGAAGGGAAGGCTCCTCTCTGGGCGGAATTGTCGTTTGAGTTTTTACCTCATAGGCTCCAACGTCTGGTCTGCTGTCCCGTGTAACTCCTCTCTGATCAGTTGTAGTTGCACCGTTGGTCGTGCCTGAATTGATAGCTGGGCTATCCTGCAAAAGCTGACGCACATAGTCATTGCCGACCTTTAACAAGTCACCCAGATTCACATCATCTACATAACGACTGTTTTGCGTGACTTTGGGTCCTCTGCCATCCACAATGGTTTCAACAATGTTGCCACCGCCATCGCGCAGGGTGAAATTGGAGTGCCCTTGTTTAGTCGATTGTGCAACGTTCCCTGCCAAGAGGGTGTTAGTCAAGGTGACATCATCACTGTTGCTACCGCCCGTCCAGATTGCGCCTGCATCCCTTCCAGCAAAGTTGTCAGCAATCGTAGAGTTAACGATTTTGATAGGTTTACCGTCCCTGGTATTCAGGAACATGGCACCGCCCGCATCTTCCAGGGCTTTGTTACCAGAAATGGTGGAGTTGGTAATGGTGACACCAGAGGTATTGTTGTTCACCCACAATCCACCACCTTGGACTGGAGAGGTGTTATTTGCGATAGTCGTGTCGACGATCGTGAGTTTACTGCCAGCGAACTCAATGCCACCGCCGCGTCCGAGGTTATTTGAACCACCTCTAGTGACGGAGTTGCCCAAAATGCTGCTGTCTTTGACAATTACTTCGTCTCCGGTGTAAGTCCACAGGTACAGCGCTCCTCCCCCTGCTGTGGCTTTGTTGCCCTCAAATTGGCTGGACTCAATCAGGATCTTGCCACCCACAGTATCTCGTTCGTCGCCATTGGCACCATCGGTGAAGAGGGCTCCTCCTTCGCGAGTACTGGTGTTGTTCTTGAAAACTGAGTTCTTGATGGTAACAGGTCCGAGCAGATTGTAAACAGCTCCACCGTTCACCCCTCTGTTGTTGGTGAAGGTGCTGTTTTCAATCACGAGTTTGCCTGTGCCTGCCGCTCCGCCTGCACCGTAGGTGGCGATCGCCCCAGCACTAAAGCCATCGTTTGAGAGGGTGCCGTCGTTACTATCAAAAGTGCTGCCTCGCACTGTCAATCCGCCGCCGTAACCGACGCGAATTGCACCACCACGACTCGCCTTGTTGTTGGTAAATTTACTGTTTTCTACAGTCAATGTGCTGTAGTCACGCACCTGAATTGCGCCACCTTCACCCGCACTTCCTACACCTATGGTTTTTCCACTGGTGAAATTCAAATTCTTGATATTGACATTTAGAAATTTCTCGACAACGAGGATACGGGTGGAGTTATTACCACTAACGGTTAAGTTAGGCGCTTCTGAACCATCAATGGAGATTCCCTTGTTAACTGTAAGCTGTCCGCCGGTTAGCGTAATTTTTTGGTTAGCAAGGTTGGATGAAAACTTGACAGTGTCTCCCGACTGGGCATTGGCAATTGCTTCTCTCAGTGAACCAGTTCCGCTGTCTGCGGTGGTTGTAACCGTGATAATAGCCATGAATTATCCTTTGAGTGAACGTCAGTCGGCAGAGCACCCAAGCTATCTTCTTAGACATTTCGCACAACAATAAAGTTCCCTTAAAGGCAGCAATTCTCACACTTCAGGTAGAAGAAAATTAGATAAAGGCGAACTAAACGCCTTTCCGTTGTTCAAGCCTCGGATTCATTGATCTCCGGATTTCATTAATTTGAGCGATGCGAGCTACTTTACAATCATCACTTACAAAAACGCAATTTCCTGTATCTTTACCAGAAATTCTAATCAGTCGTTAAAGAAAAACCGTTGTCCTTTGAGTGACTTTTGAAAAGTACAGAACTCATGCAGACATAATGCAAAACTGATATCGATTTAACCAGGTTTCGCGACACATCAACTTCTGTAAGGGCTCATTGCGATGAGTCCTTACCCGCATCTGCAACCTCTAAGAATCAAGTTGGTATGACACAAACTCCACGTTATCTCAGGCATAAGCCGTGGATGACGTGAACGAATGCGTAAGTCCTTCAAGGGTGAATATTTATCGTTTTGCAGTCGTTTCTTTAGGCTGAGCGGGCTACTTCCGCTGCGTCATCATCGTCGGTTTTTGTGAAGTTCACTACGAATGACTTATCAACCTGCGTCCCTTTAGCGTCGGTGCGGCGCAAGGTAATTGCATGATCAACATCGGATTCAATTTGAACTAGGGCAGAGTCGTAAATTCTCAACTCATTTCCTTTCAATAGAAAATATCCTTCAGCGTTATCAAGCAGCGCGTAAGTGTAGGAATTGTTAGTTTCAGGGTCTTTATCAGGCAAAGTGGCAATTAGAGTGCTGGGGGCTTCGGCTTGATTTGAACTTTGCTTTTGGGATTGAATAAACCCGGGCGGTGGGGGAGGGGGGGCGATCGCCTTATTTCGTCTACGCTCTGACGGCTGACCGCCTAGTGGATGCGGCAAGTCACTAAATAGCCCTCTAACTGGCTCAACGACCCCTCCATCTGCCCAAACCGGGGTTAGTTCCTGGTTGGATAGCCTGGGACTCTCATAAGCCAGCTTTTCCAACAAGGAAAAAATGGGAGGGTTGCTCATCCTGCTAGGAGGGTTTGAGTCTGTTTGAAGGTTTTCAGTCTCTTGTGAAGGGCTGTCTCCCTCCCTTGAAAAGTAAAGAGGGGAGTCATGCTGGCTCACCAAATTCTGCTTTTCTTGCTTAGAAGAATTAGAAATCGCGGCACCAAATCCATCGGAATCATCTGAACTCTGCCCATAGTCTAAAGCAGAGGCAAACTCACCCATTGTGGTTTGTGGTCCAAACGTGGGAAGCTGAATGTCTTGCGGTTCAGTATCGTCAGTGCCCCATGTAAGACCCAATTTACTGATGATGTTGTCTTTGAAGATAAATACCATTCCTCCAATGTAAAAAATTGCCCAAGCACCTATCCAGAAGTAGAAGGGGATACCGCTGGGTGAGGTATCAAAGACAAATTCGGTAGATTGTTGGGATTCGCGATCGGCAGATGACTGCTCTAAGTCAGCGTCTTCTACTTGATCCGTATCTTCTGTGGGTGGAATCTGACCTTCTCCGGCGGTAGAGGCATTGGCTGCCGTTTCTCCTGCTGTGCTTGCAGTCTCCATACGCTCTGATTCTGCCGTTTGAGCTGCTCGATCGGGTGATGGAGATTCTGTTGTTGCAGGGGCTGAGCCTGATGCGTCGCCTGAACCCAGTCTCGCCGTTAGTCGGTTAGGCTGCGTTGAAGGAGTGGTAGAGGCTGCTGAAACCTGCAACCTACCCCAAGTGATCGGGCCGGCTATGCCATCGACCGTTAACCCTTCTGCTTGTTGAAATTCGGTGACAGCAGCCAAGGTTAGTTGACCGTAGATGCCATCTATGGCACCCGTGTAGTGTCCGAGCTGCTGCAATCTTTCCTGGAGCCGACTTACGGCTTCACCCCGACTACTCAACCTCAATGAACCAGGCAACTCAACGGAAGTCGAGTTAGCTGAAGAGGACTGGTTAGACTGAGGAGAATTCGTTGCGGTCGATGGTTTTGTAAAGGTCTCAGGCAGGATGAAGGGTTCAGGAGGCGCGATCGCTCCCTCAGTCAGAACAGTTTGAGCGGTAGTTTGAACTGCGGCTACAGGCTGAGAAGCAGTAGTTATAAAAGCCGGAATCACCTCTGGGGCACTAACAGAATGAGTGCAATCGATCGCACTCTCTAACCGCCCGGATCGCTGCGGCTGGACAGAAGCCTCAACCGTAGAGCAGTCCAACATAGCCGGATGGGCAAAACTGTCAGGGCTGTCAGCGCAAGTAACACAAGTCAGCAGCAGCAAAATTGATGGGTCAGACATAGGAGGGGGTGCCGTTCGGCTATTGCACGGTTGGCTGAAACGATGTGGCTTCAACAGCGTTAAGTGAACGGTAGTCCCCTGAAGCGAGTTAGCAGTTTGCTAGCTCTGTCCTGTCAACTATAGCAAGTTAGTGGCGATCGCATTTCTTTTTAGGATACCTTGCCCAACAGCAGTCAGTATAGCCCAACACATCCCTTTTGTCGTATAACAGAATTTCCTTACTCCTCATCCCTCGTCTCCCAAATCGGCAATTTTGGTCGCCAACGGTACTCGTTCAGGTTAACTTTACCTTCAGAGCTAAACAGGATACCTTCTTGCTCCAAGAGCGATCGCTGCAAATAGTCTGTTCCGTAGCGTAGAGGTGACTCTGACACCTCACCTTTTGCATTAATCACTCGATGCCAGGGAACATCTGATAGCTGCATATCTACTCGATAGAGTGCATAGCCAACTAACCGTGCCTGTCCAGGTAGATCTGCCAAATTTGCTATTTGCCCATACGTAGCTACCCGCCCTTTGGGAATGAGACGGACTACTTGATAAATCACGTCATAGCTCGTTTTTGTCTTAGCCATTCAAACACTGGTTCCCAAACAAGGGTAGAAATGCTCTGCATTCAAGAATATGTCTGAAAAGGAGCAAATGCCTCTGTCAGGGTATAACGTCCAGCAAATATCCTCTGGAACCCAATCAGAATTATTGCTCGAATGCCGCACCTTTAACTATTTCTGGATTACAGATTGGACTCTTCAAAGCTCCTCCAAATCTAGGCAGATATTAACCAATATCAAACGATCAGTAGCCCAAATATATTGAGCTCGACTTTAACGGCTAGCTATAAGATTAACAACCGCTGCATTTAGCAGCATTACAAGCTTTCAGAATGTTTGGAGTGATCTCGTTTGGGGTGAGATTTAGTGCTGCTTTTGACGAAAAGTGTATGTTCTTGGGAAAAAACTCAAAAATACCGATATAAAAGACTAAAAAGCGATCGCTTTAAGAGTACTTGTGCCATACAATTGCAAATAAGAGGATTTCAACCTTCACACATGCGCTTCTGTAGAAAACAGGTGTCGAATGGGTTGAGACCATCCATTCTTTACCTAGCGTTGATGTTCAACATTTGAATAAAAGGAATTCCCTACTGTGCAAGACTCTCAACCTTCCAGCAAAGCATCTGACCCGATTCTTTCCAAATTGATTGAGGCCGATTCTGAACTCACGCAGCAAGAAGCTGAACTACTCGCCCGGCTAGAAACAATTCAGGAAAAAAGGAAGGGACTGAAAACAGTCATCGGCATGTTTTCGCTGGGGGGGGCATCGACTTCTGATTTGTTGCAACAGCTAGGTGAGACTCTGCCTAACAGCAAAACTAATGGTACTGCTTCCAAAATCTCAGGTGAAGCGCCAACCAATGGAACAGCGGCGATCGCAGAAAGCAAAACAGAGATTCCACCTGCTGAAAACACCTCTCAAACACCTAAAAAATTTAGGGGTAAAACACCTCGAAAAACTACCTCTGCTGCCAAAGAGTCTGCTCCCAAAAGAAAGGGTGAAAGAGCTAGCAAGGTGACGAAACCAGCCCGTAGGTCATTAGGCTGGCAGCAGTATATTCGAGATGAGTTTGGGAAGAGTTCCCTCGCCGAAGCAATTCCTCAAGTGCTAGGACGTAAGCCGGGCGGGGTACTTGAAACTGGTGAAATCATTGATGCTATCTTTGTCGTTGATATTCCTAAGGAAGCCCGGAGTACAGTTCGTGAGCGGGTTTCAAACATCCTTTCTGCTGGCTTAAAGGTCAACAAATGGTATCGCGGCAAGACAGGTTGCTATAGCCTCTCAAAATCAGCTGCCGAAGCTAGTCTTACCTCATAGTTGAGAGTATTCAGATTTTTGTGTAAGTGCGGGCAGAATGCCCGCACTTACACAAAAATCAAATCAGTCCCCATAGTTCAGCTAAGCGGATGGACAAAATAAAAATTGGGGTAGCGCTCTGAAGGGCGCTACCCCAATTTTTATCAGAGATATTCAATGAATGTTGAATACCCAACCTGCTAGGCTGTCTAGTGACAACTTAAACTTGCAAGGGGTTTGGTGATGTTAGTCGCACAAGAAATTTGCTGGATCTAGAACTCAAGCCACTTCCAAAGCATCCATTTCTGGAGTTTGAGGTGAAGCAGTAGTATTACCGATGACAAACAACGGCTCTAACTGAGAAACGCTATAGTTAAGTAAGGTAAAAAGATACTTCAGTTGAGCCTAAACAAATGGTGTTATTTGGATTTGGTAAAAAGCTAACTTTGCCAACGCCCGATGAGGCGTTGCCCGGAAGAGCAGAAGCTATTTCCGTACCCTCACAGCACTATGTTAACGGCAATCCTTTAAAGCCTCCCTTTCCACCCGGAATGGAAATGGCGATATTTGGTATGGGATGTTTTTGGGGAGCAGAGCGCAAGTTTTGGCAGCAAAAAGGGGTGTTTACCACTGCCGTGGGTTACGCCGCTGGCATTACACGCAACCCCACTTATCACGAAGTTTGCACCGGCAAAACAGGGCATAACGAGGTCGTATTTGTCGTGTTTGACCCCAATGTAGTCAGCTTTGAAACCCTGTTAAAGATCTTTTGGGAGAGCCACAACCCCACCCAGGGAATGCGTCAGGGCAACGACACTGGAACTCAATATCGCTCTGGCATCTATGTCTATTCAGAGGCGCAAAAGCAGCTCGCGGAAGCCTCTCGTGATACCTACCAGCAAGCATTGAACGCAGCAAATTATGGCGAGATTACGACTGAGATTCTAGATGCACCTGAGTTTTATTATGCGGAAGACTACCATCAGCAGTATCTTGCTAAGAATCCTAATGGGTATTGTGGGTTAGGTGGAACTTCGGTTGCCTGCCCGATTGGGGTAGTCAGTGCTGGCTAAGCTTTAAACTCTAGTATTTCAGAAGAGTTGTAATGATTCTGGAGCATAAAACTGCTCCAGATTTTTTTATGACTTTGTGGAAGAAACCTGCCACACGATGGGGAATTGATGCGCTATCAGCAGTGGTGGAAGGCGATCGCAGCAACCGTTCAATCTGATAGTGGCCGTTCAGATCATTTGCCGATTGTCGCCAGATTCCAGTTGCGTTAAATCAATTTGTACTGACTTAGGGATTTAAGATCTGCGGCTTCTGAAGAAGCCGCAGATCTGAGCGTTCATCTCGTTAAGTCTCCCCACTGATCCCTGTCGCAAACCTCAAATTTACGCTAGCTTCGGTTACAGGGATGTCATTGTATCGAAGTCACCTGAGAGGTAAGCCGCATGGACACCAACCCACAGCAAACGGTTCAACCCATTCCCCCAGATCACGAGACGAACAGCGAAACGCCAGAAATTGGGGGCGGCTTATCGGTAATTCAATATTGGGCGGAACATACGCTTTCACCAGAAGGGGCAAAACTATGGCAAACCCTGTTGCACAAAAGCGCCTGTCTGTCGTGTTCTTGGGGCACGGGCGGGCAGAAAGGTGGTTTCACCAATGAGACGGGCGAAAAGCTCCAGCGCTGCATGAAAAGTGTAGAAGCCATTTCGGCTGAAATTCAGCCTGGAATTTCCAGTCACTTTTTTGATCAGTACTCAATTGAGCAGCTTCAGCAGTTGACTTCTCTGGAAGCAGATCGATTGGGGCGGCTCAGCTTTCCGGTGATTTTAAGGGCGGGCAAATCGCACTATGAGCGGATCACCTGGGAGGGGGTTTATCAGATTGCAGAGGCAGGGTTTCGCCAACCGCCAGAACGAGTCGCTTCCTATAGTTCTGGGCGGTCTTCTAATGAGGCGGCTTATCTACTGCAATTGTTGATGCGATCGCTCGGCTCCAACAATTTGGCGGACTGTTCTGACCTGTGCCACGCGCCTTCCACCTTTGGGTTAAAGCAGATGTTTGGCACCAGCACTTCAATGGTCAGCCTGGAGAATTTGAAGCAGGCAGATTGTGTGATGCTAGTGGGTTCCAACTGCTCATACAATCACCCCCGGTTGATGAACGAGTTGATTAAACTGCGCGATCGCGGTGGCAAAATAATCGTGATCAATCCCGTCATGGAGATTGGTTTAGTTAAATTTGGCTCTCCTGCTTTTCCGCTGAAATCATTAATTACAGGTTCCGAGATCTCTTCTCTGTATCTACAACCGATTCCCGGTAGTGATGTAGCGCTATTTGTCGGCATTCAGAAAGCGTTGATTGAAAAAGGGTTGATTCATCAGGACTTCCTTCAAGCGCACACCGAAGGCTGGCAAGCAGTTGTTGAACAGGCACAAACCACGTCCTGGGAAGCTATCACTCAAACCTGTGGGGTATCTCAAGCTGAAATTGAAGCCACTGCTACCCTGATTGGTACCTCCAAGCAAGTCGTGTTTGCCTGGGCAATGGGTATCACTCAACACCAAAATGGCGTAGACAACGTTTACAGCGTTTCTAATACTGCTTTGCTGACGGGCAATGTGGGCAAAGTTGGAGCAGGTTTAATGCCTGTTAGAGGGCACTCCAACGTTCAAGGCTTTGGCTCAATGGGAGTGACGATAAGGCTCAAGAAGGAAATTCAGCAGGCGTTAGAGAAGTTGTTGGGGCGATCGCTTAGCCGGGTTCAAGGATATGACACTCGCGCCTTAATTGAAGCAGCAGATGCAGGGAATGTAGACACACTGATTTGTCTGGGCGGCAACCTCTACGCTGCAAACCCTGATTTGACCCAAGCGAAACGGGCGCTGAGTCAGGTTGACACGATCATTTATCTTGCCACAAAGCCAAACCTAGGACATTTTCACGGATTGGCAAAGCAAAACACGATCATTCTGCCGGTGCTAAACCGCTTTGAGAATCCTCACAAAACAACAGTTGAGTCAGGCAACAACTTTGTACGGCTCAACGATGAAGGTAAAACTCACCTCAAAGATGCCGACCTGATTGCCGAAGTAGAATTTTTGACGGAACTGGCACATCGACTTCAGGGTGACTTTCCGGTAGATTGGCGCAAACTCCAGGACACAAAATATGTGCGGCAACTGATTGCCCAAACCATTCCAGGGTTTGAAAAGATGGCAACTATTGATGAGACACAGGAGGAATTTACCATTAGCGGACGGATTTTCACAGAACCGAAGTTCTCCACGCCATCTGGAAAAGCTTCGATGTTTGTGACTCCTTTGCCTGAGTTGGCTCTGCCAAAGTCTACAGATTTTGGAGTGTCAGAGTCTACTCCTGCGATCGTTGTGGCGTTGATGACAGGACGCAGCTACTCTCAACACAACACGGTGGTTTACAAGATTGCCGACAAATATCGAGGAATGCCTCACCGTAACTGCATTCTAATGAATCGGCATGATGCAGAAAGTATCGATTTAGAGGAACATCAGCATGTCACCGTGCAAGCAGATGCCGGAAAACTAACCGATGTGGAAGTAATCTACGGCGCAGTGCGACAGGGTGCAGCGCTGATGTTTTACCCAGAAGTGAACGTGATTTTCAAGGCACAAATTGAAGAGCGATCGGGCACTCCAGCCTTTAAACGAGTGCCCGCTGTCGTCTATGCACAGGCTACTACGGGCGACTCTCAACCAGCATGACGGGAATTGAACTGGTTTCTACAACAGCTTGGGAAACGGAGCCTACGAGGACTTTTTCCCAGGGTTGATGTCCTCGTTTGCCCATGATGATTTCTGTCGCCTTGTAGTCCTGAGCAACTTGAATGATCTGCTCTGGAACAGAACCCGTTGTCGTCACAAACCGATAGCGAATATCTGCAAGCAACTGCTGGGTTTGTGCCTGCAATTGCTTTACATTTTGCGGTTGTGAAACGTTAATGACGTGCAAAACAAGCACCTCTGCATCACTGTGCCGAGCCAATTCTGCGGCTTTGGATAGAACTTTGCTTGTCAGGGAAGAGGTATCGATCGCCACTAACAGTCGAGGGCGCTGAACAAGGCTCACCTTAGCCGGATCAACTTCTCCCCGCTCCAACAGCTTTGGCGCAAAGGTAGGAATTGCCCAGGCTCCGAGTGGGGCGGTTATCAGGATGGAGAGAGCAGCGATCGCCAAAATCACTTCTCCCCCATCAATTCCCTGTGCCAGCGGAATTGCACCAATCGCCGCTTGCACAGTTGCCTTGGCGGAGTTTCCAGGAAGTAGAAACAGACGTTCCTGCCAGTTCCAGTTGCTTCCCAGCGTTGAAAGATACCAGCCAATGCTACGCCCAATGAGAGTACCGATCGCCAAAATCATCAAACTGGGCAGCAAAACATTTCCTAAAACCTGTAGCTGAATGCTGGCTCCCATGAGGACAAATAAGAAGATCTCGGCGATCGTCCACAATCCATCAAATCCACCTCGGAGCCGTCTAGCTAATGGGGCATCCAGTTCAATCAAAAAGAACCCCAGTGACATCGTCGCGAGATAGCCCGAAAAATAAGGAAATGCCGTAGCTATGATCACTAAGAATAGGGCAAGCCCAGCCGCAAGCAAAACGTCTTGAACTGCCGTCTGAGTCCAGTTTTGCTGAGTTAGCAGGGAAACTAACAGTCGTGCCGCAAGGGATCCCGCCAGGACTCCTAAAGCGATTTGCAGAATGACTTGAAAGGGTAACAGTTGCAGTGCAGTCAGGGTAAATCCGCCTGGTAGCGTGATGGTTTCAGTTGCTCCCTGTCCCAAAAAATTGAGCAGCAGGCTAAAAATCAGCAGCAGCAGCACATCAGATAGAGCGCTTCCGGTCAAAATTGCATCAGGAATGCCTTTAGTGACACCCCAGCCTGCGCTCTTGAGTCGCAACATTCCTGGCACAATTACAGCGGGAGATTCTGCCCCAATTACGCAGCCCAACAGTAAACCGGTAGGAAAGTCAAAGTTAAATAAGAAGATAGCCGTGAAGGCGATCGCCACTGCCTCAAATGTTGCCGGTAGAAAACCCAACCGCAGGGCAACGGTGCTTTGTTGCACCAGTTTTTCTCGATCTAAGCCCAATCCTGCTTTCATTAAAATCACCATGACGGCGATCGTTCTCAGGCTGTCCGCTGATGCCAAAACATCTAGGCTGAGCACATCGCCAACTTGAGGTCCTAGCACAACACCCACCAAAATCATGCCAACCAGGGGCGGGCCGCCTAACCGTCGGACGATTTGGCCCACAAAAAACCCCATCAACAAAATCCAAAGAATGCTGCTTAACATCTCGCTCCTTTCAGCTGCTGGGTGAAGAGTAAGCCGCTAACGGAGGAGAAATTTCGAGTCAAGCTTTTTGACACTTTCCTACCCTTCCGTCGCAACCCGGAAAAGTAGGAGTCATCAGCCCCCTGTGAAAGAGGCGGTTAAGGCGAACTCCATCGCCTAAGGTTAAAAACCTGGCTATAACAATACCATCATGAGGCAATTCTTGCTTCGTTTCCAAGTTCTACTTAAGGATGCTTGTAGTGAGGCTCGGACTTGGAGTTGCAGGAGGCAGATCTCTGGATTAGCACAACCAGGTAGAGCCTAGTAATGAGAAGATTAGTAACCCCGTGGAATTTGTTATGGACTCAGGACTTTCTGTAGCAAAAGCTACAGAAAAGATTTAAAGTTATAGGAGTGGAGGTTGCGTTTATTTATTCAGACACGCATTGAACGGAAATGGCTAATGTATTTCGGGTTGAGGATTCGGAGATATTAGCTAGGCATCGAGCAAACATTAATGCTTCCCTAGCTCACCGTTTGGCAGTAGCCAGAGCTACTCAAAATCAGCAATTAGTGGCTTCGCTGGAGCGAGAGCAGCGACAGTTTGGAATGGAGCGAGGTCGTGTAAACGGAGCTCCGTCTCTAGTTCAGTGGTTGAGCCAGAAGTGGAATGAGTTAATGGAGGCGATCGCCAAAAGCTCCCAGCTTTCAGTCGAGCGAATTAGTGCAGACGGAGCCATCTTTTGGTATGCCTACGATCCAGAGACGGGCAAAGCGCTCTATGCCGAGTCGGAGTCAGAAGTGCTGGACTGGATTGAGCAGAACAATTTGGGACGCTAAAGAATAACGCTCTCAACAAAGCATGTAGCGCCACAAGGGAATGGGCGATCGCGTCTCAGATCGCCCATCTTATATTTCTAGTCTGGAGTTTTACTGGTTTAAACAAACTCCGCGACACATCAATTTCTGTAAGGGCGCACTGCGGTGTGCCCTTACCCACATCTGCAATGTCTTCAAATCAAATTGATATCAGGTATGCCAGCAGTTCCGATAAGCTGATACACTTGCTCAACCACCTGCTGCTAGGGCAATCGCTAGAGTCCTATCTTAAGCTTCTTCGGTCATCCACTGAACTAGCTGAAGTACAACTCCGTTTGGATCTGTAACCTGAAAGAACCGTTCGCCCCAAGGTTCAGTTTCGATTGGCGTTGTAATCGTTACACCTTCAGCTTTTAGCCGAGCATATTCACGATCAATATCGTTCACTACAAAAGCAACGAGCAACCCATCTGCATGATGTCCACGCATATGAGTTGGCTTAAAACTCTCTAATCCAGTTCGGAGGAAGATCAGGTTAAACCCAACGTCTGGACGGGAAAGCGACACAAACCCGTCAGCAGACATATCTTCGTTAAAACCGAAGTGCTGTTTAACAAAGGCAGCAGACGCTTTAACATCATCAACATTGAGTGAAATCGCTGAAGCCGTAATCTGCATACATTCTCCTCAAAGCGCTAGTCTGATGAATCAGGACTATCATTGTGGCGCATCAGCGATGGAAAAGGATTGTAAAAAACTGACCTCAAGTCGGCAACAGGATGTGGCAAGGATGAAAGCTTCGCTGCGTTAAATACTCATACGGAATCCGGTTATGGAGTAGCACTATAAGATAGGAGGATGGGACGCACAATTACACTGGCAAAACACCTCAGTCGTGAGGAATTAAAAACTCGCTATCAAAACAGCAGT
>NZ_JACJPJ010000005.1:0-2385 GCF_014696015.1 Oculatella sp. FACHB-28 | reverse complement strand
GCGCCAAGGATAGTAGGATTCGAGAAATTGTCGCCTGCACTGCTTACACTTGTAGCATTGTCTCCCTCGACGATGCCCGTTCTTAGCGACTTGAGTTGAATTACATTGAGGACATTTCATTCTTCTATCATGCCAAACCAAGCATTACCCTTGCAGCAACGCCAATTTTGCATACTGGGTTCTGACTGAACCTTACAGCAACCAAATTTTGGCTCTGTTTCGAGCGCAGCAGATCGACGGCATCCTTTTAGAGATTTCCGCTTCCTATACCGCTAGCCTGGATGTACTCAGTTGCCTAAAAGGGCAAATGGGCGATCGCTGTCCGCCTATCGTGGTGATTGACGGTAGCGACGCTGAAATGGCGGTTGAAGGAGGTGTAAATCTCCTGAAAGCTAGTACTGAAAGTTTCAGTTGGAGGGACGCTCGCCCTTCCCATATCTGAGCACTCTAATCCTGAATCATTTGGTGCCTCTACTATGAATCTCAAGTGGAAGCGAATTTTAATATCGATAGCGATCGCCTCTATCTGCTTTCTTGCCCTAATCCCAGTCGTAGATCATCTCAGAATTTGGGCGGCTGGCGGTGTTGGTGTGCGGAGTCTGAGCCAGAAGGTAATGTGAAATTGCTGTATGGCGCTGAGGCTTGCAACATCTCAGCAGCGCAGCAGTAGAGCGGCAAAACAAAAGCCCCAGCAGCAGTGCCAGGGCAAAGGGTATCTATGTAAGCTCAGAGTTCCCTTACTGGGGAAAAATTAACTGGCGATCGCTTCCTGGCCTCTATCCCTGTAATGAACGGAAAAGCCACCATATCAATGTTTGAAACAGCCATAAAGCAAGACTATAGAAAACGACATTGAGGGCAAATCCTCCTAGATCAGCGTAGACATAATCTTCTGGACCGATCTTCCCCCAACCACTCGGCGGTGAGCCGCCCTCTGCATCCCGAACGAACGGAATTGGAAATCCGGCTCTTTGTTCTCCAAACTCACACTGCCCCACTTGACAAGGTTGTGCTCCCGTGCAGATTTCTTGACAATTAGCTGGCTGTTTATAGCCTAGAGAAGCTAGCGTTAACCCTATTCCTACCAGGATTGTTAGAGCAATTAGGATCGCTCTGCGAGCTAAAGGATTACTTCTTACTGCCATTGAGGTTACTGTCTATGCTTCAGCCTTCCAACCTTAACAGCTCGCAACTGTGCGATCGCCCCTCCCACATCTGGGCACCCTAATTCTGAATCACTTGGTGCTCGCTATAAGTTTCAATGGAAGAAGATCCTAGCCCTAATCGCCATCCTCTAATTCTGACCAGAACAATTCCCCAATAGTTGCGATCCAAATCTGCCCAAACAGCCAGAGCAAAACTCCGATGAGCTTGCAGCCAAGCAAGGCGACAAATGCTGCGATGATCATGGGCGATCGCCCTCCTCAAGGATTGAGTTTACGATATCACTGCAATGGCTGATGGCAGCGGCGATCGCCTTTCCCAGATCTGGGCACCCTAACTCTAAATCACTTGGTGCTTGCTATAAATTTCAATGGAAGAAGATCCTAGCCCTAATCGCCCTGCTCCTGAAAGGCTGACCAAACAGGGGCGAATCAAAAAATACAGTTTCCTCATTGCAATAATCCCGATTCTAGGGATAGTCGGTGTGGTTGCTCATCAGCAGTCGCAAAATGCTCTCGACAGTCAACCGAACTACGAATACCCTTCCATCTCCCGGCAGAATGCAGCGCTGGCGCAGGAGCCAGGAGCTAGCCAATTAGCCTAAGTGATTGAAGTGCAGAGCGGTGATGTTCTGACTGTCCAAAAGGGGTGGCGCTCAGAAAGGCTAAGGCTGTGTGGGATTGATGCCCCTGAGCTAGAGCCTTGGGTTTGGCGACAGCAACATTCAAAGTAAGGCATCGCAGCTGGCAATACCAGGGGGAGGCGATTGGAACTGAACGTAGAGGGTTGTTGAAAGACTTGAACAAGAAAAAGTTGAGTTAATGCGCAGGCGATCGTCCAATGCTGCCGACCCTGAGTATTGGCTAGACATTGAAGAATGCAAAGCACGAGATTCCGTTATTCCGGCAAAACGTTCGGGCTTAACCTTTGAAAAGTATGTCTCCATCGCACCGCTTCAACCACCCCATTATGCGATGCCAAAGCGACTTAAGAAACAGCATAACTTTCCCTAACTTTTAGGCATCGTCAGCGCCGAGGTTAGCGAATACATTGATGTACATGAGGAACGAAACGGGAACCACACAACGAACCCAACCCGCTCTCTCGACAAAAGCTTGAAGTCACTCCACAACCTGCTGCATGTAGTCTCTCCCAGATAGCATCAGCCAGTGCAACTCCCACCGGAAAGCTTGCAACCTGCAAGGCTCCAGCCTGGGCAGA
>NZ_JACJPJ010000049.1:0-4294 GCF_014696015.1 Oculatella sp. FACHB-28 | reverse complement strand
TGAATTGAAAGATTTATTTCAAGCCATCTAATCGCAAATGGGAAAGAGGAAGCTTCTGATGATAAGAGGTGATGAAAAAAGCGGTGATCTGAGTACCCAGATCTGACAGTTTCTTTGTGTCTTCATTCTTCTCTGGCTCAGACCGTCCTATGCGATCGCATAGTGGTAGCCTGTCGCTCGCACACTTCCTTCACCGGCAAAAATAATGCCTAGGATGCGCGCAAAGTCTCGGCTTGGTACACAGCTCCACCCGACATTCTGTCCTAAAGGAGATCTTAGTTTGGGCAAAAACTCTGGTATTTGGACAGGTAGCGATACAGACGAAACGATCAGTGGTCGATCTTGCATGATTGCCTAGAACCTCAAATCGTGCTGCTTTGGATATTAACATGGTCTGTGTGTTTCTGTGTGTTTTTCATAAAAACTGTGTGTTCCTGTGTATCTGAGGGAAAAACACCTAGAATACTTATGATGGAGGGCATGGCAAAAGTGACAATCACCTTATACGTAGATGAAGAGGACAAGGAGGCACTGCAACGATTAGCAGATGCTGAAGAGCGCTCTTTGTCGCAAATGGCAGTGCTGATCTTAAGGCGTGCTATCCGAGAAGCTGAACAATCTGGCAAACTGCCACCCAGTAACAAGCAGGACAAGAGTTAAGTGGGGTTATGACAGGTGGCAGTCATCATAAGTAGCCCGTTCATTAGAAGAATTCCAGACCCGGTAGCCACCGTGTCAGGAAGTTCCTATAAAAACACCAACCTTGGCGTTTCTCAAAGCTTAATCGACCCTCAACGACCCATAGTTTGGAATTTTTGAGCGAGCAGTAAGTTTTTGGAATGGCTACGGTCAGCCAATTTCTTAAGAAGATAGGGAATTAAGACTCAGCAGGAGAAGGTAAGGGTGCCCACTTTAGAAAGCTGTGGTATCTCTTATATAACCGATCGCACTTCACCATGAGCGCTAGTCAGGAAAAGCAAAGCCGGAAAGGATTGGGGCAGTATTACTCAGAGCCGAAAAAGCCGACGATGATTGGTCTGACCCCTACAGCAGTCGAACGACTGGACGAACTCGCAGCAGAGTTTCAACTCTCTCGTTCTGAATTTATTGAGCGGATTGCTCGGCGGATAATTCCCGTGGGAACTCCCTGGCTCCACACTGTTTCTTCAATGGATGAGCACAATGCAGCCGAAAGTCAGTAATCCCCAAGATGCATCTCCCGTTGGGGAAGCCAATTCTCAATTAGAGTTGACCCAGGTAGAAGTTCTGCCGCCTCAATCTACTCGCACCCGGATTCGTAAACCCCGGAATCTCCCACGAACTGAGCCGCCTCTGTTTGTCACCAAATCAATGGAGATGATGGCGAGTGGTGCGCCTGTCATCTCTGCAACCCAGGCGTTTCTCAAACCTCCTGATTGGAGTGAGTATGAGCAGGATCGCCTTTATTTTCAGAAGCAGTTTGGTAAGGGGCGCTACATCGAGTTTTATGTATTAAACAAGCAAAAGCACCAGGCGGATTCGATCTCAACGCAAGCGGAGCGAGAGATTTTGGAGCAGTATGGGGTGATGGCAGCGCGTCTCCATGCCGTTTTTGCCACCTACGCTTCGCTGCAATCTGAACCGTGGAAGGAGCCTTTTTACCTGTTGGGCACAGATCTGATTAAAACGCTCAAAGTCCACAACAGCAATAAGTTCACTAAATCACAAAAGTTGAAGGCGATCGCAGATTTGGCATGGGTCGTCGGAACGTTAGGTGCGGTGATTCACTGGTTTGAGGGTGAGATGGACTTGTGCGTTCGCGAGCGAAGTTTGCTATGGATTGTCTCGGTTCAAGAATACACCCAGGCTCACGTGGATGGTGAAACCGAAGAACTGCACGAGGTTGTCATTCGTGTACAGCCAGGACTTTGGACGCATAGCTTTCTGAATCGGGAAGGGGCACAACAGCGAAAAGCCTTGTACCAGTACGGGCTGATCCCTAAAGAAGTGTTTGACATTGACCCTCATCGGCGCAAACTTGCAACTAGCATGACACTGTACCTGATTCAGAACAGCCGCGCTCGTCCAAACGGAGTTTATACCCTGGAAAGCTTGCTGGACAGTGTTTTACCTAGCAATGAAATTGAGAAAGCCCTGTCCGATCGCCGCTACGGTTGGAAATTGAAGGATTCAGTGGATAATGCTCTGTTAGCTCTCAAAGATAGCCTCAAAGTTGATATTGACTTCGATGATGAAACTTATCCTCTATGGCTCAGACCCATCTGGAGCTTGCCCGATGAACTTGCAGCTTTGCCGACTAAAGAGCGAAATCAACAGCTTCTTGGTACAAAGTGGCTACCGGACAATTACATCTCCAAATATTGGTTTCCTGCCAAGCTAACCTTCAAGCTACCCTCCCAAATTCAAGATTGCTTGGATGAAATTGAGGCAAGGCGCGCTGAAAAAAGCAAACGAACCACGGTTGCCACAAAACACAGCGATCGGGGGATTGAAGCCCAGAGTTTAGCTGTAATTGCACCATTACCAGCAGCGAAATTAGATGGCGCAATGGTCAAAGCTGCACGTCAGGCAAAAGGGTGGACTCAGGCTCAACTCGCCTCCACAGTTGGCAAAAGCGTAAGTTGGGTCAAGCTAGTTGAGAGCAATCGTCGCCGCGCAGTTGACGCTGACCAGAGTCTATTACGTCACATTCTTGGTATCCAGTAGGGCAGTTGGGGGTAGTTACAAGTCATGTAACCCTGCAAAGATACTCAATATTCAAGGATTTTGGAGGATATTGGTGGGGGTTCACTTTCTGCGATCGTGACATTGGTTTCCCCTAGCAGTGACTTCAATGTTTCAACCATCAGCAAATAGCCCTGTTTCATCACTCTGAGAAGAGAATAAATTCTTGTTCTGTTGACATACGGTTCTACTGAATTCATTTGGTTCGGCTACAACGAATTTATGTCGTTTCAGCTATTCTCCAGCGAGAATGATGAAAGCTGTTCAAGAGCTATCCTGCTCCTTATGTGTGAAAGAAACAGAATTCTGTTGCGCCGTTTCCTAAACTTGTGCAGTGCCTTGACAGTTAAGACCGACCCCTCACTGATGCACTTGGCTCGCATGAAAGCTTGGTCCTGGACTAGGACGGTGATGACATTGGTGAAGTGAATAATCACTATCCCGTTTAGGAGACTCTATCGTCCGTCAATCTAGGTCAAGGCGCACTTGTTTAACCTACAGGGTAAATAGGAATAGGTATGCGCTCAAAACGGCAAGCTTCATCTCAGTTAGAACCCATCAATGTGAACGCAGCAGGAATTGACATTGGCTCTCAAACTCACTGGGTTTGCGTTCCCGCAGAACGAGCTGTAGAGAACGTCAGGAGTTTTGGCGCTTTTACAGCAGATTTGTATGCGCTCGCCGATTGGCTACAAGCGTGCCAATACTTCTCGGTTAAGGCTGAAGTTGATAGATTACAGGCAGTTCTACCAACTTCAGCCCCGCCACTATGCAACTGCGAGAATTCACCTTAATTACGCCCACGATTGAGGCAGGACAGGTTTTCAAAGCGATTGAAAGTGCAATATCAGTCGAGAGCATCAATGACGCGATTATTGAAAGTAAGCGTCAAACTCAACGACAACGGAAGTTGCCTGCCCACTTGGTAGTGTGCTTGGTGATTGCGTTTAGCTTCTGGTCAAAAGCGGCTATGCGAGACGTACTAAAGAATTTAGTCGATGGGTTGAGTGGGCAGTGGACGCGCTTATCGCAGTACTGGAAAGTGCCCAATAGTGCCTCGATTAGTGAAGCACGAGCCAGATTAGGACCTCAGGTGATGCGACAGTTATTTGAGCGAGTGGTGCGTCCATTAGCAACCCCCGAGACACCTGGAGCATTTCTGGGCGAGTTGCGATTGATGGCCGTAGACGGCACCTTGCTCGATATCCCAGACACCCCCAGCAATGCGCGTGTGTTTGGTTATCCTGGCACTCGTTTTGGTCATCATGCCGCATTTCCTAAAGCGCGATTGGTGTTGCTGATTGAAGCCGGAACGCATCTGATCACCGATGCCCTCATTTGTCCCTACCGCATGGGAGAGCGACGACGGGTGCTGAAGCTGTTACGCTCCATCGGCACTGGTATGTTACTGATGTGGGACCGAGGACGGCATTCGTTTGGCATGGTGCAAGCTACCCTGTTCGGCGACAATAACCTTGGCTGGATCGAAAAGTAGTGACTTGACCGGTTATGGGATCGCAACCCAAGGTTAGATCGCAAGATTGAGTTGGGTCTGGTCAAAGCGTTAAAA
>NZ_JACJPJ010000048.1:0-73907 GCF_014696015.1 Oculatella sp. FACHB-28 | reverse complement strand
ATCTTCTGGGAAGTAAACAAGTCTTGGTTCGTAGGTTGCTGCGCAACAATTCTGGTGCAGCGGATAGACTGGAAACACCCATGGTGTTGCAAAGGTATTGGAAACCGCTGACCGGAACCGTTAGAAAGCACCAATGAACGAATTCTTCCTTTCCGCACTGGCATTCGGATTGGCTGCGGGTCTCAAACCGGGGCCACTCGGTGTAATTGTAATTCAACAAGCTTTATCGAGAGGGCTTTTCGCCGGAGTCCGAGCAAGCCTTGCCCCATTGATTACCGATGGCCCAATCATCATCGCTGCACTTTGGTTTCTCTCGCAATTCAAGAGTATTGAACTATTTGCCGCTGCTCTAAGTCTGGTTGGAGGAGCTTATCTGCTTTGGCTATCCGCGAGGATGTTTCGCGTCAACAACATTTCGTTAACCGGAAAGCTCGAATCACAAAGCTCCCTCGCAACAGCAGTGAAGGTGAACCTTCTCAATCCGGGTCCCTATCTCTTTTGGTTCACGGTTGGCGGGAACTACATCATTCGTGGCTCTACCGCCGAGAGCGTTGTCTTCGTCGTAACCGCTATTGGAACCCTGATAGCTTCCAAGGTTGCTGTTGCCATTCTTGCCGTCCGCTTCTTTCCGTCCTTGGAGAGTCGTGGCTACCGCCTAACGATGAAATTACTTGCTGGCACCTTGGTCTGGTTTGGTCTCGTGTCCATTATGAGGGCAGCTGAACTTGGACTCCACTATGCCCGCGCTTTCTAACTCTTCATAGCAGCGGACAGCCAAAAAGCCTACGCTTTTGTCCGTCGCTGAACTCCAACGTTAGGACGGACTTGCTTGTTCCAGTCTTTGTCAACTGAGGTTAATCGCAGTAGAAACGTCAGCGCTCTTGCTCATTCTTCTTCAATCTCACCCTCAAAGGTCTGCTGTTTTGTTTGCTTCATCAGAATTGGTTCGTTCTATCAAGCCAGAGATGGAAGTGGAGGTGTTATCCTTTGCCAAAATTATTTCCTAATATCAACTTCCAGAAGCTAGAAACCCACTTTCGCGGCACAAACCGAGGCAGAGTAGCCAGAATGGGATTAACCAGACTGCCAGGAATCACGATCGGCTCTCGTTTTTCAAATGCTTTTAGGGCATCTCGTACAACAGTCTCAACCGGCATATCAATTTTTTCAGCTACGTTAACCAGGAACGATGGAAATCCCGCTTCTTTGAAGAACTTAATGCCCGCCGGTCCTGGGCAAACAGCTAGCACATGCACTCCGTAGCTGCGATTTTCTGCCCACAACGCTTCGCTAAAGCTGAGAATAAATGCTTTTGTTGCCGCGTAGATCGAGAAATAGGGCATAGACTGAAACGCAGCCACCGAAGACAAATTGATTATCCCTCCCGTTCGACGCTGCCGCATTCCAGCCAAGAAGCGATGGCTCAAATCCACAATTGTCGCAATATTAAGCTGCACCATTTTCAGCTGCAGGTCGCGATCGCTTTCGGCAAAATCACCGTAATCTCCAATCCCAGCATTGTTGACTAATAGGTCAATCGATCGTCCAAGTTGTTGCACAGTTTGAAAGATAGTTTCTGTCGCGTCTGGTGCTGTCAAATCCTGAACAATAATGTCTACTTGGATTTGATGTTGATGTTTGAGGGAATTGGCAAGTTCCTGTAACTTGTCCTGGGAACGAGCGACCAGCACAAGATCGGTTTGACGTGCTGCTAATTGTTGGGCAAATGCTGCACCAATGCCAGCAGAGGCTCCAGTAATCAAGGCTGTCGTCATGCAAACTTATCTCACTTTACTAAAGTAGATTCGGCTAAGTTCATAGTTTCTGCATCATTCCGAAGAACTATTACTACAGTAGACTTCCTGCGTGAATGGTAGCGCGGCTCCGCCGCGCTACCATTCACGCTTCAAAAAGTGATTCATGCAGGAGGTCTAGTAAACAAGGAAGTAGTAATACGGTAGCTGTGTCTAATGAACCGACCCATGATCTTGCTAAGTTGGTCGGTGGGGATGCAGCCTTGAAATTTCGGCTGAGCCAGCAACATCAGAAATTAGCTTTTCAGGTTGAGTTGACTCGCTGTCTTTTTTGTTTGGGCTAGGAAAGCATCAAGGAGTGGTTTGCCAAATTGCATCAAGGGTTGCACAATTTCTTCCCCCGCTGTTTCAGGTGTGCCTGCGTTAAAAGGTGGTTCAGGGGTGTACTCCATCATCAATTGAGCCATCTTTGCAACCTTCTCTCCACAAAGCAGCCCCAGCAGCGTTAAGCCAAAATCAATTCCTGATGTAACACCAGCCCCTGTGATGCGATCGCGGTCAACAACAACTCGTTGAGGCACAACTTCAACTCCCATCATTGCCAGCTGACCACGAAATGCCCAATGGCAGGTTGCTTTGTAGCCTTGCAGTAAACCAGTCGCTGCCAGGATCATTGAACCTGTGCATACACTCGTCACATATTGAGCAGATTTTGACTGCTGTTGCAGAAAGTCCAAAATTTCAACGTCTTTTATGATCTCGATTTGTCTCATACCGCCACCTGGCACGCAAATCACATCCAGAGGTGGGCAATCGGCAAGTGTTACGGTTGGCGTCAGGGTCAGACCTTCGTTGCTAAGGATAGGGGTCAGATTTTTCCAGACCAAATGCACTTGTGTATTGGGTGGAAAGGCTAAAACTTGGTAAGCTGCCATCACGTCAAGCTGAATTACACCCGGATAAACGAGAAAGCCAATTTGTAGTTGAGACATTGCCCTCAGTTGTTTAATAACGTCTGGTTGTGAAACGATTGTAGGGAAAGTCTGCTAACGCCAATAGTCCTCAAGTGGGTACACTTTTAGCCTATGCCTCGTTCTCTTTACCCTTTGTTTCAAGCGATCGCTACTGCACCAACTGAACAAGCCCTGCGGTTTAGGGTGATGGATAGTATCAGCGAATATTTTGGAGTGCAACGCTGGGGGATTTATCTTCTAGATGAAAATAACGGCTTAGCCAGTGTTGATGCAAGAGGGGTTTCAGATACGTTTGTTGAACAGTATCAAAAGTTTGGTAAATCTGTTGATCCAGTTTTGCAGTACGTTTTGCAGTACCATGCTCCGGCTCATGAAGAATTAGTTCTGCCCAAGGGAGCCTGGAAACAGAGTGAGTTGTACAAAAGATGCTGTTCTACCTATGATCATGAGCATATTATGACGGGTCCCATTGTTGGGCAAGGTCAGTTAGTTGGTACAGTAAACTTTGCTCGTATTGGTCATGTGCCTGCATTTAGTCAATTGGATCTGGCTAGTTTGGGAGCCGTTTGCACTCACCTTTCTGCACGTCTTGCTGAACTGCGGAAACAGCCCTGGAGTACAAATCCATCCGTCAAGTGTCTTACACCTAGAGAAGTTCAAATTGCTGATCTTGTTGCAAAAGGGCTGACCAATGCAGAAATTGGTGCGGAGTTATGGATCACTCAGAATTCTGTAAAACAAGCTCTAAAGCGTATGTTTCGGAAGTTAGAAGTTTCTGCTCGGACAGAAATGGTAGCGAAATTGCGTATGTGATAGGCTCCAACCATGGAGGCAGTTGAATAGAGCAAGATAGCAATTGTGATGTGTGATGCAGTAGACATCACAACACCCCTAGTTTTGAGTTCAAGGTTTTGCTGCCGCTCATTTAAACCATTCTGCTGGAAGTCGGCTTTTCTTCGCGCACAATTTTACAAATAGATTATATTGCTTCGTATGGATATGTGGGCACTTCACAAAGAAGATTGGGAAGCTCTTGAATCTTTAGAGGTTCCAAGGTGCGGTCGTAGATTGGATGTGGCAGGATTTGTCTTAGGCGATTCATTCGAGACGATTTTGCGGAACATCTCAGAAAATTACCTGAGTGCAGCATGGGCGCGCGTATCAGAATGTTTGAAGCAAAATCATATTTTTGCTAGTGATTTGACTTGGGGATGGATGCACCCTGGGGAAACAGGACTTCCTGACACGCTCGACACACCCGAAGCTTCCATCGTTATACCGACCAATTTCACAGGGTGGACAAGTTGCGAACTGTCAGAAATTTGGCGAACTGGAGAATGCAAACGCCTTGATGCACAGTTGAAGAATGGCGTCCCCTCAATCCGTTGCACAGCAACCTGGCGGTCACTCAAATGGAACATTGCGCCGCAGGACTATCAGTTAGCGTTGAAGCTCATTGAAGTGAATTGCACTGAAGAAGTATCAGATTGGCATCCCACCTATGTGTTACAAAACATTGATGAACCAATTGAACTCTGGCGGCAGATAGGAAGGTCCATACAGGATAATAATCAGCCGCAGGTTGATACTCTGTTAGAGGAAGCAAGACACTTATATACATCATTAGGATTTCGGATTCTCCTTCGAGGGTATAAAACGTACCTTTACAGCGGTGCTCATGAAGTCCAAATCGCTTTGCCAGATTTGGTGTAACGGCCAAAATTCCAAGACATCGCGTTGCAGCAGAACAGGTCACTCCACTCGGCTCATGTATTACGCCACTATCAGTACCGAATCATTCGTGATAGCACAAACATCACAATTGATGCCAGCCATGCACCTACCACAATGCTGAGAATGGCTACATCAAAACTACCCGTTGCTGCCACGATTGACCCTGGAATTAGAGAGCCACCCACCCCTCCCAACAACATAGATAAACCGTTATAAAGTCCTGTTCCTGCACCCATTTGATTGGCTGGCAAGATGCGTTGAATGATTGCGTATTCTTGAGCCGCATAAGCACTTTGACAAAACACTGCGGCGGCAAAAAACAGCACCAAAAGTTCTACTCTATTGGTAGTGGAAGCAATATAAACCATCCCACCTGCTATCAGAAAACCAACTCCGGCAAGTTTTGTCCTTTGCTGCAACTTGTCGCCTAGATAAGCCATCAGTGCAATGCCAGCGATTCCGGCTGAAAAAATTAAAGCAAGCGGCCATCCCAGTTGTGCAAAATCGATCGCCTTTGCACGATTAAAATACGTGGGCAACCAGTTCAATACACCAAAAGCACAAAAGGCATTGAGGCTACCTCCTACAACGGCAAGCCAGAATCGATGATCTCGACGATATTGAACCGACGGTCTTTGCTGACGCTGATCGTAAGCGGTCGTATCCACATCAGATTGGACTGAAGACGGCTCATCCGGCACTAGAAAGTAAACTAATGGAATCGAGAGCAGCATTCCAGCAACGCCCAAAACCGCAAAGGTAAAACGCCAACCCCAAACCTGAATCAACGGCACCACAATCAGCGGTGCGATCGCCGTAGACAGCAAAATGCCGCTTCCCCAAATCGCATTAGCACGCGATCGCTCCCCCGACGAAAACCATTGACTGATAATCGCACTCAACATCGGAATGTGAACCCCTTCTCCCAGTCCCAAAAGCAAACGTAGGACAATCAGAGCTGTAAAAGAGTATCCAAACGGTGCGCTCAAAATCGTAACGAGGGAGAAGGCTGCGATCGCTGCTATGACGCTTCGTTTTGCCCCAAATCGCTCTGCTAAAGGACTCAGCAACATGTTGGACAGAGCGTAGGATAAAAAGAAAGCAGCCAACAATAACTCGCCCTTTGAGCCTACTTCGCGATCGCTCCAATTAAAGTCTTGAGCAAGACGAGGTATCGCTAAAGACAGGTTATTGCGGTCTAAATAATTTACAAGAACTGTTACAGCAAGTACGGCAGGAATCTGCCAGCGAGTTTTGGAGTTAAGGGTTATGGGGGTTGGCATCAAAGGCTTTCTAGATCAACCTCCTCAGTTTACGGAGATGTATCCATTAGCACAAGGTAAAATCACCTGGACTCACATAGGAAGCATCTTGAAATCTGCTGGCATGGGTTATGAGAACATAGTTTCTTTACGAACTTATTTACCGAGCCCTGAGTATGATGAGCCTAACGTTCAATGGAGAATGAAATATTTGGGTAACAATGAACCTGCCTCAACTGTGATTTGTTGTCAGCTTCTGGAATCAAAGTGGAAGTTAGCAATTGAAGCTGTTGCCCAACATAACAAGTCATTGAATGCAAGGAACAGCCTAGAGAATTTGTACGTTTTATTTCAAATCGTTGGGAGGAGCGATCGCCTCTGGCTAAACTCTAGATTTCTAGCCAAACCTTATGAATTCGTTGCTAACGAACCTCCGGCTGAAATGGTTTTTAGCCACTAAAACCATGAATTGCAGCATTGATTTCGTCGAAGTTCTCTATAGAATTTACCTGAATCACAACAAAGTCATCCATTTTCGCAACGGCTACCCGGTTTATTCCCTCTCGACTCCCGCTTTATTTAGCAAACCCGCTGCTAATTTCATTGCTCGTGCCCTCTACCGCACGATTCAAAACAAGAATCTGCCCAACATGATGAGTTTTGCGGTGAATGATGACTGCAACGCTGCCTGTCAGCATTGCAGCTTTTTCACAGCCGTAGAAGAACCAGGTCGGGCAGTCCTGACACTCAATCAGGCACAAAAATTGATTCGAGATGCTCAAGATTTGGGCGTTTCTGTGATTAACTTTGTGGGGGGTGAGCCCCTGATGCGATCGGATTTGCCAGAAATTATTCAATCTGTAGATAAAGGCTTTTCTACCACCGTTCTATTCACAAATGGTTGGTTCTTAGAAGAGCGAATTCATGAATTAAAGTCAGCAGGTTTGGATAGTATTTACATCAGTATTGATTCAGCAAATCCCGCAGAGCACGATCATTTTCGATGTAAGGAAGGTCTGTTCGCTCAGGCAATTCGAGGAATTAAACTGGCTCAAAAGCTAGGTTTCTCAACCGGAATTTCGACCACCATGACACCTGAAACTTACGAGCAAGGTGAGCTCAAAAAAATTGTCGAATTGGGCAAAGAAATTGGTATTCACGAAGTTTTAGTGTTTGATGCGTTGCCCACAGGACGATACAAAGATCGAGAAGATCTAGTCGATAACGAGGGTTGGGTTGAAGCCATGATTCAATCTGCACAACGGTATAACCAAAATTCAGACTACCCTGGCGTCACCTTTTATGCCCACTTCACTAGTCACAAAAGTGTCGGGTGCTCCTGTGGAACCAGTTACTTTTATGCTTCTCCCTATGGCGACATCATGTCCTGTGACTTTAACCACAGCAAATTTGGCAATGTGTTAGAAGAGCCGCTATGGAAAGTGTGGGAAAGACTGACAACTTTGCCGGAATTTTGTCAGGCAAAATGGGGCGGCTGCAAAATAAAAGATTCAACATTTCGCGAGATGACGACGGTTTCCGATGGAAGCTGTAATGATTGTGGCGCTGTCAGTAAGTGCTGATCAGTGGATGATGGATAGGGTGTGTTAGGCAAAGCTGTAACGCACCATCTTGTGGAATCGAATTGCTGTGCGATCGCCAACCCATCCTTAAAGAACTAGCTGGAGAAATTTCTTTTGCATGAATGGATTGACTAATAGCTTCCTTTCTCATCTAGCCTGCGGTTTTGATGCAACACCAACACCGCTAACTCTATTATTTGAACTGTTCGTTTTTAGTGGAGTTGCTGCTGCTTTTTTGATTCTTCCTAAAGTCAAAGATAAAATCGGACAGCGCTTTTTGATCATGAGCGTCGGTGTGCTGATCTTTGAAGTCTTTACGGCTCCCATGTGGCACAACCATAAGTTGGGCTGGTGGGCGTATGTATATCGGGACGTCAGTTGGGTTTTGACAGTCGGTTGGGCGGCAATGATTTTATCTATTGTGCTGCTAGTTGATTACTTCCTGCCTCGCTGGAAAGAATGGCATCGGTTTGCACTTTACTTAGCGATTCTGACCGTTCTGGTTAGCATTTTTGAAATCGTTGTTGTAAATATTGGGATTCGAGGTTACGCCCCGGAGGTGTTGAATTCCGTAATTGGCATTTTCGTTTGGGATGTACCCATTATTGAGGTGATCTACTACACGCCAGTTTTTACAACTTTAGTGATTAGTTTCTATAAGTATTGGAGTTTTGCAATTGATGACCAGCTTTTAATTCCAACTAAGCGAAGAAAATGGCTGAGGAGTTTTGTCATTGCTTTAGTCGGCATTCTTTTGTTTGAAGTGATGATTGAACCAATGGCGAGAAATGAGAATTTGCCCGATTGGTCTTACATCTTTCACGACATTAGCGTGCTCATGACCGGAACCTGGATTCTGGTAATTTGGCTGGCAATGAATATTGTGAACAAACTGTTCATCCACTACAGCATTCCTCAACGGTTTCTAATTGCCCTACTCGTGACAGGAGCGATCGCCCTTCCGTTAGAGTCCTGGTTTATCATCAACGGCTATCGAGTCTATGGTGAAAGTGCGATCGCCAACTTCACTGGTTTCACCACACCTTTCACCCATGTGCCTGTAGAGGTTGCCTTTGCCATTCCCTGCTACATGGCTTTAGTGATTACCTTTGTCCGCTACTGGGAAACTGCAATTGACAACAAATTATGAGCACTCCTATCCGATCATTTAAATCTTTTGCCGTCGGGTTTCCCCTGGTCTTTCTTTGTCTTGCTGCATTCACAGGCGGGTTGAGCAACGCCTTTTGGCTGCTAGCCGCTTCAGTAGTATGTACAGCCGGAATTGGTTTAATTATCTGGATTCCTTTGTCCCTTGTGACAGGATGGGCAGCACTCACTTTAGCGAAGGAAATTGCTAACACTACAGGGATATCTAGCCGCGACGGAGCAGTCAGAAATGCAGCAGAGCGAACTGAGGCATCCATTCGCCAGCAGGCGATGCAAAGCAGTTCCCCTCACGGGGTAGTCGCCCGCACCGTTTCCCAAAACACAACTCCCCAGGAACGCATTGCGCTAGACGAATATATCCGGCGGGCAGTCCGACTAGGACACACTTACGAACGAATTCTCACTACCCTGACAGAACAAGGATGGAAAGAAGCAGAGATTCATCAGGCGTTTCAGGTTGCCACAAATCACTGATAGAGATAAACGCTATCTCTCTTTTTTGCCAACCAATAAATAAGTCGTCATCTCACCTTTACCTTTGACTACAATCTTGCCGCGTTTTTCAAACAGGTAGCGATCGCGCAACAGTTCATAGGTTGCTTCTGTCACCTGGATGCTGCCAGATGACGCGTGAGATTGCATTCGACTGGCTACGTTAACTGTGTCACCCCAGAGGTCATAGGAGAACTTTTTGGTGCCAATGATTCCAGCAACAACTGAGCCTGAATTGATGCCAATGCTAAGCGAGAGGCGATCGCCCTGAGAAGTGCTGAACTGTTGAATGGCTTCCTGCATCTCTAACGCGATATTAGCGGCGGCTTCTGCGTGATCGCGGCGGGGAACGGGTACGCCACTGGCGACTAGGTAAGCATCTCCAATCGTTTTAATTTTCTCTAAATCATATTTTTCGGTGAGTCGGTCAAACACAGAGAAAATTTTGTTTAACAGAGACACCAGTTCATGGGGAGTAATCTGGCTAGAAATGTGAGTGAAATTAACCAGATCAGCAAACAAGATGGTCGTTTCATCAAAGCTGTCCGCGATCGCTTCTTCTTCGATTTTGAGTCGATCGGCGATCGCTTCGGGCAGAATGTTCAGCAACAAATGTTCAGACTGCTCCTGCTGGTAGCGCAACGCTTCCTCTACCGTTTTGCGAACGGTGATGTCGTGAATAAAGACAGAAATTCCTCCAAAAGAGGGGAATGCTCGAACTTCAATCCAGCGTCCCAAGGGGTGAGAAAATTCCTCAAAACTGACGCTGGTTTGCTGGTCAACCGCTTTTGTGTATTCTCGTTTAAAGGTTGAATTCGCCATTTCGGGCAGCACTTGCCAAACTACCTTGCCTAGCAGACCTTCGCTCGATCGCTGCAAAATTTGCTCTGCTTTGCGATTGACAAAGGTAAAACGGCCCTGGCGATCGAGCGCAAAAAAGCCGTCGGTCATCCCTTCCAACAAATCCACCACTTGCTGATCTGAAGCCCGCAGTTTTGCTTCTGCCTGCTGATAGCGAACGATTTGCCGCTCTAGTTTTTTTACGGTTAGCCGCAGTTCCATCTGGGCGATCGCCTGTCGGCTTAAGGTTTGCAGTGCCTTTTGCTGCTCTGGCGTGAGGCTGCGCGGCACCCGATCCATTACGCAGAGCGTTCCCAGGGGAAAGCCATCTGGTGTAACCAGCGGTGCCCCTGCATAAAAGCGAATGCTGGGGTCGGCTGTGACAAGTGGGTTATCGACAAATCGCTCATCCTCTAATGTGTTAGGTACGATCATCAAATCGTCTGGGTTGAGGATTGCGTGGGAACAGAAGGAAAACTCTCTCGGTGCGCTAGTAGCATCTAACCCAACCCTGGACTTAAACCACTGCTGATTGGCACTAGTAAGGCTGAGCAAGGAAATGGGGCTACCGCAAATGTAAGCTGCTAGCTCGGTTAGATCGTCAAACTCTGCTTCAGGCAAAGTATTAAGAATCTGATATCGTCGCAGCACATCTAGCCTTTCCTCCTCTTTGTCAGGAACAGAATAGGGGGCGATCGCCGGATTTGAAGAAAGTTCAGACGGTGAAACGGTAACACCTTCTAACGACGGTTTAGCGAATCTGCCAAACCGACCGACGAGCTTGATGACGCTGGCGATCGCGCTGTATTTTTGCTGCATTGCCTTCAAATCAGAGAGGAGTTTGTCCCAACCCCCTTAGGTTACCCAGACTGCAACTTACCTAACTTGGCGAACAGCCAACCCCAATGCCGCGTCTAGCTGGCACACTAGAAGTATTCAGCGCCAACAGTTACTGTGTCGAACTCATCGGGAAGATATCAAACTGCTGCGGAGAAGCCCCCCAACCAGTCTCAGGGGAATGCTCAGGCTGCGCCACCGATTGAGCCACTGCAAGGGGTGGTGGAGCGGTTGACCTACCATTCTCAGGAATCGGGTTATACAATAGCGCGGCTGAAAGCGCCTCGCACCAGTGAGTTAGTGACGATCGTTGGCAATTTTGCCAATATTCAGGCAGGACAGACTTTACAGCTTCACGGTACCTGGCGAGAGCATCCTAAATATGGGCAACAGTTTCAGGTTGTTCAGTACCGAGAAACCAAACCTGCGACGCTCACAGGACTTGAAAAGTATTTGGGCAGTGGCTTGATCAAAGGGGTCGGTCCGGTGACAGCTAAACGCATTGTGGCACACTTTGGACTGGAAACTTTGGAGGTGATTGAACATCAGATAGAGCGTCTGGCAGAAGTTCCGGGAATTGCCAAGAAGCGAGTTAAGTTAATTCAAGCGGCTTGGGAAACGCAGAAGGCAATCAAAGAGGTGATGCTGTTTCTGCAAGGGCACGGAGTTTCGACCACGTATGCGGTGAAGATTTATAAGCAGTATGGAGATGAGTCGATCGCCACGGTAACCGGCAATCCTTACCAACTGGCGACGGATGTATATGGTATTGGCTTTGTCACGGCGGATGCGATCGCCCGTAACTTAGGAATTGCGCCTAATTCAGAGTTTCGCTATCGCAGCGGCACTCTCCATGTATTAACAGAAGCCTCTGAAGAAGGGCACTGTTTTTTACCCAAAGATGATTTAGTGAATCGAGTGGTGAAACGTCTGGAAATAGACGATCACCGACCTGAACCAACACAGGTATCATCTATCATTCAACTGATGGTGAGTGATGGAGAACTGGTTGAGGAAGAGATACCCGACACAGAAACACGAGTTTATTATGCTCCTCCTTTTTTTGGGGCAGAGAAGAAACTGGCAGAGCGATCGCAACAACTGCTGAATCAACCCCTCACCGTAGATCTGCCACGAGTACAGCGCTGGATCGATCGCTTCACCGAAAAAACTGGCTTACAGCTTTCAGACCAGCAGCGCCACGCGGTCGAAATGGCTGCTGCTCAGCGCGTGTTGATTCTCACGGGTGGACCGGGCTGCGGCAAAACGTTTACAACGCGCACCATTGTGGCGCTGTGGAGGGCAATGGGAAAGGCGATCGCTCTTGCGTCTCCCACGGGACGGGCAGCCCAACGACTAAGTGAAATGACCGGACAACCTGCCAAAACGATTCACCGTTTATTGGAATTTGACCCCAAAACGATGAAGTTTAAGCGCGATCAGGAATATCCGATTCCAGCGCAGGGGATTGTTGTGGATGAAGCTTCCATGCTGGACTTGTTTCTGGCAAATTCTCTATTCAAAGCCGTTCCTCTAGATGCTCAACTGTTACTCGTGGGAGACATTGACCAGTTGCCCAGCGTCGGACCGGGTGCGGTTTTGCAGGATTTGATTGCGTCAGAAAAAATTCCGGTGGTGCGACTGACACAAGTTTTTCGTCAGGCTCAAACTAGTCAGATCGTGAGTAATGCTCACCGAATTAATCAGGGTCAGTTCCCTCAACTGGAGCCTGTGTCTAATGTGCCTGAATCGGACTGTTTGTGGTTAGGCGCACCAGAGCCACAGCCCGGAATTCAGGCAATCCATGATTTGATCACCGATCTGATTCCGCAATTGGGCTTTGATGTGGCGCGAGATGTACAGGTGTTATGTCCGATGACACGCGGGGAAGTCGGGACGCGCAACTTGAATGGTGTACTGCAATCTTTAATTAATCCGCCCAGTTCCACAAAGGCACAGATTGAGCGGGGTGGAATGATTTTGAGGGTGGGCGATCGCATCATCCAAAAAGTGAATGACTACGATCGCGAAGTATTCAACGGAGATTTAGGAGTGATTACGGCGATCGATCCAGAAGAACAAGAAGTGAGCGTGCAATTCGCAGAAAGGATCGTGAGTTATGACTACGCCGACTTGAACGAAATTACTTTAGCCTGGTCAGTCACCATTCACAAAAGCCAGGGAAGTGAGTATCCGGTGGTGATTCTGCCGCTCTATATGCAGCACTACTTGATGCTGAGCCGCAACCTGATTTACACCGGACTGACTCGTGCCAAGAAACTGGCAATTTTGGTGGGACCACAAAAGGCGATCGCCCTTGCCGTCCGGCAGGTCAAAGACCAGCAGCGATACACGCTTTTAGAGAAACGCCTGAGCGGACATCTGGACTTTTAGGAATAGATATCGACTAAATCTGCTTTAGCCGATATCCCAAGCCATGCACCGTCTCAATCAGGTCTTCAGGCGCGCCAGAGACTCTTAGCTTTTGGCGCAAACTTTTGATATGTGCCTTGACCGTGTCTTCTTCGGGTGGCTCCTGCAAAGACCAAATGTGCTCAATCACCGCGGACCGACTAAGAACGCGGCGACCGTTGCGGACGAGCAATTCTAAAATAGAGAACTCTTTGGGGGTGAGCCGGAGGGGGCGATCGCCATACTGCACCTCATAGGTACTGGGGTTTAGCTGCAAACTGCCCCACTGCATTCCTGGAGAGGAACCAGAACTGCCGCGACGCAGGAGGGCACGAATTCGAGCCAACAGTTCTGGCAGGTCAAACGGTTTTACCACATAGTCGTCGGCTCCCGCATCCAGTCCAGCAATTTTGTCAGCGCTAGTGTCACGGGCGGTGATCATCATCAGCGGTTGGTGATAGCCTTGAGTTCGCAGACGTTGGCAGAGGCTCATGCCATCCAGCTTGGGCAACGTTACGTCCAGCAAAATCAGGTCATAGGGCAAGGTTGTCACCTGCTGCCAACCTTTTTCCCCATCCTTAGCAACATCTACAACATAGCATTGGTCAGTCAGCGCCTCTGAGAGCGCTTCGCCTAACCTGGCATCATCTTCAACAAGCAAAATTCGCATACGCACAACCGACCCAGCGCTATCAGTAAGCAGTTCTTGGATCTCGTAAAATTTAGATTCCCTTGTGTCGTAGGTAGGCGTTGTGTTAAAGGATACATTTTAGAGTGAGAGTCAGGATTAGAGTACTACTTTTGGCATAACCAGGAATGAATTTTGTAGCATATGCTACAAAATTCATTCCTGAAAACCTGTTCACTAATGCCATCTACCGGAATTTAAGGAGCTTCCAAGCTCGGCCTTGCGTATTCATACGTAAAACTAAGAAATCTAAAGCATCTACTGTTCCCTTTGTCCGGTTTTGCGTCTTGATCACGTAGGTTCTAGCCCTGAGGAAACTCCTTAAGCACGGGTGTAGGAGCGAACTAGGAGATAAAGGTGAGAAAAAAGCAAGGTTTTCGGCTAGAGCGACCTGTAGATCAGATTCGTTCAGGCATCAGCTTGGTCACTGAAACAATTAGAGGACGCAGTCGCCGGTTTCGCAGGTTGAGATTGACCGCAGGTGTGACTGCGGCGATCGCTCTCTCTCTGTGGGCAATTGTAGGGGGCGTGTTTCCTTCTCCAGCAACGGCAACTGGTCAGACCTATGAGGTCTTGTCTACTCCTGAAAACGTGATTTGGGGAGAACTGTTTAAGCCAGACAGTGAGCCGATTTTGCGAGTGCAGTCGGGCGATCGCTTGGTTATGCAAACTGTTTCTCACGAAGGCATTTTGGCTGACCAAGGCGACACCATCGAATTTCTCACAGGTAGTGGTATTGCTGAATCAGATATTTTGCCTGACCAGTTGCAGATCAAAGCAGAGGTCGAGAAAACTGGACCTGGTCCCCATGTGATCACTGGTCCCATCTATGTAGAAGGGGCAGAACCAGGAGATGTGCTGGAAATCAAGACCCTCAACATTGATTACCGCGTACCCTACGGTGTAATTTCTAACCGTCATGGCAGAGGCTCATTACCGGGAGAATATCCTGAGAATGGCGAACCGATCTACACCAAAGTCATTCCCATTGACCGCGAGAATGACATCGGTATCTTTAGACCAGCGAATGGACTACCTAACTTAAACATTCCGCTGAAGCCGTTTATGGGACTGATGGGCGTTGTTCCGGCTGATCCTGAAGATGCGGTCAATTCAGTTCCGCCCGGTTTATACGGCGGCAACGTAGATATTAAGCTTTTGGGAGTAGGCAGCAGCCTTTATTTACCCGTTCAAGTGCCCGGAGCGCTGTTTTATTCTGGCGATCCTCATTGTGCTCAGGGTAATGGAGAGGTTGCGCTGACAGCGATCGAATGCTCTCTCACGCCTACCTTTGAGCTCATTGTTCATAAAGGTATGACGCTAGAAGCGCCAGTCGGTGAAACCGAAGATGCCTGGATTGCGGTCGGTCTTGACCAAGACTTGGATGAGGCAATGAAAAAGTCGGTGCGTGAGTATCTACGAATCACCAATGAGGAATATGGCTTGACTAAGCCAGACGCGCTTCTCTTTGGCAGTGCAGCAATCGACTTTGAGGTTTCTCAGGTTGTCGATATCGTCAAAGGAATTCACGGAGTGATTCCTAAGGAGCTATTTGCACCACTAACCCAAGGAAATTAGGGATTAGGGATTGGGGGTTAGGAATTAGGGGGGATGCGTCGCCCCTAATTCGCCTGTAGATTAGGGGGCGATCGCCATCAGTCCAGGAGACGCGATTTATTTCGTTTCTCCAAGAAGACTACCCCCAATCCCCAACCCCTACTCCCTAACAACCGCCTATGACCCTAGAAGCTGACTTCACTGCTCAACTCCGATCTGCGGCTGATCGACTCTGGCAACTTTTAGAGAATTTTGGGCGATCGCAAGTCCTGGTAGTCGGCGATCTCACCCTGGATGAGTTTCTAACAGGACAAGTTGAGCGAGTTTCGCGGGAAGCTCCCGTGCTGATCCTGCGGCATGAGACGACGCGGCAGGTACCGGGTGGGGGAGCCAACGCAGTTTACAATTTGGCGAAGCTAGGAACGCAAGTCAAGGCTGTTGGGCTGGTCGGGAAAGATGACCAGGGAAATGCGCTAAGGCAAATTTTTGAAGCAGCAGGAATTGATACGCAGGGAATTTTGGTCGATCGGGATCGACCCACCGTGACCAAAACTCGCATCTCTGGTCATGCTCGGCAATCTGTAACCCAGCAGATCGTGCGAATCGATCGCAAATCAGATAGCTTGCCCGATCTCAGCCTGCAACTTCAGCTAGCAGAATACATTCAACAGCAGGCAAAGGATGCTCAGGCTGTAGTCTGTTCCGATTATGGAGATGGCGGACTAACTCAACCTGTAATTGAGGCAGCTCTGTCTCATACTCAAACTGTGGTAGATGCTCAAACTGAATTGCATCGCTACGCTGGAGCCTTTTTGTTTACGCCAAACTTGCCGGAAGCAGAACTCGCGGTGGGATATGCGATCGCCTCTCCTGAAGCACTCGAACGAGCCGGACGTGACCTCTTAGCGCTAACTCGGGCACAGCATGTCCTAATTACCAGAGGCGAGGAGGGAATGAGCCTGTTTGACCGCAATGGCAACCATTCCGTGATCCCCGCGTTTAATCGCACCGAAGTATTTGATGTTACAGGTGCAGGCGATACAGTGGCGGCAGCGCTCACGATTGCTCTAACAGTCGGCGCGTCTGCCTGGGAAGCAGCCGTTTTGGGCAACCTGGCAGCCAGTATTGTGGTGCGACAGTTTGGCACTGCTACGACCACAGTTGAGGAGATGAAAGCTGCACTGCAAGACTTGCTGGATGAGATGTCTGACTAAAATTTCTGCAAACCGGATCGCTTCAAAATGCCTGTACTTGTGGCCAGGTTGAGACAAGGAAGACCACGACGACGGCGATCGCCAGCACGCCCTGAATCAAGTTACCAATTAGCGAGCCAACGACAATACCAACTCCGGCTTTAACTGCCAGGTTCAGGTCTTTTCGATAGAGATATTCGCCGATGATGGCTCCGGCTAACGGACCAATCAGAATTCCCAACAGTGGGCCGCCAAACGGCAACGCTGGAAGCAGTCCAAAGAAGCCCAGGAACAAGCCCACGATCGCCCCAATTTGTCCCCACTTGCTCGCTCCTGCTTTTTTTGCGCCCCAGTAGGTTGCCAGCAGGTCAACGCCAATGCTGAGCAGCAGCACTGTAATCGCGACGGCGATGGGAATCCAGAGCCCTGTAAATCCTTGAGCGAAACCCCAGATGGCGATCGCCACTACAATCAAGCTAGTTCCAGGAATGCCAGGAACCACTGCCCCAATCACACCGACAATCATTAGCGCGACCAACGACCAGTACAGAACTGCCATTAACAATATCTCCTCACAGTGGGTTTGCTTGAGTTGAACTTTGGTTGGGAACGCAACGATGCAGACAAGAGTTTAATCAGGGGGTTTGGGGTAAGGGCAATTCGTGAATCGCCCCTACAAGCGGGTTGAACTTCCACAATCGCGTCTGGATAAGAAGGAATGACGAAGTCACTAGGCTTCAGAGGATACTAACGGAGATCGGCTTAGAGTATCTGCCAGCTTATCGGCGATTCCAGCGATCCAGGTTTCGTCTTGCTGCGTGTAGCTTCTGGGGGCATTAGCTGCCAAAATCAGCGCCCCTTCACTGCCGATGGGCTGACAAATCACTCCTTGAGTATTCTCTGGCAAATAGTCAAATTCGACTCGCCCCGGATAGATTTTGAGGTTCACCAGGTATACAGGCTTCTGTTTTTCCAACACTCGCTTTAGGATGTCTCCTGGCTTAACCTCTGAGTTGGGAGCCAGGATGCCACGTCGCAGCAGCACTCGCCCCTGATAATAGACCACGAGCGATCGCGTCACGGTATTGGTCAACAGCAGGTGCGAAGCCCAGGCTAATTCTGTTTTGACGGGATCTGGCAAATCTAGCGCTAACTCAAACCCTTCTTCGCCAATTAGCTCAACGGCTTCGGGCGGTCGCGGCTGCACTTGTTGCCACAGCAAGCCCGTTAGAATCAGTAGGGCACTAACGATGATCCCCAACGCATCCGATCGCGCCTGAAAACCACTCGGAGCCGGGGTCAGCAGGCGATTGATCATCAATAGCGAACCCGCCAAAACACCTACCACAATGGGCAACTGCCGCAATACTTGATTTTGGTCAGGTCTAGCCATAGATTAGGTCTGGCTGATAGTAAAAACTAAAGCTAATCAAAACTGGAACAAACGCCTCAGAAGTTAAGTCCATTCCCATTTTATCGGGTTTACTCCAAGTCCTTGAAGGAAGACGACGCGTGCTAGAGCTGTTGATCTCAAACTTTTTCTCAACATGGCTGAATACGGCTGAAATTCAGACTCTCAAGTCAGCTAATTGGTCAACCTGGTTAGATGCGATCCAGGTGCAGGTTTTGCTTCAACCTGAATTTGCACTAGATCCAAGAGCTGAGTCTGTCGTACAGCAGCATCTTGCTCAACTGACTCAGCAGGATTTACCCGCGACGGAGCAGGGAGTATGGATTCAGGAAGGAAACCAAGTTCTAGCAGAAAACCAGGGAAACGTTCCCCTACCTGCTGCCTCGCTGACGAAAATTGCAACAACTCTCGCGGCGCTTTTAACCTGGGAACCCGACCATCAGTTTGAAACGCTGGTTAGCACCACTGGGACGGTTGAAGCAGGAACGTTGCAGGGCGATTTGATCGTTCAGGGTAGCGGCGATCCGCTGTTTGTGTGGGAAGAGGCGATCGCCCTCGGCAATGCCTTGAATCAGGCAGGTATTAACCGCATTTCCGGGAATCTGGTGATCACGGGCGATTTCGCCATGAATTACGAAACCGATCCCGTGATGGCCGGAAACTTTTTGCGGCAAGGCATCAATTCTACGCTCTGGTCTGGCGAGGTCGAAAATCAATATCGAATGCTGCCGTCTAACACTCCTCGCCCTCAAGTCGTTGTTGCAGGCTCAGTGCAAGCTGCCCCGTTGGAACAAGTTAACAGCCGCAGCCCCCAACCCCTCATTCGGCACAGCTCATTGCCTCTGTCGCAAATTCTCAAGGCAATGAACATCTACAGCAACAACGTTATGTCTGAAATGCTGGCAAACTCTTTGGGTGGGGCTGAGAAAGTAGCGCAACTCTGTGCCGACACCGCAAATGTGCCAATTGAAGAAATTCAGCTCATCAACGGCTCTGGGCTAGGCGTTGAAAATCGGATTTCTCCACGGGCAGTCGTTGCCATGCTGACGGCGATTCAGCGCAACTTGCAGCCCAAAAGCCTAAATGTAGCTGACTTGTTTCCGGTGATTGGGCGCGATCGCGGCACCCTGGCAGGTCGCCGCATTCCCATTTCTTCGGCAGTCAAAACAGGTACGCTAGCAGACGTTAGCTCTTTGGCAGGGGCAATCTCAACTCGCGATCGCGGTCTAGTCTGGTTTGCCATCATCAACCGAGGCTGGAATCTCGACGAACTCCGCAATCAGCAAGACGTTCTGCTGCAAAACCTGACTACTCAATGGGGTGCACAATCCACAATCCCTCCCACGCTCACCCCAGGAGAACTGAGCCGTTTGGAAAGCAATCAATTAGGAGCCGCGAGCCGCAATGAGATCTTGTAGAAGATTTTTCAGTTAGCCAAACTGCTTACAAAAACAACATGTATCAACGCAAGAATTGAAGACAGTTATTTTCAGAGGTTATGAACTTGACGCAAGCTTTATAGAAGCCCTCAAAATCTGCGGTGATCTTTGTAAACTTTGCGGGAACTTTGAGTCTAGTCAGTATTGTTGATTAGATAAATTCCCCTAAAGGTTGGCAAAGCAAAATGGGTTTTACTGAGGAAATCGCTAAACTTTCTGATCAAGTTCGCAAGCGAGCTGATCAAGTTGTTGGAGAAGAAGCCACAAAAATGGCACTTATCGTGCCTTTCATCAATACTCTTGGCTACGACTGCTACGATCCTTCTGAAGTTAGACCTGAATACGTAGCAGATTTTGCCATAAAAAAGCTGGGCAATTTGAAAAGGTAGATTACGCCATAGCAATTAATGACACGATTGTTATGCTCGTTGAAGCAAAAGCGCGTGGTCAAAAAGCTGAAGCTTATGATGGTCAACTAAGGCGTTACTTCAATGGATTAATTGCAACAAAAGTTGCTGTTGTAAGTAACGGAATCGAGTATCGGTTCTTTACCGATCTCCGAGCAACTAACCTTATGGATGAGGAGCCATTTTTCAGCTTTAACATCCTTGAGTATGACTTAAAAGATTTAGAGAATCTAAAGTTTTTCCACAAAGATAATTTCAATGAAAGCACAATCAAACGTCATGCCGAAGAGCTAGTCTATGTCAAAGGCATGGCAGAATTGGTTGGTGGAATATTGCGCTCCCCATCTGAGGAGTTCATGAGATTCTTGCTCAAAGAGCTTAGCAAAACCTCTCCTACTTACAAAATTGAAGGTCAAATTAACGACAAGAAGATCCAACGATTTGAGCCAATTGTTAAAAAAGCAATCCAAAGTAGTTTAGTGGAGTTGATGACTCGCTCTATTAGCCAAGAGATGAGCCATGTTCATGAAGATCTCAAACCTACAATTCAAGACGACATTGCTGAAGTAGAAGATGAAGAAGAGCCTGATGTAGAAGAATCCAAAGTAGAGACGACAGCAGAAGAATTAGAAGCTTTTGGGAAAGTTAAGGAGATCGCAGCAACTTCTAAGCTTTATCAATTAGAAGTCAAATATAGAGATGTCGTTTCTTATTTTGGTGTGAATGCAGGTAAAACTACTTGGTGGTTCCTGAGATTTTATCTGTCTCCTAAAAGAAAAAGTTTTGTTACTCGGCTATCTATTGAAGATGTCAAAATACTTGCACCCGAATTTGAGGTTCAAGAAATGTCAGCTTCATTGGGAGATGCAGCATCAAGGGTCATCATCTCCTCCGTTGGCGATCTAGATAAACTTTCATCGCTCATTCTAAAATGCTACGAAGTGGAAGCAGCCAAGCACCAAGGTGTTAAACTTCTCGCAAACTAGAATTCTTCTCCAATCCTCTATATCTGAAATCACATGTCTGACCTTTGGCCTAGTTTGGCTCTTGATGCTTGGCAGGACACATACACGACCTTACATATGTGGACTCAGGTTGTGGGCAAGATTCGGATGGTGCAAACTCCCTGGATTAACCATTCCTGGCACTTGCCGCTATATCTGACGGCGCGAGGACTGACGACCACAACGATTCCTTACGGTAGCCGTGTTTTTCAAATTGACTTTGATTTCATCGACCATCAACTGCAAATCAGCACCAGCGAAGGGCAGCGACGAATTATTAAATTGACCCCACGCTCTGTTGCAGACTTTTACCGAGCAGTGATGCAGGCTTTGGCTGACCTTGATATTTCCATCAAGATCAATACCAGTCCGAATGAGGTTACTGATCCCATTCCTTTTGAACAAGACGAAATTCACAAGTCCTATGATGCAGAGTATGCCAATCGTTTCTGGCGAGTGCTGCTACAGAGCGAGCGCGTCTTGCGTGAGTTTCGCTCTCATTTTGCGGGTAAAGTCAGCCCTGTACATTTCTTTTGGGGCAGCTTTGACATGGCAGTAACACGCTTTTCAGGGCGTTCTGCACCAGAGCATCCGGGTGGTGTTCCTCACTTACCCGATGCTGTTGCTAAAGAAGCCTATTCTCAGGAAGTGAGTAGCGCTGGATTTTGGCCGGGTGCAGGATTGGGCTATCCTGCGTTTTATTCTTACGCTTATCCTGCTCCTGATGGGTTTGGGAAGGCACCCGTCCAGCCTGAGTCTGCCTTTTTCCATGAGGGACTGGGAGAATTTGTTTTGCCGCTTGATGCCGTACGCGAGGCTAACGACCCAGATCGCGCACTGATGGCGTTTCTCCAAAGCACTTACAGCGCAGCAGCAACCTTAGCAAATTGGGATCAGGATGCTCTCAAGCAAACCTGGTTCAAATAGCGGCAGTACGAGATAAGAGCGATCGCCACCTAACTTTACCTATATCCATTTATACTTGTTTGCGTGTAGAATTACGGTCTACTCAAATTTTGCTGTAGGGTGTCATGCCGCAATCAAAATGGCAAAAACTGCTGATTGGAGAACTCAGTTGGAAAAGGCTGGGGCGATCGCTGGTCTTCATTTACACCTTTTTTATGGTGTATGTCTTTTTTGTGGCAGATAGAATGATTTTCTTGCCTCAGCCTGCCAGCTATCAAGACACAGAAAATATTCTAAAACTGCCCGTCAGTGACAGTGAGAAGATTTCAGCCACATACCTGCCTAACCCAGAAGCAGATTACACCTTGCTCTACATTCACGGTAATGCGGAAGACCTGGGAGACATCCAGCCGGTGTTAATTCGCTTGCAGAGCTGGGGATTTGGCGTTTTTGCGTATGACTATCGCGGCTATGGCACCAGTGACGGCAAACCCAGCGAACGCAATGCCTATGAAGAGGCTGAAACGGCTTATCAGTATCTCACCCAGCAGCTTGGGGTCTCTCCTGACAAAGTTATCCTTTATGGGCGATCGGTGGGAGGAGGGTCAGCCGTTGAGCTAGCGACTCGCCATTCGGTAGCGGGACTGATTTTGGAGAGTACATTCACCTCTGCGTTTCGAGTAGTGGTGCCTATTCCCATCCTGCCGTTTGACAAATTCCCTAGTGTGCGAAGGATTGCTCAGGTCAATTGCCCTGTACTGGTGATGCATGGCGAGGCAGATGCAGATATTCCCGTAGAGCATGGGCGAAGTCTGTACGACGCCGCACCGGAACCAAAGCTTTCTCTGTGGGTAGAGGGCGCAGGGCACAATGATTTCACTTGGGTTGCTGAGGAGCAGCATCAAGCAGCTTTGGTAGAGTTTCAGCGGCTGATTGAGCAATCCACTTCACTGAGCCGTCCCTAAACGTGGGATAGTGAAGGGGACTTGACCGTTTGTGCAGTCTACAACTGCTTTAGCGATCGCCCCAACTCAGAGGACACAATCATGGGAACCGCCGCTTATATTCAGGACAGTGACTTTGACACACTGCTGGCTGACGAGAAGCTGGTAGTCGTTGACTGCACGGCTAGCTGGTGTGGTCCCTGCCGTAAAATTGCTCCTTTGATCGATCAGTTGGCTGAAGAGTATGACGGACGGGCAAAGGTTGTAAAGCTTGATTTAGACCAGAACAAAGAAACTGCTAAGAAATACAGCATTCGCAGTATCCCGGCAGTGATGGTGTTCAAAGATGGCGAACTGGTAGAAAACCTGGTCGGCGTTGCCCCCTATGAAACCTTCACAACCGCAGTCGAAAAATATCTTTAGCCTAAATTGCTGATTCCGCGTCGGGGTCGGCATCTGGATCAATCCCAAGCGATCGCAATCTTTGCTTCAACTGCTCAACCTGTAAAGTAGCTTGCTCAGCGCGCTGACGTTCTTCCTCAGCTCGTTGGCGTTCTTCTTGGGCGCGTTCTTCAGCTTGTTGCCTTGCCGCAATTTCCTCTTGCAAAGCTTGAGCCAATTCACCAGGAATCAGCAGTTTGTTGCCTGTGTCCTCCCGATAAAAAGCGAGCAATTGCCCATCAACTTCTACGCGAAGCTGTAGTGGTTCGCTGCGACCATCCGTGATCGGTTCATATTGCTCTCCTCGCAGGCGATAGCCCTGCAACTGCTGTTTGATCCACTCGCCCTTCGGATCAAACAGCCAGTATTCTTGCACGCCCAACTGTTCGTATAGCGTTTTCTTGAAGTGCTGATCCTGATTTTGAGTGCCCTTGGAAGTCATTTCAAAGATGACAGATGGCACCTGCCTTCTTCCCAGGTTTTATAGTTGTCCCGCCCACCCGGAGCAACGTCAAAAATCACCATTACATCAGGCGCAACCCGGAGTTTAGGGAAACCCTGAGCATAGTAAAGAAACTGGTTTCCTAATACTGTTGCCTGACGACCCTCCAGGTATTGTCTGAGAACTTCTAGCGTGACCAGCAGAGCATAGAAATGAATGTAAGTTTCTGCCACAGGTTCACCGTCGGAACTGGGATAAAAAATTTGAGCTGGTTTGGTGGTGGGGGCGATCGCCATACGGCACAGGCAACAAAAGGTGCAATTTCATCTTAAGCCAACTCAAAATTCAAAACTCAAAACTGTTCATCCCAAAGTTCGCTGTTAAGTCTAGGGTAGAGATAGATTAAACAGCGTTAGGCAAAGCTTTAGAATTTTGGCAGGAAAAGAACTCAGGAACTTGGGCATGGATATTAGAGATGGATTTGTAGGAGCAGTTGGTAACACACCACTCATTCGGCTGCACAGCTTTAGCGAAGAAACGGGATGCGAAATCCTGGGGAAAGCCGAGTTCCTCAATCCGGGTGGGTCGATTAAAGATCGGGCAGCTCTGTTTATCATTCAGGATGCGGAAGAGCGAGGCTTGTTGAAACCAGGCGGCACCGTTGTAGAAGGCACTGCGGGTAATACGGGCATTGGGCTAGCACACATTTGCAATGCCAAAGGTTATAAGTGTCTGATCGTAATTCCTGATACGCAGTCGCAGGAAAAGATCGATATGTTGAGAACACTGGGCGCAGAGGTGCGAACCGTTCCGGCCGTACCTTATCGTGACCCGAACAACTATGTGAAACTCTCTGGCAGGTTAGCAGCAGAGATGGAAAACGCAATCTGGGCAAACCAATTTGACAATCTGGCAAATCGGCGATCGCACTACGAAACCACTGGTCCCGAAATCTGGCAGCAAACCAACGGCAAAATTGATGCCTGGACTTGCGCGACTGGCACAGGCGGCACCTATGCCGGAGTTTCAATGTTTCTCAAAGAAAAGAATCCAGAGATTAAGTGCGTCTTAGCAGACCCAATGGGCAGCGGACTGTACAGCTATGCCAAAAAGGGTGAAATCAAAATCGAAGGAAGCTCCGTCACTGAAGGAATTGGCAACAGTCGCGTCACCGCCAATTTGGAAGGCGCGCCGATTGATGACGCAATTCAGATTCACGATCCGGAAGCACTAAGCGTGATCTATCAGCTTTTGGAGAAAGACGGCTTATTCATGGGGGGCTCAGTTGGCATCAATGTTGCCGCAGCAGTGGCGATCGCCAAACAACTTGGCCCAGGTCACACAATTGTCACCGTTCTTTGTGATGGCGGTAACCGCTATCAATCCCGCTTGTTTAACCCAGAATGGCTAGCATCGAAGGGGTTGGCATGATGAGGTTGGAGTTTTGACTGTTACGAGAAATGTGTTGATTTGCCAAAACAAAACCTGTCGCAAGCAGAATGCTGCAAAGGTTCTGGCAGCATTTGAAGCACATCCGATCGCCGATGTGTCAATTACTGCGTCTAGCTGTTTAGGGCAGTGCGGCAACGGTCCAATGGTGTTGGTGTTGCCTGACGAGGTGTGGTATGCCAAAGTGCATCCTGACGAGGTGCGAGCCGTGGTTGAACGCCATTTTCGTCAGGGACAACCTGTTCAGGCAATGCTTTATCGCAAGCTGAATCGGCAGTAGGAATGTTGTAAGGTTACTCTGACTCTGAGAGGACTTGTTTTGCAAGTTGAATTTGCTCAGGGCTGAAGGCAGCTCGTTTTAGATCAAGGTCGAGGAAGGGGCGATCGCCAAATCGCCCATCCAAACTCAACACTTGCTGATACGTCTGTTTTGCTTCGGGTTGTTCACCTTTGCTCCAGTGGGCGATCGCCAGCGCAACCAATGGATGAGGATTCGTTGGCTCTAGCTCGGCGGCACGGGTAGCAGTTGCGATTGCCCAGTCATGCTGCTGCATCCGCTGATAGGTGAGGCTGAGGTTATAATAGGCAATTTCGTTATCGGGCTGAAGCGCTGCAGCCCAAGCGTGAGTGATAGCGGCAGCGGTCAGGTCGCCGCCCACCAGGTAAACAATTCCTAAAGCATTGAGGGTAGGAACATCTTGCGGATTTAGGTAAAACGCCATCACCAGTGCATTGGCGGCTTCCGTCTCTTGCCCTGCCAGGTGCAGTGTCCAGCCTAACAGTACTCGACCGGAGACGTTTTGGGGTTCCAGTTCGACGGCTTTTTGGAGAGCGGTGATCGCCTCTGGAAACCGTTCCTGCTGCCGATAGGCTAAGCCCTGCTGCCGATACTCACCTGCTGAGGCGGCCCAGACAGGCAACGGGAGCCAGCTAACCGCCAAAACCAACAACGACAGATGTTGGCAAGTTGAACGGCGAATGGTTGAGCTTAAGGACATTGTTGGCGCTGCTTTGAAGGAATTTGTTTGTACTCCAATAAGACTACGCCTCGAAACGCCTGGTTGACTTGCGGAAAAGCTGTGCTAATTCAAAAACGAAGCAAGTTAACAATTCCATCAATAAAATCGAAGTGTTTGGAAAGACAAAGAGTTAAAGTTAGCCCGTTCCCGTTTAGTCCATCCCCTTAAATAGTGCGATCGCGTGTTAGAAAAGGCAAATCCACAACCTCCCCTGTTCCAACCCCAACATTAACCGTTAGCCCTGCCCCCCCTGCTTTGGTGCGAACGTAGGCTAGTCCCAACAGTCCTTGCTCGGTTTCAATCAGACTGGTGAGTTTTCCGACTTTCTCCTCACCCAGCAGTAGCGGTTCACCGGGAGTTGCAGATTGGCTGAGTCGCACTCCCCAAAGCTGCTGTTTTACGCCTTTGTAGGTGTCAAGGCGGGCGATCGTCTCCTGCCCAATGTAACAGCCTTTGCTAAACGAGATAGTGCGCCACAGCCCTGCTTCCAGAGGATTGTAGTCTTCAGTGAGTTCAGAATCGGGCATGGGGCGACCCTGCTCGATTCGCAAGCGTTCCCAGGTCTGCTCGCCTAGCGGGACTGCGCCTGCTTCAGTGAGTTGCTGCCATAGAACCGCTGACTGCTCGGCATTCACAATTAGCGTGTATCCGGGAGTTGCTAGACCGCTACCCGTGGCGATGCGGGTTTCTATCCCAGCAAGATTGACTAGATGGTGAGTTGCGTGAGGCTGTGCAATCGCTTCATCCAGCCCAAGTTTTTGCAACAGCGCATCACTTTCATTTCCCAGCAAACTGAAGGCGGCAGTGGTGTCCGTGATGTCCTTCAAGTCTACTTTGTCAGCAAAAAAGATAAACCGATCCATCCATTCGATCAAGTATTTGCGGCGGTTGGGGGAAGTCAGCAGCAGCACAACATCCTCTAGCGCATAGGCGGTTACGAGGTCGACAGTGCGTCCGGTAGAGGTGACAAATACGGTGTCACAACCTTGCCCAGGTTGAAGACGATTGAAATCGTTGGTGGTCTGGTTGTGCAGAAAGCGAATGCGGTCATCACCAGAAACTAGAATACGTCCCCAGTGGGAGCGATCGCATACTGCCACGCCCGTTTGTGCTGCCTGAAGTGCTGCTGCTTCGTTGCCAAAGCTACTCGGAACGGAAGTCCCTGCAACCTCAACAAATACTGCACCTGCTGCTGCCTGGAGGTTTCGTAATTCCTGATTCATGCTGCTTTTCTTGCGCCTGCGGTCAAACTATCTGTCCGGATCTTACCGAGTTCGGACCCTTATGAGTTGACGATCGCAGACAACTCGTCAAAAACCCGTCCAACAAACTGCTGTGCTTTTGCGTCCAACTGCTGCCAATCTACATCGCCTGTCTCGTCGATCAGGTTAGTATCAATTTCAACGACTTCAGTTTCGCCTGACTCCAACTGAGCATAATTTCGAAAACAGATCTGATAACACAGTTGCCACAGATCGACATTGATCTGATGATCGTGCTTTTGTAGACAGAGTTCGTAGCCAGGGTAAGGTTGAGGCAATCGAGCTAACTGTTCTTCGATATCAGCAGCTTGTTCAGGTGTGGCATCAGCGAGCTGTTGCTGGAGGTGGAGGGCGATCGCCTTTGTTTCTTCGGGAATTCCCTCAGCCCAAACCTGCACATCTCGATAGGTGCCTTTCCAGGAAGACTGCTCTAGCTGTTTGCGAATATTGTCGATGACCCGAATAAAAGCAGGCTGCATTAATAGCTCAGCCTGTTGCCATGTTTCAGGATTGGCAAATTTTGGCATTACTTTAGCAGGACAGTAGATAAAAACAATTCAGAATAATTCGGCGAGAATTTTTCTAGAAGGATACTCTCATAATCCAAGCTCAATTCCCAAGCAGGATTAACATATAGCAACTCTGTTACAGTTTGTTTGCCATAATTTCTCTGCTGTAGGGCGTGGCATTCGGTATGCGAACCCAAGAGTAGATCGAGAGCTTTTGCCCAAATGCTGCACCCCTACATGAGAATCAGCAAAGTGTTAGAAATTTATAGTCTTATCCAAAAAGATGGACCAATAAACTACAACAAGTAACTAACATTCCTAATCAACTTTACCCACAGCTTTGTTTACATCTGCTGGTGTTTCAAACTCTTTATCTGGCAATTGATTCAATACCGAAATCAACTTGTCATCTGCTCCATGCCCTTTAGCATGTTTGATTAGGTTCTCTTTATCGACTGGATAATCGATCCCTTTGAGGTGCTTTTGTAATTGAATTGGGTTGACAGAAGCCATTTTTAAAACTCCCTTTAAATGAAGTAATTGAAGCGATAACCAGATCAGATCGTAGACTGGTCGGTTACGCCAGAACCTCACACTCAAGAACCAGCTTCAACCCCCATTTGCTCTGCCTGAAGGTGGAGGCAAATTTCAAGGTTCAGTACTGGAAAGAAGTATCAGAAAAGTATTTCTTTTACTGAAAGATGAGATCTCAAAAAACTCCCCCAATGTTAGAGGCTGATGAGTGCGGTTCTTTTTAGGGTGAAGTCATAGTTTTTTGCAGTAATTGAGTAGAGCAATGAATCCATCTGTTTTAATGGTTTTGGTTTTAGCGTTAGTGTTGCTGAGCGTGTTATCTCCCTTTTCAGCGCTGGCACTGTTGATGCTTGCTTTATTTGTGCCAACGCTGCTCTGGGCTGTGTGGACAGTGGTACAGAGCTTTATCCGGGGTGAGGCTGAGGGTTGAGAATCTGATGAAAATCGAGCGAGAAGGGGGTGGGGGGGATTGCCACGCATTCCAAATTTAAAGTTTTATGATGGGGATGCCTGAAAGAGCTTGAGTTTTGAACGGTCAAGCTTATCTTGGATGGGCGCTACCCAATCAGAAGGAAAGTACATTACCCGTGATTAGCCGAGTAATTCGAGGAATCGTTCTGCTGTTAGCAAGCCTTCCGCTCGCAGGACTTGTTGGCACCAGTCAGGCTCTGGCTCAGGTCACGTCTGCTCAAGATGGTGCAGGAACACGAGTAACCCGGGATGGCGATCGCTACATCATAAATGGTGGCGCACTTTCTCGCGATGGGGAAAATTTGTTTCACAGCTTTGATCAGTTTGGATTGGATGCTGATCAAACTGCCAATTTTCTGACTAATTCTCAGATTCAAAACATTCTAGGGCGCATTACCGGGGGGGATGCGTCTATCATTCATGGCTTGATTCAAGTAACAGGTGGTGACTCTAACCTGTATCTGATCAATCCTGCTGGAATTATTTTTGGAGCAAGCGCGCGGTTAGACGTGCCAGGTTCCTTTACCGCAACGACAGCAGACGGAATTGGGTTTGGCAATCGCTGGTTTAGTGCGATCGCCGACAACAATTACGCTTCCTTAGTAAGTAATCCTAGTTCCTTTGCTTTTACCAGCACCCAGCCCGGCTCAATTTTGAATGCCGGAAATCTCCGAGTTGGTGAAGGGCAACAGCTTACCCTGCTAGGTGGCACCGTGATCAACACGGGCATTCTAACTTCACCAGGCGGACAGATCACCGTTGCGGCTGTACCTGGAGAAAATCTGGTACGAATTAGCCAGGAGGGGAGGCTGCTTAGCTTGGACCTGGAGACAATTGGGACACAGGTTGGAGGGCGATTAGGGTTACCGTTTACGCCACTGTCGTTGCCAGAGCTATTGACAGCAGGAAATGTGGAGCACGCGACTGGGGTGACCGTGAATCGGGATGGCACTGTTAGCCTGACGGGTTCTAACTTATCCCTTTCCACCGAACCGGGAACGGCGATCGCCTCCGGCACCCTCAATGCTTCCCGCCAATCGCCAAACCCTAACCCCCAACTCCCTGAAATTAACGTTCTGGGCGATCGCGTCGCTCTTCTCGATGCCACTCTGAATGCCTTTGGCAATAGCGGCGGCACCATTCGCGTGGGCGGTGACTATCAGGGAGAAGGCAGCGTTCCCAATGCCAGCGTCACCTTTGTAGACGAAAACTCTACTCTCAACGCGGATGCGCTCAGGCGAGGAAATGGTGGTCGCATTATCGTTTGGTCAGAGGACACCACGCGGGTTTATGGCAGCTTGAGTGCTAGAGGTGGGGTACGGCGTGGAAATGGTGGTCTGGTAGAAACCAGCAGCCGCGGCTTTTTGGACGTGAATGGCGCACCGGATGTCTCTGCCCGCTATGGCTTGGCTGGAACCTGGCTAATCGATCCTTACAACATCACGATTGTTGATGCGCCAACTGATGGCGTTGATACGGTGAACGATCCGTTTGCGGCGATCGATGACAACGCAGTGCTAGACGTAGATGACCTGATTGCTGCCCTCACCGGGGGCACAAACGTGATCGTCTCCACCGGAACGGCAGGCGCACAGGTCGGCAACATTACCTTGCAAACAGCACTGGACTTTAATGGAACAGGCAGCAATACCCTGACGCTGCAAGCTGCAAACGACATCAACATCAACGCAGAAATTTTTGACAGCGTAGCGGGTAGCGATTTGCTCAACCTGGTTTTAACTGCTGACAGTGACAACAGCGGTGTGGGTACGTTGCGAGTTCAACCCAACGGACGGCTTGATACGGGTGGTGGCACAATCGTCGGTAGCGGTAGCAACGACCAAACTCTGGGCGGGGTAGAGCTATCGGGGAATGTTTCATCCGATGCCAGCAGGATTACTTTCACAGGTACCAGTTTTCAAAATGGGGTTTCACTCACCAATGGCACCTTCTCGTTAACGGGCAATGGCACCCTGGAGCTAGCTAGTCCTAACGCTGGTACGGCAGTCATCATCAATGGGGCTACGCTACAACTGGGCGATGGCAACCTGATCGTCACGGCAGATGCGATCGACTTGCCCAACAGCACAATTTTAGGGACGGGTTCGGTGTTGCTTCAGACCGCCAATCCCGAATATACGATTCAAGTAGGAGGAAATGCGGCTGGAGGTCCACTGTTCCTTGATCTGTTCGCTACAGAGTTGGCTGTATTCCAGGATGGATTTGACAGCATCACAATTGGACGGGCTGACGGCAGTGGGCAAGTTAATTTGCTTGGTGATCTCACCTTTAATGATCCTGTAACGCTGCAAGCAACCGGAACGGGTGGCTCGATCAACACTACAGGCGGCACCATCACCGGGCAGGGGAATGCCAGCGTGACACTACGGGCAGATCAAAATGTGGTCACGGGCAATATTGCTACGGCAGGTCAGGGAATCACGATCAGCAGCACAACCGGAGGGATTGATACCAGCGCTGGCACCGTCACGACAAATCTAACGGGTGGAGCAGGAGGGGCGATCGCCCTCACAGCCGCGGGCAACATCACCACTGGACCACTCTCGTTTGGTGCGGCACCTGGAACCAATGCTCTAACGATTGACACGCCCGGTGAGGTTGACCTGAGAAACGGGCTGTCGTCCACGGGCGGCGAAATTGTCATTGGTGGAGTGACTCGCCCCAGCAGTGTCCTGCTGCCCGAAAACCTCGATACCAATGGCGGCGGCTTTAGTCTGTTTCCCAGCGGTGACATTAACCTGACGGGCAATATCATCACTGACGGCGGCAACTTCACCATCAACGGCAATGGCAGCACGACATTTTCTGGCGCAGTGCAAACCGTCGGTGGCGACTTTACTATCCTCAATTCAGGCGCAACCTTAGTTCTTGGCTCCGTCAGTACAGGAAGCGGCAATTTTCGGATTGAGAGTGGTGGTACTACCTCGGTCTCCAGCCCAATCAATACTGATGGTGGTGATTTTACAATCGATAGCGTTGGAGAAATTCTGCTTTCGGGGGCGATCGCCACAAATAGCGGCGACTTTACCCTAACCAGTGAAGCGACCACTTCAGTATCTGCCCCGATCAGTACAGGCGGTGGAATTTTTCTGGTGACCAGTCAGGGGGATGTGAGCTTTACAGAGGCGATCACGACCGGCGGCGGCAGTTTGAGCACGACGAGCGAGGGGGCGATTGCCTTCTCCAGCCCAGTCACGACCAGCGGCGGCAGTATTCTGCTGGACGGCAACCAGATCAACACAGCCGCTTTAGATGCCAGCAACATTACAGGTACAGGGGGTGCAGTTAGCCTCCTCTCGGATACTGCAATTACCACGGGCGACCTCAACAGTTCTGGCACTAGCGGCGGCAATATTTCGGTCAACGCCATCACGGAGATTACGACGGGAGCGATCACGACCGGCGGCGGCAGTTTGAGCACGATGAGCGAGGGAGCGATCGCCTTCTCCGGACCAGTCACGACCAGCGGCGGCAGTATTCTGCTGGACGGCAGTCAGATCAATACAGCCGCCTTGGATACCAGCAACAGTACAGGTGCGGGGGGTGCAATTAGTCTCTTCTCAGATACTGCCATTACGACAGGTAACCTCAACAGTTCTGGTACCAGCGGCGGCAATATTTCGGTCAACGCCATCACGGAGATTACGACGGGAGCGATCACCGCAACGGGTACCACAGGCGACGGTGGCAGTGTCACCCTTGACCCTACAGGCGATATTCAAGTTACCTCCATCAACACTTCTAGCCAGCTTGGACGCGGTGGTCAGGTTGACATCACGACCGAGAGATTCTTTCGCGCAACTGGTCTAGTAGAAGGCAATTCTGAGGGAGTCAGCATTCTCAGTTCTGGCGGAGCTGGTGGCGGCGACATCACCATTCGGCATGGCGGTAATGGAGAAACTCCCTTCATCGTCGGCGACGGTACCACCAATGGCACAGCTGGAACCATTACCAGCGGTGATTCTGCCATTTCTTCTCCGCCTAACCGATCTTTTCGAGGTAGCGTCACGGTCGGAAATATTCGAATCATTACTGATTTTGAGGACCCTGGTGTTGATCCGGGTGATCCTGATGGTCCTGATGGTAGAGAAGATCCCGATGAACCTGGTATTGGCAACCCGATCATTCCGCGACCTGAATGTCAGGTGAATTGCGAACGCCCCACGCCTGAGCCACAATCCGAGCCCGACTCCAACACGGGCAGTAGTCCTACGACCCCACAACCTCTGGTAACAGCTCGCAATACCTTGCTAGACATTCAGCAGGAAACTGGTGTAAAACCAGCGCTGATCTACGTCGGCTTTGTTCCCGTGGAAAGCACCTTTAACTCCGGCTTTGCCGAGCGAGAAGCAACTGCCAGCCAGCAGTTTGAGCAATATTTAGGACGACAGTCGAGCCAGGATGAAAGCGTTGCCCTCTCATTCCAACCTCAGCCCACTGACGAACTAGAACTGTTGCTCATCACCTCAAGTGGAGAACCGATTCGTAAGCGACTGGCAGGCGTAACCCGTGCCGAGGTCGAACAAGCCAGACGCAAACTAGTCAGCCAAATCACAGATCCTCGCCTGCTAGGAACGGGCTATCTGCCCCCCGCTCAGCAACTTTACCAGTGGCTCATCGCTCCCCTGGAGCAAGACTTGCAGGCTGAGGAAATTGAAAACCTTTCCTTTATTTTGGATACAGGATTACGCTTCATTCCTCTGGCGGCACTGCATGACGGCGATCAGTTTCTGGTCGAAAAATACAGCGTCGGGTTAATGCCCAGCCTGAGTCTCACCGACACCCGCTACACCAATATGCGAAGCCTAGAAGTTCTGGCGATGGGTGCCTCTGAGTTTAGCGACCAACTCCCTCTGCCCGCTGTGCCAACCGAACTCCGAACCATTGTTCCAAACCTTTGGCCGGGCGAGATTTTGCTCAATGCTGACTTCACGGTACAAAATCTTAGACAGCAGCGAGAACAGCGTCCCTTCGGCATTCTGCATCTGGCAACCCACGGAGAATTTAGATCCGGTGGACTGGGCGAGTCGTACATCCAGTTCTGGAATCAGAAATTGCGGCTGGACGAAATCCGCCAGCTCGGGCTGAGCAATCCTCCTTTGGAATTGCTGGTCTTGAGTGCCTGTCGGACGGCGCTAGGGGACGAGCAAGCTGAGCTGGGCTTTGCCGGATTAGCAGTACAGGCAGGCGTGAAGTCAGCACTGGCTAGCCTCTGGTACGTCAGTGATGAGGGAACATTGGCCCTGATGACCGAGTTTTATGGACAGTTACGCGAGGTTCCAATTAAAGCAGAAGCACTGCGTCAGACCCAGATTGCTATGCTCAACGGCGAAGTCCGACTGCAGGATGGCGAAATCTACACCTCTCGCTCAGGCGCTATTCTTCTGCCGGATGGGGTAGTGAGAAATGAAACCCAGGACTTGTCTCACCCCTTCTACTGGGCAGCGTTTACGCTGATTGGCAGCCCTTGGTGATGCAGCAGCTACCAGGGCAATTTGCTGCCATCCCAGGAAAAGAATTCGCCGCTGTCACTTTCCTGAAGCTGATCGAGGACAGCTAGCAGTTGGCGAACGGTGCGATCGCAAGAAAATAGCTTTTCGGGCGGCACACTCCGCTGAAAGGGTTGGGATAGCTGAGTGTCTGTGGTGCCAGGATGTAGCGTCACCACGATCGCCCTAGGACAAGTGCGTCGATATTCAATCGCGGTGGTTCGCATAAACATATTCAACGCTGCTTTGGAAGCCCGATAGCCATACCATCCGCCCAACTGGTTGTCGCCAATGCTGCCTACCTTGGCTGAAATTGTGGCTAAAATGGCGCGATCGCCATGCTTGAACAACGGCTGAAGGTGTTTTGCCAGTAGCACAGCTCCAATGCTGTTGACCTGAAAGTAACGCATCAACTGCTCTGAATTCAGATGCCGCAAGCTCTTTTCGGGCTGCATCGCCCCATCGTGCAGCAAACCGACGCAGTTGATCACGCTGTGAAGGGCGGCTGTATCGGTTTTAATTTTGTCGATGATGGTGGCAATTTGAGCCTCTTCAGTAATATCTAACGGCAGGCAGCGCAAGCGAGAATCGGTGATAGACAACAGTTCTGATTCTGGGTTGCGGTAGGTAGCAAAAAGGCAATCGGCGCGATCGCCTTGCAAAAACTGCCGCACAAACTCCAGTCCAATTCCCTGACCCGCTCCCACGATTAACGCAGCCCGTCCAGGTTTGCGTTCAGACTCATCAGTAAAACTACTCTGCATTTCAGGTAAATTGATGACTTATGCCTGATTAAACTTGGAATCCCATTTCCTGTAAACCCTGGCGCAATCGCTGTGCTTCGGTAGGGTCGTGCTGTTGATGCAGGGCGATCGCCCGTTCAAAGGCGGCTAGGCTCTCTGCCACTTTACCCAGCTTAAGTAGCGTTACCCCTAAGTTTTGGTAAGCCTCAGCATAGTTTGGGTTAAGCTCAATGGCTTGCTGGTATTGGGCGATCGCTTCCCCCAGTTGCCCCATCGCCTTGAGCGTCATGCCCAGATTGTAGTGACCCATTGTGAAACTGGGATCAACTCTCAGCGCTTGCTCGTAGACGGCTTTTGCTCCCGTTAAATCGCCTGTGGCTTTACGTAAATTGCCCAGGTTGTTGTAGGCTCCTAACTTTAGACGGGGCAGGATTGGCTGCTGAATCGCCAACTGATAGTGCATTCCTGCCTGGTCGAGGTGCTGCAAGCGACTGTAGGCAATGCCCAAGTGATAGTGCAACTCATAGCCAATTGGGGGATCAACCTGCGCTGACTTTAAGCCGCGTTCTAGCAGTTCAATCCCATAGCTGACTTTGTCGATCTGCACATATAGTGCTCCCAACTTACTGCAAACGTAGGGATCGCCAGGATTTCTGACCAGAAAACGCTCCATCGTCATTCGAGCTTTTTGCAGCTTGTCGCGACTAGCGATCGCTCCCGCCTGATAACCCTCATGCAAAATCGCCACCTCTGGCAACTCCACCACCTGCCACTGGGGTTCTCGCTGAAGAATTGCGGCAACGCTATCATCCACCATTGCATGGTAAGGACGCGAAAACTGCATCTTAGGATGACGGCGAAACAGCCGTGACACCAGTGAATAGGGTGATTGTGTTGCCCCAATTTCCTGACGCACCAGATTTACCACCAGGTAAGTGTTTAGCTGCATCACTTGCTTGAGTTGAGGCACAATTCCAGTTTCCAGCCGTTCGTCTGCATCTAAAACCAGCACCCAATCACCAGTGACGTGCTGAAGCGCGGCATTACGGGCGGCTGAGAAGTCATCACACCAGTCAAAGTGATGTACCTGTGCGCCAAAAGATTGGGCGATCGCCACCGTTTCATCCGTTGAACCCGTATCCAGCACCACCATTTCATCCACGGCTGCCTTGACACTATTCAAACAGGACGGTAGATTCTCCGCCTCGTCTCTTACAATCATGCATAGGCTCAAACTCATCGCTGCCCACCCCTGCAAAGAGAATGTTTTTGGGGCGTTTTAACGAAAGGAAATATCCGATATGTCACCCCAAGCCCAAGAATTTACCCTCGGTGTCGAAGAAGAATATCAGATAATCGACCCAACCACACGAGAACTGTGTCCTCACGGCACCCGTATCTTAACAAACGCCCAGGAAACCCTGGGTGACACCGTGCAGCCTGAAGTGTACCTCTCGCAAATCGAAATTGCGACAAAAGTTTGTCATACCCTTGCAGAGGTTCGTTCAGAGCTAATTCGCCTGAGAGGTGCAATCATTGCTGCTGCCGCCAAAGACGGAAGCCAAATTGCTGCCGCCGGAACGCATCCCTTTTCCAAATGGGCAGACCAGCAGGTGACGCCCAGAGAGCGCTATAAAGGCTTAATTGTGGACTATCAGCAGTTGATGCGCGACCTGATTATCTTTGGCTGTCACGTCCATGTCGGAGTGAGCGATCGCGAAATTGCCGTCCAGGTAATGAATCGTGCCCGTCTGTGGCTGTCTCCCTTGCTGGCACTGGCATCAGGCTCTCCTTTTTGGCAAGGCGAAGACACAGGCTATGCAAGCTATAGAACAGAACTTTGGAGCCGCTGGCCCATGGCCGGACTTCCTTTAGCATTCAAGTCTAAAGCAGACTATGATGCGCTCATCCAAGACTTGATTGCGACCGAAACGATCAAAGACGGCACCAAAATCTACTGGGACGTTCGCCTATCAGAACGCTTTCCTACCATCGAATTTCGTGTCACCGATGTCTGCACCACCATCGACGAAGCCGTCATGGTCGCTGGGCTAACCCGTGCCCTGGCGCAAACCTGCTATGGCGAGGTGACAGAAAATCAACCCTTTACAGATGTTCGTCCTGAGATTTTGCGGGCTGCTCACTGGCACGCTGCCCGTCATGGCTTAACAGAACATCTGATTGATGTGATCAATAAACGGGCCCTTCCGGCTCGTGAAATGATTGACAAACTGCTGAACTTTGTCAAACCTGCTCTTGAGGCTCAGGGAGATTGGGATGAAGTCTCTCAACTCGTCTACCACACTTTGCAACATGGAACGAGTGCCGATCGGCAACGGCAAGCATACCAGCGCCGAAACAGCATGGAGGATGTAGTCGATCTGCTGGTGGCAGAAACCGCAAAAGACGTAACCTAGTCCAGGTAGCCCATTAGCTCATCTGGGTTGTCAACATCGTTGTCGGCGATCGGTCGATTGTTAGGTAACGGGTAAAGCTCGGATTTGCGGTAGATAGAAAGCTGTTGACGCTCATCCTTTGCTGGCTTTGCAGATTCTGACTGAGCCTGAAACCCTTTAGAAGGCTGAGTTGGAACAATATTTTTTTCGTCTGAAGCCATAGTGACCTTTGTATTAGCTGCATCAATTGTGACCTGAACTCCATCCTATCAGGAGGGAAGGGCAGCGGCAGCGGCAGGGAGAAGGAGAGATAAAGAGTAACAAGACCCAAAACTAAAACAGACTGAGTTGTGAAGGGGGAGGAGCGATCGCATCCCAGGGCAAAGCCGGAATGGGCGCACCATGTTGTTCTAATAGCTGCTGAAAGTGACGAGCATTGGCGGGCGATCGCGCCTCAACTGGGCAATGCACAAAGAAATAAATCTGTGTGCCCTGACGCAACCACTGATCCACATGAGTTACCCATTCTGCTAGAAACCGCTGATTCATCTCCTGTTCAGGGTGGCTGATGTAGCGGATCAGGCTAAAGTTTGCCGTCACGGTCGGCTGCAAGGGCACTTTGGGTTTACGTCGTTCGGAGTTGAGCTGCGGATCGCCAGGACACTCATAAATTGGGCGAGTATCAAGCAAAACGCGCCCAACGCCAAATTTTTCTAACACTGCGTTGAGCTGGTTTGTGTGAGAAGGCTGAAACCAATCCGAGTGACGCACCTCAACTGCCAATGGTGTTTTGGTCGCACAGGCAGTGAGAAAGTCGCTCAAGTCATCCAGGCTGGCGGGGCTGTAGCTGGGTGGCAGTTGGGCAAAGATGGGACCGAGGCGATCGCCCAATCCCTGCATCTGTTCTAAGAAGGCGATCGCCCTTGGAATTTGGGGTACCAGTAAACCTTGATGGGTAACATCTCTCGGCAACTTCAGGCAAAACTTAAACCCTGGTGGTGTCTCCGTTGCCCATCGCTGCACCATATCGGCACTAGGAACAGAGTAAAACGTGGTGTTGCCCTCAACAGCCGTAAACCGTCTGCTGTACAACTGCAAAAATTCAGCTGCACGGCTTCCCGGTGGAAACAGGTCGCCCACCCACTCCTTGTAAGCCCAAATCGCGCACCCTAACCGAAAATTCATTCCCCTATCGTACCGCAGTGGAATGACATGCTGAGATGATGCAAATTCTGTACGGGCTAGCATTCGGGAAAAGCGCTACCCTAGGTTGGGTGAAGCAAAGCGGAACCCAACAGAATACAAGCAAAATGTTGGGTTTCACTTTGTTCCACCCAACCTACATCTGACTATTGAGGTTGAAGCTGATTAAGCTTGTTATTTGCCAAGAGTAGCAATTCTTGAGCTTCCAGATAGGCCGTTGTGCCTTCCTCAACTTTTTCCAAATCATTAATGATTGACTGCAACTCGCTGGCGATGTAGCCTATATCTCCATCAACATAGTTATTCACCCAAGCAATTTGGTCTTTTGCACGTTGTAGAGCAGCTACAGAAATCCGTTCATTTTCCTGACGAACTTGGATTTGACCTAAGTTAGCGTTGTACTCTGCCAAAAGCCGCTGTGCTTCTGCATAACCGATTAAGTCATCATCAGGAACTTGCTCTAATCCCTGAATAGCTCTCAGCCAAAGGTTTTCAACTTGTTGCCATTGTTCAACTGAGTGGGGTGGGTTCTGTCCCGCTTTGGCTGCCTCCCATGCAAATCCTCTCGCTGCTTCGATTATGGCGCTGGTTCGCTCATTGCCCGCAGCAACTCCAACAGTTGTGGCAAAATCACGTTCACCGGTTACATACTTCTGCTGAGCCATTCTGCCTGCAAGGGTTTGACCGGGGATTGTAGCAAGCTGGTCGAGGGCAGATTGCCATGCGGCGATCGCCACTCCCTTATCAACAGGTGTAGTTGCCTGCTGATACTGCTGTTTTGCTGCATTGAGGGACTGTTCTGCATCAAATAAAGCGACCTGAGCATTTTTCTCTTGAAAGACAACAGCCTCTAACTGTGCAACTGTGGTGCGGGCATCGTAGAATCGGCTGCTGCTAAAGCGCCAGTCATACCACCAGTAGCGGTATTCTGGAAAGTCGTTGAGGAACCCAATTGGCAATGCGTTGAGGCTCTTCTGTGCCTGCTCGACTTTTTGCTCTCCCAAGTCAATGTCGGCGGGGCTAGTGGGGTTGTTGATTAGCTGCTCGGCTTGTTCTAGAGAGGCGATCGCCTGCCGATAGTGGTTGTCCATGCTGATGTAGCTGGGCAGCAGCAAGATAGGAGCAGCCTCCGCCACTGGACGGCGAATCATTGGGTAAGGCAGGTTCACAAACCAAACCATGCCAGCCGGAATACCAAGCAAAATAACAGTCCATTTGATTTTGTTAAACGTCCGCCCGATAGGGTTAGGGGAATGCCGCATCGGTCGGGTCGGTAGAACTTGTGCCTCGGCTGCCATTTCCTGCTCTAGCTGAGCGAGGGTTTTGGGTTGCTGTGGCGCGGATGCTGGCGGCTGTAGTACCGATGATGTGGGATTGGGAGTGAATCCTGAAGCTTTCTGAGTATTTCGGTTCAGGAAGCTGAGCGGACGTTTAAAGACTGGCATAAGGTGAGTGAAGTAATTTACCCTTAAGCTTGCCCAAAGGGAGGTGGCTACTGATGATCTCTACTAGTCTGGTGAGGGCTGTTTCGCAGACCGCAAAGGTTTTTGAACTGCAAGAATTCAATCTGTAAGAATAAAAATGTTGAAGGCTTGCCAATGTGCAGAAGTATAAATAGTTGCTTAGCTAGCGTGAGTGATTTCGATCAACATCGCAGATCATTCCACAGTAAAAGCGGCAACTCAGATATAGAATCTGGACTCAGATTTGAGCATTTCCAAAAATGCAAAAACGGGGAGTGGAAACAAAGCATCTGCCAAAACTGCCACTTGAACCATACGAAATAGCGGTACAGGTAAGCTGAATACCTGAATGGTATTGGGAATTGGTTCGGCTGCGAGACGAGGAATAATGGTCGCTCCTAACCCCTGAGCCACCATGCTGACAATGCTGGAATCTGCCTTGACCCAGTAAGCGACTTTCAAGAATGTATCAAAGACAGAACAGTGAGCAAAAACCTCTTCGTCATGCTGATCGCCTTCTGAGAACATCACAAAGGGATAATTGCGTAAATCGTCCCAATCTAACCCAGTTCCCTTGACCTGAAAGGAGGACGGCAACAGGACAACATACTCATCTTGCAACAGTTCCCAGGTGTCAAACTGATCATCCAGCGGATGATCAATAATGCCGATGTCTGCCTGCCCCTGACGCAAAGCACTGACAATGTGTTGATTGTCCCATTGTTCCAAAATAGTCACGCCAATCTGGGGAAACCGTTGCCGAAACTGAGCAATCACGCCCGACAAAACATGAGTAGTGATGCTGCGAAATGAAGTAATACGAACCTGCCCGCCCTGAAGCGTTTTGGCGAGGTTGACGGTTTTGTAAATCTCTTCCTGAAGCTGCATCATTTGTTTGGCGTAGGCTAACACTTGTTCACCCACAGGGGTCAAACTGGCACCCTGACGACCCCGGACAAATAAAATGACTCCGAGTTCGGTTTCGAGAGTGGCGATCGCATTACTCACCGACGACTGAGACATCTCTAACTGCAATGCTGCTTCGCTAAAACTTCCATAAGTAGCGATCGCAATTAAAATTCGCAGTTGTGTCAGTGTGAATGAACTTTTGGGGTTGGGTTTCATTCGCCTGACCAAAACAACACATGGGTATTATCCATCGATTTTACTGATGGCAACTATATAGAGAGCATTTTGATCTTAGAAAATTAAATTCCTAACGTGAGATTAGAAACCATATTTTGTGAGAGGCAGTGATCGTGAATCATTCTCCATCTAATTCCAAGTCTGATGTAAGATGTTACTCTTCCGACCACCCAGCCGCTAATTTCCCCCAGGTTACTACCAAAAGTTGGGCAGAAAATATCCAGCAATTTCTGATTCATTTACTAATTAGGAAGAAGCCGGAAGTTCAGGCATGGCAGAACTTCCAGCATTCTAATACACATGTCGAGGATGCTTCATGGAGTGCTTATGATCCCGCTACTGGGAAAGGAATTTACAATGTTTCAGAAGCGGAAGTACGGCGGTGGCTTGAACAACGGTAACGGCTCATTCCGTATTACTTTCAGCATTCTCTGCTGTAGTTAAATTGGCGATCGCCCCCACCAGTTCTGAAGTTTCCACTGGCTCCATTAAATGAAGTGGAAACCCTTGCAAGATAGCGCGATCGCGCTCATGATCATTAGCAGTCAAAACAATTACTGGAATTGACTTTTGAGAATCTGTAGCTAATGTTTTAAGTGGATTGTGGAGCAGACTAAAATCCTCGTCAACACTGAAATCAATCAACACAATGTCGGGGCTAATCTGGTTGAGGGTGTTGAGGGCGATCGCCAGTGAAGTGATTGTTAAATTTGCGCCGCGCAACTCACCTAATTCAGCTTCTAGTCGTTGGCGTAGGAGTGAGTTGGCGATCGCCAAAATTCGCAATCCACGCAAACACATCACGCCAAACTGAAACTCTGGAGCATTTGCCTTGCCCCAGTTACACATCAATTCTGTGATCGGTCGCAGTGTCTCGCCGTATGCCGTCAGCGAATACTCGACACGCGGCGGTGTTTCCTGAAACACTTGACGACTAATCAAGCCGTCTACTTCAAGTTCACGTAGTTGAGTGGTTAATACTTTTCGGCTAATTCCTGGCATCAACTGCATCAGTTCACCAAATCGCTTTGTGCCCCGCCGCAACCACCAGAGAATCACACATTTCCACTTGCCGCCAATTCTATCCAGCGTAAACTCGACCGGACAACCATACTGTTTTTCGAGCATAGTGACAAAATCCTGTTAGTAACCATTTGGTAACAATTAATTGTGCATGATACTACTGGTACTGGTGCAGAAGCATTGGAGAGTTACACGCAGTACAAAACAATTTGGGCAAATCTGGTCTAGTCTTTAGCGATACTAGAAAGTGGACAAGGAAATATTTGCATGGCTGACTCACCGGGATTACCTCCCATTTTTGCGGAAACGCCAACTGCTCCGGTTCCAGCAAAGGCGATCGCAGAATTTCCGGTTAATACCTTTTTAGAAAGCATTGCTGTTGATGCAAACAATACCCTTTTCGTCACTAATCACTATGAAGGTAGCATCTGGCGAATTGAAGCAAACAACCCGCCCATTCTCCATGCTCAAATTGCTGGTAAAGCAACGGGACTAGCCTTTCTGCCGGATGACAATCTGCTGCTGAGTGCCTGGGATGAGCAGAATATTCCCACTGTGTACAATGTCTCGTCAGAGGGAGAAACCAGTGTTTTAGTGACATTACCAGATGCTGTTTTTCTTAATGGCATGACGCTTTTAGATGGCGATCGCATCCTAATTGCTGACTCCTACCGGGGAGCCATTTGGCAACTCACAGTATCCGAAAAAAAGGCTGAGATCTGGCTTGAGCATCCTCACTTAGCCCGCAGTTCTTCGGACAGCGAATTTCCAGCGGTCAATGGGTTAAAGATTTTTGAGGGAGTGCTTTATGCCTCCAACACAGAGAAAATGCAGCTCGTCAAAATCCCCATCGCAAACGGGCAACCTGGCAAACCCGAAGTGTTTGTGGCTCCGATTAATCTGGATGACTTTGCTTTTGATCAGCAGGGAAATCTCTATGGCACCACTCACATCTATAACAGCGTAGTGAGAATTTCACCCGTGGGAGAGGCCACAATTATTGCTGGAGCCGCAGAAGACATGACGGGTAGCACAGCGCTTGCGTTTGGGCAGGGAGAAGCTTGCACCAGCATTTACGTTGTCACCAACGGCGGCATGTCTTTTCCGCCTTCAACAGGAGTTGAGCCTGGAAGGGTAGTTTGCCTTGAGGTGGGAATTCCAGGATTGCAACTGGGAGAGTGATCAGCTTGAATATCATAGATTCCGCCAACAATGCGGATGATCCACCAGTCACCGTCGATGTGCTGCAACGGGTTAAACCAGGCTGTGAAATGGCTTTTGAGCAAGTTCTCACCGATCTGATTGCAGCCGCCCATTCTTTTGAAGGACATCTCGGCGTAAATGTATTTCGCTTTGGCAGCAGCAGTTCTGAATATCGGATTGTGTTCAAATTCGATCGCGTCAGCCATCTCAAACAGTGGGAGACTTCACCGATTCGCCAACAATTGCTCAAACGCGCCAGTCAACTCACCGTTGATGTAGGGCAAACTTCCATTCTCACTGGGTTGGAGACTTGGTTTACCTTACCCACTCAACCCGGAATGCCCCCACCTCCACGCTACAAAATGGTCATCCTTTCGGGAATTGCTATTTTCATTCTGCTCAACTTAGCCACAACGTTTGTGGTGCCATTACTCCTGCCACTCCCCCCTTTGTTGCGAACTCTGGTAGTCGTTCTGCTTATGGTTTCGATCATGACTTATGGGGTTATGCCCCGACTGACCAAGCTATTTGCTGGATGGCTTTATCCAAAACGCTAGCCCAATCCGACTGGATTGAAACTGTAGAACTAATCAGGTTCACAAGTAGGAGAATGTGATGACGATTCTAGTGACAGGTGCAACAGGAAATATTGGTGGTGAAGTGGTCAGCCACTTGGTTGAGAAAAAGGTGCCGTTGAGGGCACTCGTACGAGATCGAGCTAAAGCCGCAAATCTAGCAGCACAGGGCATTGAACTGGTTCAAGGAGATTTTAGTCAATCAGATAGTTTGGATGCAGCATTACAAGGAATTGAAAAAGCGTTTTTGGTGATGCCCAATGATCTGCATCAAGTTGAGCTAGAGTGCCATTTTATCGATGCCGCAAAACGGGCAGGAGTTCGCCATCTGGTGAAGCTTTCTGTGCTTCATGCTGGTGAGTTGCCAAGTGTATTCCAACAGTGGCATCGCCAAATTGAGCAACATCTGGAAGCATCAGGCATGGCATGGACTCATTTACGTCCGAATATGCTGATGCAGAACATGCGCTGGTTTGCTCAATCTATTGCTCAACAAGGGGTATTTTATCACTCTGTTGGAGACTCAAAAATCTCACATGTGGATGCGCGGGATGTAGCGGCCGTGGCAGCCGTTTGTTTAAATGAACCAGGGCATGAACATCAAACTTACGATCTAACGGGTGCGGAAGCTGTTTCATTTAATCAAGTCGCTGAGTATTTTGCGAAAGCATTGAATCGATCCGTTCAGTATGTAAATGTGATACCTGCTAATTTCAAAGCGGCTCGTCTTGCTAATGGCGAACCCGAATGGTATCTAGATGCAGAAGCACAGTTGTTTGATTGTTGGCACGCTGGAGCAGGCTCGATCATTACAATGGCGATCGCCCATCTCCTACACCGACCTCCAACAACCTTTGCAGCGTTTGTTCAAGATTACGTCCGCCACAGTCAAGATTTTTCAACGGCTTCAACCTGAAGAACGATATACGAGGAAGAAATAATGAAAATTGGCATTATTGGTGCAGGCAATATGGGCACGGGCATGGGCAAATTTTGGGCAAAAAATGGACATCAACTCATGTTTAGCTATTCCCGGAATCCAGAAAAACTCAAAGCCGCCGCTGCATCTGTAAGTTCGGAAACATTAACGGGAACACCCGCCGAAGCGGTGCAGTTTGCCGATGTAGTGGTGCTATCGGTAGCCTGGGCAGTGGTTGAGGATGCACTTCAGCAGGCAGGTTCGCTGGACGGCAAGATTTTATTTAGCTGTGTAAATGCGCTCTTGCCTGACATGAGTGGATTGGCAGTTGGCACCACTACTTCTGCGGCAGAAGAGATCGCCAAACTTGCACCAAACGCCCGTCTGGTAGAATCAATGCCTCTATTTGCAGAAGTACTGCTTTCTCCTTCTACGCAATTTAATGGACAGACTCCAACTGTGTTTTACTGTGGCGATGATGCAGAAGCAAAGGCGATCGTGGCTGACCTGCTGCGCGAAACAGAAGTTGAACCCATTGATGCTGGCCCACTGCGAAATGCTCGCTATGTTGAGCCTGCTGGAATGCTATTAGTCCAGCTTGCTTACGCTCAGCAAATGGGACAGGTGGCAATGAAGCTCTTGCAGCGTTAGGGTGATGCGATCGCATTTCTCTATGAGGCGTAGCGTTCGGAGGGCGTAGCATTCGGGCAGAAATTCTCGATCTATTCCAGAGTCTGTTTGCCGAATGCTGCGCCCTATGCCTATTGGGACTTAGGACTACTCCGTAGCCTCAGACGTGTGATGCGGCGGAAGAGACGGTAGCCTGCACGAACCAAATCCAGGACAAAATAGGGTACTCGCAGCCGCAATCGTGAGAGAACAGGTAGATAAAACCAGTAATAGGCTTTCTTGAGATTATTCCAGGCTGAACAGTCCTCTTGATGCAGGAAATCTGAGATATCAACGACTAAACCTCTGCCGTCAAGCATCATTACATTGCGTCCGTGAACGTCGTGGGGATAAAGTCCGCGATCGCGCGCATACTCTAATGCCTTATCAATGTCTTTAATCACCTGTTCTGGAATTCGCAAACCCCGGTTCATGCAGTCGTAAAGCGTTACCCCATATAAGCGTTTGAGAACTAAAAAGTTCTTTTCGGCATAAAAACATTCTGAAAAAGCGGGATGGGAACCCAGGCGACGGTAGACTTCTCGCTCTTCCTCAAACCCAGGTCGTCCAGGGGCATAAATTTTTACCACCTGATTGGGATAGTCAGGATGGTAGAACACTGCGGCATAGTTTCCGGCTCCGAGTCGCTGCCAGGGAGCAGGAACATGGCGAATCACTACGGGGTTGTGTGGATCAATGCTCTCAATCCGCACCTCCGGGAGCAATTCCTGGTAGATCTTGTCGATGAATGGGTTCATACGTTTATCCACGACATTGATGGCGATCGCCCAACCCAGGCAATCAGTAAACAAAAATCAGGCGATCGCTTAATTTCACTAAACCTACCAATAAAATAATAAGCAAGCCTCTAGTTCCCTCGCATCTTATTTTAGAATGAGCGATCGATCCCATCAGGCAAGTTGAGCAAAAACTGTGGGGGCGCTGATGCTTAATCTGAAGAAATTCCCGCCTGCCGCACAAATAGGATTTCGACCTGGATCGTTTGCTCCGTTGTTAGGAAGGGCGATCGCTTCCCAACTTGGGCACAAATATTCTTGAAGCCTTGGCTCATGACAGGCACTTTGAACGGGCGGGCTTCATTGCCCTTCTACGATAGTTGAAACTTCGATTCCCAACCCTGACCCCTCAACCCCAGAGCTTGAAACCTTGACTTCAAAGCCTAAATTTTTGACCTCAGAACTCGAAGCTTTGACCTCAGAACTCGGAATGTCGAGATCAAAGCTGCACAGGTTGTGATCAGAAGTCCAAGCCTGTAAACCTGTATCAAGAACCACTTGCGAAAAGCTTCATTCTCAAGTAGTCTGGTTCCTCAGTACAAAAACATATCCGAGATCAAAGCGTCACCTGAGACTGTTTGCACCAGCCCCAGGCGACTAACCCTCAAAACTGCGGTAACAGTTCGGAGGGCTAGAGGGCAGTTTATCACTCCACTAGCCACCCTGACTTTGCTATGGCAAAAAAGCAGCAGGGTGGCTTTGGTTTTAGGAGACAAATCTCAGGAGTTAGGGGCTGGGGACTTGAGGTCAGAGGTAATCTGCCCTAGTTCTCAGACTCTAGCTCCTAGTCCCTCAACCTGAAGTTTTAGATTGCTATGACTGATAATGCTTCTCTGATTCAAATCAACCCCGATCCGCGCATTCTCACCACGTTGGTGATTGGGACTGAAGACAACGTAAAAGCTTACATTCTCAGGCAACACACACTTGGCGTTGCTGAAGCAGGCGCGTGGAGTAAACCGATTCCGGTTCCCCATCATTCTGATAAAGTCATGTGTGTTCTCAACCGCGTCATGGTGTAATCAAAGCCCACACCATAACGTGATTAAAACGCTATTGATTCACTCACCAACAATAGGAAAGCTATTACAGGCTGCTGCAATAGCTTTCCTATTATTAGCGAACTGTTGACTTTGCTATTTCGTTGCTTATCCCTTAGCAACCGCTACCGCACTCACATCGATGTTTCGGTCAAACAATACACGCGGTCTAAATAAGATTTTAAACAGCAGCAGGAATGAAGCAAACTCACCAGGCGTATAGTGAGTTTTCCATTGACCGGGACGGCAAAACAGCATTTCGACGAGCGATCGCTGCTGGTTTAAACTCACTTGTTCAAAGCTAATTCGCACGGTAGGAAACTCATCTCTAAAGCCCGTGCGGGTTGCTTGTCCCTGTAAGGTGACTCCTTCTTCCATAATTTCTAGTGTGATGGGTAGAGATTCACCTAGAGGAATTGCCGGAAAGCCTCCCTGAGTTAGGGCAACTTCTGCCCCGACTTCAGACATCATGGTGGTGACACCCCAAAAGGTGCGATGCGAAACAGTTCCCCCTTTGGGACAATCGCCAGCTGTCAGACGTACCGTGCGACGCAGGTCAAACCATTCGTAAAGGTTCGGTCGCGGTACGTCCAGCAAAATCAGTAGCGCGATCCCCAACATGATCAGGTTGTAGCCGCTCCAGATCCAGCCTAAGCCAATTCCTTTTACCTGTTCGGCGACTTCTGGCGACACGGTTTGCTGCCATGCGCCTTTGATCATACAAATTCCCAGGTTGACCCAAAGACTCACTGCTGTTGCAATAAATAGGGCAATAAGCGGGGCCGCCAGCCCCCAGTTAAAGGTGTAGCGATCGCTGGCGGTACCTTTTGGCGTGACGTTAAAGCCCTTCGAGAATGGATTGAGCATCGCCTGAATCACCGTCAGCGCCAGCGGAAAGCACAGGACCAGTGAGTAAATATCAGATAACAGGGCTGAGCGAGAACGGTAGTTGAGCCAGGAAAACACCGTCAACTGCACAATGTAGTAAGGCAGAAAGAAATAGAGCAGTTCGGCGGCCGTTGCTCGCAGCGGAATCACACCCAAAAAGGAGTAAGCCAGCGGCATAACTAGGAATCCAACTCGCGAGATACTGGTAAACCAGTGCAGCAGTCCTTCCAGGTGGGCCAATCGCTGAAGCGGGGTGAGTCCAGGAATGGTCAGTGGATTGGCTTTGATGAAGAAAGCCTGGAGCGTTCCCCGTGCCCATCGAAGTCGCTGAACTGCCTGAGCCGCAATGTTTTCGGCAGCTAGCCCTGCACTCAACTTTTCGTCGAGATAAATCAGCCGATAGCCTTGAGCCGACAGTCGAATTCCAGTGAAGTAGTCTTCGCTAAGTGAGTCGGTGACAAAGCCGCCCATCTGTTCCAAAGCGCTGCGTCGCACGACAAAGGAAGTGCCAGAGCAGATGACGCTGCCTGCTCCGTCGCGAATCGGCTGAATTTGACGATAAAAGACTTCTTCTTCTGGGGTTAAAACATTTTCCAAACCCAGGTTGCGGGCGATCGGGTCGGGGTTGTAGAAGGTTTGAGGAGTTTGCACCAGGGCAATCTGGGGGTCTTGAAAGAAGCCCACGGTGCGGGTGAGAAAGTTTTTGGTAGGCACAAAGTCGGCATCAAAGACGACGAGCAGTTCTCCCTGGGTTTGGGCGATCGCATGGTTCAGGTTCCCTGCCTTGGCATGACGATTATCGGGTCGGGTCATGTAGTGGCAGCCCAATTCCTCAGCTAGTGCTTGAACTTCGGGGCGACGAGTATCGTCGAGCAGGTAAATATTTTTGTTGGCATACTCGATCGCCTGACAGCCCATCACTGTGCGCTGCAAAATAAACGTCGGCTCATTGTACGTAGGAATAAAAATGTCTACGGTGGGCGTAAATTTCTGATTCAGCACATCCATCGACAGCACGTCGGCTTCTCGGCGGCGATCGCGCACTCGCAGCATCAGAAAAAGCTGAATCGTGCCGTTGCTTAGCATCAGCAATTCTAGGAGAAACAAACCCAGGCTAAATACGCCATTGAGCGGGTCAGAGAGATTGAGGGTGGAGAGCGATCGCCAAGCCAGATAGCGCAGCGTCAGCGCAATCAAAATGCCAACCACAACTAATCTCGACCAGGTACGCGGTTGGGGAGACACCTTCATCACCACTAGCACCAGCACCAGCAGCGCCACCGTAGGAAACAGCAGATACTCTCCAGTCACCATAGGCACTTCTAACCAGAGTGGCGGATTTTCCTGTAGAAGTTCGAGTTGATCAAAGATGCGATTGATGGTTCCCTGACCAGCAAACCACCCACCCACCACTACACTGGCAATTCCAATCAAGCTCAGCATTGCCAAGGTTGCTGTTTGCGGTCGCATAAACCGTGAAGGTTTGCGCTGATCTAACTCCGTCTTACCCAATTGCGAAGTTGTCATGGCTGCCGTCTCCTACCGATGCATAGCTGGATTGACATAAATGTCCTACCTGAATAGCGGTCTTTCACGGTCTTTTTATATATACGCAGAACAAACAGTGTTTTGCGTCTAGCTCGGCATTTAATCTATCTATAACCTTCCGGTCTGATTTTAGTGGTTTAGTTTTTGAAAGGTAACATCCTAAATTAGATCTGCATTGAAAATAGATTGTCGTTCAGGGTTGTGAGCGCGATCGCGCTCATGATGTCTCCTGCGTGAATGGTAGCGCGGTGCGGCTACGCTACCATTCACGCTTCAAAAAGTAATTCATGCAGGAAGTCTATTCTTTAGTCACCTTAGATTAGAAGTGACTGAGAATTGAATGAGTGGGACTGTAGGAGTTGATGCCTAAATTCTCAGCCCGCAATCATTCTCTACTGATGATGAAACCCTACAGTGTGTTGAGTTGTTGGTAAGAAATTGTACAGTCATGAAATTGATTGCTCTGGTTTCGTTTGGCGTAGTTTCTCTCCTGGTTTTAGCTGGCACCAACGCTCAGGCTGATACTCAAACTGCCGCCCCATCTCTAGCAGCACAGGTTAAATCGTTGCCTATCACTGCTGAAGCTAGTCCCATTCAGATTGCTCAGGCTACCGCAACAAAAACTGGAACTTTTGTTGCTGCAGAGCATCCAACAGAGGGAATGGTACAGATTGTGACTGAAAATGGCGATCGCTACTTAGAGTTCGACGAAACATTTCGTAGCGACAGCGGCCCTGATCTATATGTAGTTCTCCATCGGGCTGGTGAACCTCCCGTTAGCGGCATCCAGGAACAGGACTACATCACGCTTGCCCCGCTGCAAAGCACCGCAGGAACCCAACGCTATGCCATTCCTGCGGACGTGAACCTGGATGACTTTAACTCTGCTGTCATCTGGTGTCGGATGTTTAACGCGACTTTTGGTTATGCAACGCTGGGGAGCTAGAGAATTAAGGATTGGAGAGTAGGGATTGCAAGTAATCATTACCTAATCCCCAACTCACAACCCCTCTCATAAATTTGTTTACTGATTAACACCCTTCTGGAATCACAAGTTGTAGGATAATAGCCTGTTTACCTGGAATGTTGCTTGGCTAGAGTTCATCTCATTGCAGATTTAGAAATGAATTGACTGAGGAGGTTTCCCTAAGCAATTCATTTCTAATCTGCAATGTTTTGAGCTATCTGAAGGTGCATCTTGTATAAAGACTTTAATTCTGAAGCGAGGTTTTATATCCAGATCTGGGTAACTAACCGTAGTTTCCGTAGGAGCAGGTTTTGCTGTTGAATCTTTGCTCCATCCAGGTTTTGTCTAGTAAACCTACCCGTACAGAGTCGTGCTTATCTGGCAGGGTTTGGTATTAGTTTGTGCTTAAAATTTGTGCTGTTATGGAGAGTTTCTAATGGGAGTTAAAGATTTTTGGGCATTAATCCATCCGGCGATCGCCGTTTTCTTTGTCTTTCCGCTAATTGGTATGGTCGTCAACTTCGCCTGGCAAACTCGACAACGACGGCTTCAGGCTAAAGAAGGCGGCAAAAGCAAAATTCCTCCAGTGGTGGGCAAGGAACATCTAGATCTGGGTCGTTGGCTTACAGGTGCAGTAGTCGGAGTTACGCTGATAGCACTAGCCTATTCAGTTGTGTTCGGATATAGCGGATTTATCACTCAGCAACGAGAAGGTACGCTTGAGCCGCTTCAGGTTGGCTTCATCGTCCTGATGTTTATTGCCACCATTGCCTCCCTGATAGTGCTATATCGTGCGAGAGAAGCACATTGGCGAGGCATCTTTGCCACCCTTACAGGTGCCGGGTTAGTAATTTTGGGTTGGCAAGATGGGGTTTATCGGCGTACAGACGAGTGGTACGTATCGCACTTCCACTATGGTATAGTCGCCGCACTACTAATGATTTTTTCGCTGGCGATCGTCCAAGACATTTACAAAGATCGTTCCAATCGCTGGCGTGTTGTTCACACGGTGCTAAACTGCATTGCGCTACTTTTGTTTGTCGGACAGGCAATGACCGGAACGCGAGATTTGCTAGAAATTCCGCTGAGTTGGCAAGGACCTTACATCTATAGCTGCGATTTTGAGAACTTGACCTGCCCGACTCCCGCGCCCCCACCTGCCTCTCAAATTCCTCAAGTTTCTACACCTGCCGCTTGATGGAGTTAAGTCTGGTTAATCTTCCGCTTTATCTGAGAAAAAGTTTGAGCGAGAAGTTAGGTTTGGCTTCTCTGAATACTGCTTAATCTGTTGGACGGGAATTTCAATCCGAAACTCTGTGCCCTGTCCAACTTGTGACATGCAGCAGAGGGTGCCGTTGTGCCGTTCTGTAACAATTTGGTAGCTGATAGATAGCCCCAGTCCGGTACCTTTGCCAATGGGCTTGGTTGTATAGAAGGAGTGAAAAATCTCTGCTCGAACGGCTTCGGGCATTCCTGGTCCATTGTCAGCAATACAGATAATGGCACGCGGAATGTCATCTGGGTAACCGTGTGCCACTGCTGTGGTAATCGTGATCTGGTTGCACCGAGGAGAATTTGACAGAGCTAAGTTAGCAAGTCCGTCAAGCGAGGTTTCGGCTGCGTGATTTTCTGAGGCTGAATTTTCTAAGGCTAGGTTGGCGATCGGCTCCTGAACGGAACGATTCAGAGGACTCCCAGATTCATATAGCGCGTCGATCGCATTGCTCAGAATATTCATAAACACCTGGTTGAGTTGGCTAGGAAAGCACTCAACCAACGGTAAATCGCCATATTTTTTGATCACCTTAATGCCAGTGGTTCCGGTTTTTGCCTTGAGCCGATATTGCAAAATCAGTAAGGTACTGTCGATGCCTTCGTGGATATCAACGAGTTTGACGGAAGCTTCATCGAGCCGCGAAAAATTTCTTAGCGACAGCACGATTTGACGGATGCGATCGGCTCCAATTTGCATCGAGGTCAGCATCCGAGGCAGATCTTCGACTAGAAAATCTAGATCGATCAGGTTGGTGCGATCGCCAATTTCGGGGTGAGTTTCTGGGTAATGTTTGCGGTAGAGTGCAATCAGATCGAGCAAATCCTGAGTATATTGACTGGCGTAGATCAGGTTGCCATAGATGAAATTCACCGGATTGTTGATTTCATGGGCAACACCTGCAACCAGTTGCCCCAGGCTAGACATCTTTTCATTTTGAATCAGCTGCGTCTGCGTCTTTTGCAAATCTTCTAGCGCCTGGGCCAACGCCTCAGACTGATGCTGTGTCTGCGCCAAAAACTCTGCCTGCTGAATCGCAACTCCCAATTGCGCTGCAATCTGAGTCACAAATTCAATTTCCGAAGCTTGCCAGCGTCGCGGACCAATGCACTGGTGAATGCACAATAGCCCCCAGAGGCGATCGCCCTGAAGCAATGGCGCAACCAAACTGGCTCTGATTTGTAGTTTCTCTAGGGCGATGGTGTAGCGTCCATCTGTCCAGGCACTAGAGGTATCTTCTATCACCTGGACATAGCCTTTGTCGTACTCAGTAGCAAGCTGTTCGTCAAGGTGATGATCGTGAATTTGGGTAGACAAAAGCGATTCAAACTCAGGCAATACGGACTCTGAGACAAATTCGCCTTTGTTCCAATTAGAGTCTGGGTCAAACCGGAACACACCGACACGACAGGCATCCAGCAACTCACGCACTTCAGTCGCCGCTGACTTAAAGATGGTACCTAAATCTAGAGATTCTCGAATTTTGGCAATGACCCGAAACAGCGCCTTTTGCTGATCAACTTGAGACTGCCCAAACTCTGCTGCCAAGACTTGTAACATTTTTCCAAAGGCTGCTTCATCACGACAGCAATCTCTCAATTGCTCCAATTGGTCAAGGTTCATGTTAAACCTACTCAAATCCAGGGATCAGTTTTGGGTGTAGCTGCTGCTTTCTGGTAGATGCGGTTCGCCAAAACCTTTATGCCTGTTTACATTCTCGAATTGAAGTATAGACAAAAAGAATCATAAGCGTAAACAAATCCTGACAGTAGCATCGAGGAATCGTTTTTGAGCGATCGCCAGGATTGCGTTTCGTTCGCAAGCAATGCTCCAAGCTCTATGGACATTACAGCTATTGAGCAAAATGGACTAGCATTGCCAACTAGAGCCTGGATTCATTTAGACAAACAACTGAAGAAAACAGCTAACTTCTAGCACAACGGTTCTTAGTCCTAAAAGTAACGACAGAATAGTATGTCTGATACTGCCCTATCTCAGTCTGCGATCGCCATTACCGTTAAGCTTTTCGCCGCCTACCAGGAAGCGTATGGTGTGCCAGAACTAACGCTAGAAGTTCCCGTTGGGACAACAGTGGCAGAAGTGCGCGATCGCCTCATTAGCGAGCATCCAGAGCTTGCCCAATGGCGCGACCTCACTCGCTTTGGGATCAATCTCCAGTTCGTTGAAGCAGATGCCGTTCTACACGCCGGAGATGAAGTAGTACTCATTCCGCCAGTTAGCGGTGGATGAATCAAGCAAGATTCTGGGATTCGCCAGAATCTTGACAAACTTACAAGAAGTTCCCGTTGTACTAGCAGTTGCTCCTGAAAAAACTGGACTGTTTCGCGTTAGAAGCTAAACGTTCTGTCTTGGGCTAGTTTGGGTAGCCTGGATAAAACTTGCCCAACTTGATAAAGGTAGACACTCAGTTGCAAACCGTTATCATAGTAGGCAATCATTGATGTTTCTTAACAAACCCAGGCGTGAATGGTTGCACTCTCCCCCAACTTAGCTAAAGTCAAGGCATCTCTGACCGAAAAGGTGCTGTTTGGTAACGAACCCAGCCCTGAACTGGTCGCGATTCTGCTGGTTTACTTCGTACAAGGCATCCTTGGGTTAGCGCGGCTGGCAATTAGCTTCTTTCTAAAAGATGAGTTGGGGCTGAGTCCAGCAGAAGTATCTGCCTTGATGGGAGTTGCAGCCCTGCCCTGGATTATCAAACCAGTATTTGGCTTCGTTTCAGATGGCTTGCCACTGTTTGGCTACCGTCGTCGTCCTTATCTGATTCTCTCTGGACTGCTAGGAACCGCCTCCTGGTTGGGGCTAGCATTCTTCGCTCATTCGGCTCTGACGGCGACTGTGGCGATCGCCCTTAGCTCCCTTTCTGTAGCGGTCAGCGACGTAATTGTAGACTCCCTCGTGGTCGAGCGTGCCCGTGCAGAAGATCTTGCCAAAGCGGGTTCGCTGCAATCCGTTTGCTGGGGAGCGTCCGCCTTGGGTGGGCTAATGACGGCTTATTTTAGCGGTTTTTTGTTACAACACTTCAGCACTCATACCGTCTTCATTATCACAGCAACCTTTCCGCTGATCGTCTCCTTAGTTGCTGGATTAATTGCGGAGTCAAGAGTTGACCACACCTCTGAATGGTCAGCAGTCCGGCAGCAGGTAAAGCAGTTGCGTGGCGCAATTGGTCAGAAATCCATTTGGATGCCGACGGCGTTTCTGTTCCTGGCGCAGGCTACACCGACGGCTGAATCTGCTTTCTTCTTCTTCACGACCAACGAACTGGGGTTTGAGCCAGAGTTTTTGGGACGAGTTCGACTGGTGACTAGTGTTGCTTCACTCGCCGGTATCTGGATGTTTCAGAGGTTTTTCAAGACTGTTCCCTTTCGCGTAATTTTTGGCTGGACGATGGTGATCTCCGCCGTCCTGGGAATGACGATGCTGCTGTTGGTAACTCATGCAAATCGGGCGATCGGTATTGACGACCGCTGGTTTAGCCTGGGTGACAGTCTGATTTTGACGGTCATGGGTCAAATTGCCTATATGCCAGTGCTGGTTTTAGCCGCACGTCTATGCCCTCCGGGAGTGGAAGCCACCCTATTTGCTTTGTTAATGTCTGTAACGAACCTGGCGGCTCTGCTGTCCTATGAGTTTGGGGCGGTGATGATGCATTGGTTGGGCGTAACTGAGACAAATTTTGAGCGTCTCTGGCTGTTGGTTGTCATCACCAACCTGAGTACGCTGTTGCCTTTACCCTTTTTGGGGTTACTGCCCAATGCTCAAGCTGAGGAGTCAAGTATGGATTTATCAGAAACCGTTGCTCTGCCTCCATCTTCAGCTCCCAAAGTGGAAGCCGATGCGACCGACCTACATCCCGTAAAAAAGCAGTTGATTCCGCTAGTTTCTCAATCTAATCTGCCTCAAACCGTTGAAGAGGCGCTCGAATGAGTACGGAGCAATTTCATTTATGCAAAGCTTTCAGCTTCACGAACACGCGACTTCTGTTCCAGTTAATTCATATCAGCTTGAAGAGTGGCAGAAGGGGTATGAGTCTCTTCGGGAGGAATTTGACTACTGGATCGATCAGGTTGAAGGAGAAATTCCGCCTGATTTAGAAGGAACCCTATTTCGTAATGGTCCGGGCTTGCTGGATGTCGGTGGGCAACCCTTGCAGCACCCGTTTGATGGCGATGGCATGATTAGTGCGATCGCCTTCTCCCAGGGGAAAGCCCATTTCCGCAACCGCTTCATTCGAACCGAAGGCTTTTTAGCAGAACAAAAGGCGCAAAAAATCCTTTATCGGGGTGTATTTGGCACCCAAAAGCCAGGAGGCTGGCTAGCCAACGCCTTTGACTTTCGGTTGAAAAATATCGCCAATACTCAGGTGATCTACTGGGGCGGCAAACTACTAGCCCTGTGGGAAGCCGCAGAACCGCACCGACTTGATCCCCATACGCTCGAAACTATCGGAATTGATCACCTAGACGGAGTGTTGAAGCCAGGCTCAGCCTTTGCTGCTCATCCCTGCATTGACCCATCCTGCGCTGAAGATGGGGGTGCACCCTGCCTAGTCAACTTCTCGATTAAGCCGGGGCTTTCTACGACAATTACCATCTTTGAGCTGGACGAGCAGTGCAAAGTAATCCGTCAACACGCTCACGCAGTTCCGGGTTTTGCTTTCATCCACGACTTTGCAATTACGCCAAACTACTGCATCTTTTTCCAAAACCCGGTTCACTTCAATCCAGTACCATTTGTGGTGGGATTACGAGGTCCGGGGGAATGCATTCAGTTTCAGGGCGATCGCCCCACTCAAATCATCGTCATCCCGCGTCACGGCTCAGCCCCCGTGCAGACTTTGTCTACTCAGTCAGGCTTTGTGTTTCACCATGCCAATGCCTTTGAGCAGGATGGCTATCTGTACGTCGATTCTGTTTGCTACGGCGCGCTTCCGTCGGTCGAGCCAAATGCAGATTACCGTCAGGTCAAATTTGAGGAGCTAGAGCCGGGGCAGCTTTGGCGCTTTCGACTCGACCTCAAAGCTAATACCGTCGAGCGACAGTCAATCGAAAGCCGCTGCTGCGAATTTCCCTTTGTGCATCCTAATCGGGTTGGACGTCCCTACCGCTATGTTTATCTTGGCGCTGCCCATGCTGCTGAGGGCAACGCGCCACTTCAGGCAATTCTCAAAATAGATATGGTTTCAGGTAAGCGGCAAGTATGGAGCGCTGCACCGCACGGCTATGTCGGCGAACCCATCTTTGTGCCTCGCCCACCCGCTACGTCTGCGACCGAACAATTTGAGGCAAATGGTAAAGCATTAGACGATGAAGATCGGGGATGGGTGCTTACACTGGTCTACGACGCGAAGATGGAGCGCTCTGAGTTGGTCATTTTGGATGCTAAAGATTTGACAAAGGAACCTGTGGCTCGACTGCAGTTAAAGCATCATATTCCCTACGGACTTCATGGTAGCTTTACATCAACTTGTTTTCTCTGATAGCCTCAGCCTTCGGGCGGGGGTGACTAAAGGGAAAATCCCGTATACTACTGGTGGAATTCGTCAAGTAAGGAACGTCTAAAGGAAACAATTCTTAAAAGCTAGACTTTAAAGCGAAAGGCTGCAACTCTTTCTTGATTTTGGGAGTCATAGAAGTCTAGCTTGAGTAGGCTGAAGGTAATCAGGGTAGCCAGATCGGGTTCTCCAATGTCATCTCAAATGTGCCGGTTATGCTTTGAGCGTCAGTAAGCGCCTCGGTTTTGCAAATTGAGTGCAGCTCACCCCAATTTACCTGCGGTACTGTTTCAGTTCATCTATTTTGGTAACTTGATGGAAAGTTCTTATACGACCTTACTGCTTGAATCTCACTAGTTTAGGGCTCAGGCTACTTATCTAGTTGAGTTTTTCACGGAGAAGCTCGATTAGTCGACTAGTAGCTTACGTTGTTTCAGTAGGGCATTCTATCCTCAATACCTCGCCAAGGAGTGAGATCTAGTGTTGAAGTTCACGATTGTGATCACCACGTATAATCGCGTCTCTTTACTCAAACGAGCAGTCGAATCAGCATTAGCTCAGACTGTACCTTCTGAGGTCGTGGTTGTAGATGACTGTTCAACCGATGAGACTGAGGCATATGTCACCAGTTTGGGCGATCGCGTTATCTATCATCGCAACACTAAAAACGTAGGACACTCAGCTTCCATCAATATTGGAGTCAAAGTAGCTCAGGGAGACTGGGTCAAGCTGATTGACGATGATGACTATTTAGACCTGCAGTGCATTGCTGAGATGAAACGAGCGATCGCCATGCGTCCCCAAGCGGTCATTTGTTCTTGTCAAGCGATTCAGGTAGATGAAAACGAGATCGAACTGAGTAGAACTCGGCAGACTGGACCTGGTAGATTCTTTTACGTTCCCCAAGAGGACATCCACTACGGCATGTTATTGGAGAAAGTGCCCTTTGGAACACCCGTTCAGGTTGCTTTCCGACGCGATGCTTTCCTTAAATCAGGCGGTTGGGATTCGAGCCTAGATGCTAACTGTGACGATATTGACTCTTGGATCAAGATTGCTCAGTTTGGTGATGCAATTTTTATCAACCGCTACTTAAGCTACCGCACGATTTGGCAAGGGGCACAAAACCGTAAGTTTTCTTTGCAGAAGCGGTTGGATACTAACATTTTGATGAAGCGCAAGATTTATTCACTGGTGAGTGAAAAACATCAGGCTAGTATTCCTTCTCTGTCCGCAATTCAAGATTATTTGAAGCTGCATTGGGGACTTGTTGCTCTAAAGCAGAGAAAACTGTTGGTGGCCTTAAAGCTAGCTACACCCGCATTTCTTTCTCCGTCAGCCTGGGGCATTTTGGCACGAGCCATGTCTGCCCGCAAACAGCCCACTAAAGCTAAAGAAGTCCGAAAGCTAGTGCTCACTGAGCTTGAGGTTTGACCAGCAGCTAGACTGCGTCGTCTCTATGTTTTTGGGGTTCTGCATCTGTTTGAGGTTGAACTTTGAGTGGAACAGGATCATATCCACCCGGGTGAAACGGATGGCACCGTAGAATGCGTTGGGCTGCCAGCCAGCCTCCCCGTAGTGCGCCATGTTGAGCGATCGCCTCAATCGCGTATTGGGAACAAGTCGGCTGAAACCGACAGGTCGGCGGAAAAAGCGGCGAGATCAGCAGCTGATAGCCGCGAACGAGAAAAATTAGCAGGGTTTTCATTGGGGATGGAGGTTTGGGAAAGCCTTAATTCCTATTATCCAAAAGCTGCCGCAGCTTTGGGTAATCGACTTTAGCATTGTGGCGTTTGTCTACTGGGATTTTTTTGACGATTTTGTAGTTTTGGATTTGTGCCCAGACAAGAGTTTTGTGGAGTGCATGGAGGGGCGATCGCTGATCGTCTACATTCGTCCAGCCTTTACTCGTAACGCCCGACTTGGGCTCAATCACTAACACTCTCTGCTCATTCTGCTGCACCACTGCCGTTCGGCGAATGGCTGGATGCAAAGAGGCGGCTGTCTCAACAGCGAAAGGATAAAGAATACCCAACTTGTCCTGAATTCGGGCACTACAGCGCCCTAGCAGCCACACCCGTCCTTGAGTATCCAGGTAGCCTTCGTCGCCGGTGCGGTGCCAGATGACTCCATTCACCTGGAATTTGGTTTCTTCATTGCCTCGTTCGTGCAGGTAGCTAGACAGAACGTGCGCGCCCCTAACGACGATTTCCCCTGCTTGCTTTGGGGGTAGACAGACTGCATCAAATTCGGTTTGAGAATAGGCACCGATGGGATTTCCCCACTGATGCGGCAAGATTCGCAGTTGAATTTCGGGTACGGGCAAGCCTGCAAGTAGTCCCTGTCCCTGAGCCATTTGCTCCAGGTCATGAGGCTGGATTTGCTGCCGCGAAATGTGGGCGATCGGTTCGGCTTCAGTGGAGCCGTAGACAGCGGTAACTTTAGCTTGAGGGGCGATTTGCTGCAATTGTTCTAACAGTTGCGGAAAGACAGGCGCACCCCCACTGAAGATGTTTTCAAAGCTAGGCAGGGTTAGTTTTTGGGTTTGGCAGTGCTCTACCAGACGCGCCATAAATGCAGGAGAAGCAGCGGTGCTGTGAGGCTGGTAAGTTTGAATCTGCTGGATCACATGACTGGCATTCACCTTGCCTGGAAAGCGTAGGTTTGCATTGGGGATCAAGCTGGTTACGCCAGATGCCAAATTCGCTAGAGCAAAGATGGGCAAGGTAGTTAGGTCAATTTTTCCAGCGGTTAGTTCCAGATTTTTCTGGAGAACTCGATGCTGAGCAATTAAGAATCCGTGCGATCGCACTACTGCCTTGGGTTGCCCGGTGCTGCCACTAGTGAAGGTCAACAGGGCTGGCGTGTCTGCCGTAATAGAAGCAATTTGGGTCAGCGGTTGTAACCTCTGAGCCGATTCCCAGCGTTTCGCACCGGGAACGGGGAAACCGATTGAGTATTTAACTGAAATTTGCTGGAGAGCAGGCGATCGCACCCTCAGCAAATGCGCTTTAGAACTGGCAATGAGTGCCTGAGGCGGATAGAGGGCGCAGCACCGTTCCAGATGTTCCTGTCCGGCAGATGGATCGAGGAACATAGCTACCATTCCCAGTTGGAAGACTGCCATCAGCGCCACATAAAGCTGTGCTGACATGGGCTGGAAAATCAATGCTGCATCACCTGCCCTCAGTCCTGACTGCTGCAACAGCGCGGCAGCCTGATTTGCGAACTGTAGCAACTCTGCAAATGTTAGAGAGCCAAATCGAGGATCGATGATGGCTACTGTATCAGGTTGAGTTTTTGCCTGACTCTGAAGGATTTCAGCAATATTCATTGAGCCATTTTATGGAGTGAGCGATTTGGCAAATAGGGCGTAGCCACGAATCGTCTGAGCATAGTGGCGGCTCAGGCTGCGGGAATTGTTTTCATCGTGCATCAGGGCATGAATGGCGCGGCTGTAGCCTCGTTGGTGGGCGATCGCCTGACATTCAGCAACCAAAAAATTTCCCAGTCCGGCATATTGGCGATCGGGCAACACCGCTACTGTTTTGATGATGACGGTACTAATTTTCTCGCCCCGCTTTGCCTGGAATAGATCGGGGATCGCAAACAAAAAGCCAACCAATCGCCCCTCATGCTCTGCCATCAGCACCAACTCAGGCTGAAGGTGGGGAAGTATCTGACTGTACTGAGCAGCGAACTCAGGGAAAGCAATCGGCGTGTAAAGAAAATTTTGGCGAAAGCTGGTGAGACAGAGGCGATAAATTTTTTCTAGCTCTGAGCCAAACTGCTGGAGGTTGAGCGATCGCACCCTTACCTCCAATTCTTCTAGCCGCCCTGCAACCCGTTCCAATCGAAGATCTTGCTGAGTCAAATCAGAATTTATCGCAGAGCTATAGTGAGCCAACGTTGTAAACTCCTGTGCCCGAAACTGATCGCACCATTCATCTGGATTATCCGGCTCCAAAAAGAAAATTGGCTCACTGCCCCGCTCGCTCAGCAACCGATAGCGTCGCCAGGTATTGCCATCTATCGGGGCGACTGCCATTGTGCAGCCCTGTTCCGACAACTGCTGGCAGGCATGGTCGAGCAATCGATGAGCAGCGTCCGCATTCTGAACTGCGTAATGCCCGATTAATCCTAGTTTCTGCTCGGAATAAGGGGGAACACTTCTCCACCAAAGAGAGCAGCGCCCGGTAATCGCGCCCTCCTCGACTAACACCCGATGAGCATCCGGCGAATGGCTCACAAAACTTTGAGCATCCAAAACAGACAGCCCGCTCAATCTGGATAACTCTGCAAGCTGATTTGAGTTCTCAATCTGAAGAAATTGGTACATCGGAGCCAAGCTCTAAAACCGCAACAGATATGGAGCTAACCCTAGAAGCGACCCGATCGCTGTATATCCAGCACGACAGAGCCAGTTGAGCGTATCGGTAGGGCGTTTTCGCAGAAAAGGTTGGGTGAAATAGTAGGCGATCGCAGGTAAAGCAATGCCCACCAGCGACACCAGTACGCAGAAGACAGACGTAAGGGATAGTCCTTCTAACAACAGCAACGGAGCAAACATGAGTAGCCACCCTTTAACCACATAGGTGGTTAGCAGTGTCAGGTTAGTGGGTTTCCAGTAGTTCAAAGGTGACATGCCAGCGATGCCGATGATGGCAAGGTTTGCAGCAAAGGACAGGGTGTAAGGGTAGAGAAATTCGGGGCGATTGAATGTGCCAAACAGAAATAACCAGAGCAGCCCCGCAGCCGCAACGCTCAACACCGCATAGATGTTATGAATTCTCTCCCAATGGGCATTCGGACTTTTGGAATCACTTTCTGACGGTAGCCAGGGCATTGCCTGCCGCTCTTCTAGCGTAAGTGGGATTTCTCGCTGCTTAATCCAGGAAATGAGCAGTGGATAGGTGAGAAACAAAATGGCCGGCGCCAGCAGCCATTGCCAACCGCCCAAGGTCCAACTGAGATAGCCGATGAAAGCAGTTCCCAGCAGCGCACTGTCGTTGAGCGTAGTGCGCTGTCGCCAGCACAGCACAAACGTAACCAAAATCAGGGTGACGATGAGCCGCACGAGTAGCGTCAGTGCATCCATTTCCAGGTAAAGCTTGAGCAAAATGAAGCCGCCCAGAGGAATGAACAGGTTGTCTAATCCCTGCCAGGCGATCGCCTCTATCAACATGACCAACAGTCCCAGAATTAGCGCAATCAGCAGGGTTTCTGCCCGTCCAATATCAGTCAACAGCAACAGCGGAATGTGAACACTAAGAAAGGCAATTGTGAAAAAGGTGATAGAACCTTCTGCGCTCTTGTATCCATCCGTAGTGGTGTAGTGAAACTGCCCATAACGCACGCCAATTACTGCCGCAACGGCATCTGCCAGGGTCAGAATCAGCATGGGAATGCAAAATAGCAGCGGGTCGCCCTGCGACAGCAAAAACAATACGCCTACGGAAATGGGAAAGTAAATTTCACCGAGCGATCGCCTGCCCACGCCACCCAAGACGCTGCCCAGTCGGGTTGTTAGTGGTTTGTAGAGTCGCAGTGCCAGCAACCAAACAATAGCGATCCCGGCTAGCACCAGCACGGGCAGCGTTTCGCTAAATAGCCAGGGAAAGCTGAGCGTGATCAGCCCCATTGGAATGTGCAGCAATTTCCGCACCAGTTCTGGATGAGGGGAGAAGTGGTACTGATAAACTCGCAGTCCAACCATTAGCCCGACCAGCGTAGATAGAACTAAGCCCATTGCAAGCCAGGGGTTCAGTGAGGCGGAGAGAGGGAAGAGGGACAGAGAGGAAGGGGTCATTTGATGATTTCCTCTACGATGAAGGCGCTGTAGAAGAAGGCTTTATCCTGAGCGTGGAGGGATTGTGCTAGTTCGGTCAGCGGTTGGAGTTGGTCTGCCATTGCTGCAGGTCTGCTGCGAGGCACAAGCATATTCCAATAGGCTAGCCGTCCGCCTGGGCGACCTGCTTTAACCAGGCGTTGCAGCAGTTGGTGATAGTGGTCAGGCGAGAGATATTCAAAAATGTCGCTGAGGTTGTAGTGGTTGATGGCATTCTCGCCAACGGTGTCCAAGAAATTCTCTAGGGAAATGCATTGCCATTCCAGGCGATCGAGGTTGTTGCGAATTGCGTCAAAGTTTTCTGGACGCAGGGTGTAGGGTAAGGCGGTGAGGTGCTGTCCGGTGAGAATCCACTGAAGGTAAGGGTTCTCGGCTGGATCTAAGGCAGTGAGGGCATAACGGGTTCTTTCTAGAATGCGATCGCCCACACGACCTTCCACATATTTGAAAAAGCTGGGATCGCGTCCCAGTCCCATCACAAAGCGCGAGAAGAACAGGCGAAACAGCGCTCGCCAGCGCCAGGTGTCCCAGTCTTGCTGATAGAAAGTTTGGCGTTGTTCGAGAGTGCCGCCTTTGAGCAAGCGATTCACTTGTTCTCGGTGATGGATCAGAGGCAAAATGTAGCGGCGAAAGATAGCGAAGTAACGTTCAAATCGTCCAGCCTCACCGATGCCCTTGCGAATTGCGGCACTCCTACGATCCCAAAACTGCTGCACATCGCCCGAAAGCTGCTTACGACAGCGTTGATATAGGGCTTCTCGGTCTTTACCCGATTGAGACCCAATCAGAATCAGCAGTTCATCATGACTCAGTTCTCGGTAGGCAGCGACTCGCAGTTCCAGGCAGGCAAGCTGAGCGGAACTCAGATCCAGAGCTATCACCCGCTCTGGACTGCGGCTCAGCATTGCCAGAGCGTTATCCCCGGCTGAGGCAATGGATAGACACACCTGTCCTGGCTGAATGTCTAACGCTTGCAGCAAGATATCGGCATCTTCCCAAACCTGAGCGTAGCGAATTTGAGAAAAGTCAGCGCGGGCTGCAATTTCACTGTCCATTGCCGACCTCCACCAGAGGTGAGGCAGAATCAGACGAATTGGGGGAAGGGGTAATTTCTTGGGAATAGTCCTGGGCGATCGCCTCCACCGCAATCCGTCGCACAATCCCCGTGCTGCCGTCCATCTCTACCCAGTCGCCATCCTTGAGCCACTGAGTCACCTGGGGAATCGAGACGATCGCCGGAATGCCCATCTCCCGCGCCACGATTGCGGAATGAGACAGCAAACTACCCCGCTCGACCAACAACCCTGCTGCCGCTGGAAACAGCATAATCCAACCGGGATCAGTGCGCTCTGCAACTAAAATGCTGCCCTGGCGCAGAGTTGCCTGCCTGGGATTAGTGATCACCTGCACGGGCGCACGAACGATTCCAGGACAGCAGCCTGTGCCCTTTAAAGAGTCTCCGTCGGCAAGTTTTACTCTAGCTTTAGGCTGGAATGAGTTTTGGTAGACGATGCCGTGAGTTTCAAAGCGATCGCCCGGAGCAGGCAACTGCCGATAGCGCTCAAACTCTGCCTGTCGTAGAGCAACTAACCCTTTCAAATCAGTGCAGGTCGCAGTACCGTCAATGAAACTGAGGATTTCGTCCAATTCCAGGTAAAAAATATCTCTGGGTGAGTTCAGTACGTCCTGCCCGTAGAAGCGTTTGCCTAGTTCTACAAATACTTGGCGGGTACGACCAAACAGGCGGGTGCGTTCAAATCGCAGGTTTTCGCGATCACGCACTCGTTCCCTAGCATTTTTCAACACCCAAGAGAAAATCAGACGGCGTAAAGGATGTCCTTGGAGGGATTGTTTTACCGTTGCTTCGGCCTGTTGTCTTAGGGAAGTGGTTGCGTTGAGCTCCTTAAATTCCCGTTGAAAAGGGAAACTTTGAGTTTGAGACTGCGCCAGTTGTCCCACCGATCGCAACAGCACCAGGGGATCGTCATATAGAGTGGGGCTTTCGAGCTTGAGTTCTTCTAGACAGCGATCGCCAAATTTCTGCAAATATTCCTGATACTGCTGCTGAAAGACTGGGATCAGCTCAATTTTGGGGAGAATCTGATCGAGTGATCCCCTGCACAGCAGTTGTACAAACGTTTGATCTTGAGTGGCGATCGCCGCAAGCTGCCGCACTCTACGAGCGGGTTCTGCGCTGATCATGCCCCCCTCACCGCTAACCAGATCGTTTTGCAGCGTTCCCTCCGTGTCCCCGCACCACTGAGTCGTCAGTTTTCGCAACACGCCGTAAAAGATCATCGCGAAGAAATCGTTGACTAGCGGTGCATCCCAGCGGGTGAGCAATTGTCCTTCCAGGCTGCGGTAATAGGCTGCCAGTTCATCTGGTCGCATTTCCGCCAAACTAGTTGGAAGATGAGATAGATCTAAAGCCCGTTCTAGCCGTTGATAAAATCGTCGAATTTGCTGAGGCAGGGTGAAATAGTTTCTGAGTAACCCTGCGATGCTGCTCATTAAGCGGAAACCGTCTTGCAATCGAGCTTTCCAGTTAGCTCCAATTAGCTCGGTCAGAATCTCAGCAGGCAGTTCTTCCCGAACGCCCATCATTTGCTCCATAAAGCGGCGGTTGACGGTGAATCCGGGCAGCAGGGACAGCACCCGATACCAGCTCAGTAGGTTGTAGTAGATACGCCCCTGCACTAAGCCCAACATGCGGTGGAAGGTGCTATCGTGCTGGGCGATCGCCCCTTTTGGTACGCCCATGATTTGGCAAAACTGCCGATAAACTTCCTCATAGGCGCGACGGGCAAAGGAAAACGTCAGCGGTGTAGTCACTCCGCCATAGCTTTCAGCAATGTTGCTGTTGTCCCAGATATTTAGCACTCCGTCAGGGTTAGGCATCTGCGCCAGAGCGGTAATCGGTCGAGCTTGCAGCAAATACAGCTTGCCAAATGGGTCGATCGCCCATTCGATATCCTGGGGACGACCAAAGTGCGCTTCAACTTGACGGGCAAGGTTGGCGATCGCCCGAACTTGCTCATCGGTGAGAACGGGCTGCTGAACCAGCACTGAATCCACTTCAACTGACGCAATTTCTTGACGGTCGGGAACATAGCGGTGCGCCGATCGCTTTTCTACGAGCTGCTGACTCACGATTTCACCCGCCCGATTCACCTGATAGCTATCTGCATCCACTTCTCCCGATACCAGGGCTGTTCCCAGTCCATAAACGGCTGAAACTAGGGCGATCGCTCTTTGCCCAGTCACGGGATTGGCGCTAAAGGCAACCCCCGAAACTTGGGCATCTACCATTACCTGAACCAGCACCGCTGGAGCGGTAGGGAGATCAAGCTGGTTTTCCTGACGGTAGGCGAGCAGGCGATCGCTAAACCCCGAGCGCCACACGTCCACAATCCGTTTTGCTACATCTTGCGGTTCGACAAACAAGAAACTATCCAGTTGTCCTGCAAAGGAGTGCTGCGCTCCATCTTCGTCAATGGCTGAAGATCGCACAGCAACTCGTTCGCCTTTAGGACAAAGTGCAGCTAGAGCAGTTCTCAATTCTGCTTGAACAGATTCACTAAGGTGAAGGTTGTCAAGGGCTGTGCGGACCTCTGTTGGGGTAAGGGGCGATCGCTCAGCCTCAATCAAACTGTGATCAGCTAAACCGCGATCAGCCAAACTCCGGTCAAACGCAGTTGGAGTTACGACAAACCAGCCAGGAATTGGTAATTTTTTTTGGGCTAATGCTGCCAGTGCACCAGCCTTGCCCCCCAGCTGATTAGCCGCGTTTGCATCACTGGCTTGAAGAATAAAGCTCATCGAACCCTCCTGGATCGACTTAGACCAGCCTTAACTGGCAAATTCCCGCAGCAGTACTGGAACAATTCCCAAACATAGATAAATGGTTAATGCCCAAACCCCAGATACCAGATCAATTCTCGTTGCCCACTGCCGCACGGGGTGATACCAAAACCGCCACGCCACAAACACTGCCGCTGTCAACAACAACAGCAACACAATGGTGAACAGTGGGGCAAAACGGATATACAGCGCTGCCAAAAGAGAAGCAAGTGTGGTCAGCCAAATCGCACCCAACCAGGCTCTAACTGCATTCTGTCGCCCCCACAAGGCAGAATAGGTCTCTACACCTCGTTCCTCATCTTTAGGAGCACGAATTTTGCGCCCGATCTCAAGTACCAACCCAATTAAATAGCTGACGACGGAAAACCATACTACCCCTTGCGATGGTGCAACGCCTGCTGACAGCCAATCACAAGCGGTCGCAGACAGCGCAATCAGTGGCATAATCACCATGTGGCTCAGCATATACACAACGGGATGACCCTTGAGCCATGCGGGTACAAAAAACTCTTTGGTCATCAGACCGAGATAGCCCCACACCAGCAGCAAAAGTGGTGCCAAAAAGGGAGACAGCGCCAGTATTAACCCTAGCTGAATAAAGGCGCTGCTAATGCCAACAATGCCCAGTTCCTTGAGCGAGACTAGACCTCGCGGTACGGCACGGTAAGGGCGATAGCGGAAATCATCGGCATAATCTTTAAATTCGTCGGCAATGCGTAGTTGGAGAAAAAATAAGAAGGTAATTAGGAAAGCAATGCAAGCTGCTCCAAAAGTTTGTAGAGAAGTTCTACCTTCAATTGGCCCGCGCAGCAAGGCTGAATAGCTGACTGCAGAAAAGCTAAAACAAGCAATCAGCAGTCCGTTTTTTACTAAGGGGAACCGTTCTTGTAAATACGTCCACCAGCGTCCCAGAATGTTTTGCAATCGTTCGAACATGTTTACGGATTTGATCAGGTTTCTTTAGGTTGAGCCACAGATTGAGCTGCTTTGCCACGGGCAAGCCGTTGATGGGCACGGGTAAACTCACCAGAGCAAAGCGCTCCAATGATAGACAACTCTCCTGCTAATAGCAGCCCTGCACCGACTTCAGCAAAAGCCTTGGCGTTACCAGCTCCAGCTAGCCCCAAAATTTCTAGACATGCCTGCTGGCTAGGTAAGCTTGTGCCTCCTCCCACCGTGCCTACAATCAGATTTGGTAGTGTCACCGCAGCATAGAGTGCCCCAGTTTCGGTAACTTCAAAGCGGGTGACTCCAACGGCAGATTCAGCAACGCAGGCAGCATCTTGCCCACAAGCAATATACAGTGCAGCTAACCCATTCGCGTAGTGCCCCTGAATGCCAATTGTGCCCGTTAAAGTGCCGCCGATCGCCGACATCTGCCAGTAGTTGACCATCTGCTTTGGGGTCGTGTGCAGCCGCTTTTGCACCAAGTCTGCGGGGAGGGTCACTTCAGCGGTGACTTTTTTGCCACGTACTGAGAGAAAGGATTGGGCGCTGGCTTTTTTGTCTCCAGATAAATTCGCTTCAACAAACGAATACTGAGGCTGAATCGGAGAGTGGGCTTGAATGTAGTCCAAAATTGCCTGAGTCGCGATCGTCGCCATGTTTTGTCCGGCTGCATCACCCGTAGTGAACTGGAAGTCGAGATAGACGTGATTGCCTTCGACGGTGATTCGCAAGTCAGTGAGTTTGCCGTAGCGGGTTGTGGATTCAGCGCATTGTTTGAATTGAGGCTGATGGGCAATCGCCCACACCATAAACTGCCCCACTTCTGCCAAATTGCAAAAAGCAAATCCAGGCGCACGGCTAACCCCTTCATTCAGCAAGACTGCGGTACAGCCTCCTGCTTCGCTAATCAGTTGACTGCCGCGATGGTAGGAGGCAACCAGCGCCGCCTCAGTCGTCGCCAGGGGAATGTAGTAGTCACCCTGAGCAAACAGCCCATTAACCCGCAGTGGTCCAGCCACCCCTACTGGAACCTTGACTGTACCGATGAAGTTTTCGATATTGCGGCGATAGCACTCCATTTGCTGTAGCGTCTGAGCATCGGCTAAAGCTGCCTGAGTCATAGGCTTTGCCTGAAGAATTTGCCAACGCCGCGCAATGGTTTCGGGAGTTAAGCGTGACCCACCGGGTATCTTGGGCGATGGATGGGTTTGCTTAGCTGCAAGCTGTTGCTTCAGCTGTTCAAGATTGGTCTGCGAGGGCGGCAACCCATCTAGCTGAGGTTGCAGCAAGCATTCCAGATATTCACTAGCGTGGCGATAATGAGTTGACATTGATCAAGCGCCTTTTTGCCCAACCGCGCTGATGGCTTTCTGATTGGGATGATATGCACAATTTATGCTGTTTTTCCTGAAACTAGCTTGCAATCTGTACCAGTCTGGCTGGCTGGAACAGTTGACGAAAGAATTTTAGACATTCCTCTACATCTATCTAAAGTTTAAAGTCCTTTCACAGTAACCGGGATGAAACCTGTAGAAATTCACTTTTGCTGATCTGTAACGGAAGTAGGGAGTTTGGTTTGATGCAGCAAAACCCTTGTAAGCCTTAGGTTTCGCTTTGCTTCACCAACCTACAATAGAGATGGAATAGAGATGGCACGTGCAAAAACCTACTTAATATGCCGATCAAACCATTAGTCCAACCTTGGCAGGCTCAGATGGGCTTTCAGCGAGATTGGGTTTGGCGAGGCTGGCAAACTCGCTATACCTACATTCGGGCTGCTAAAACGGCTAACCCAACTGCGCCACCGCTACTGTTTTTACACGGTTTTGGTTCGGCGATCGCCCAGTGGCATTCCAACCTTGTTCCTCTGAGCCAGTCCCACACCATTTACGCCCTCGATATGTTAGGCTTTGGGGCTTCTGAAAAAGCAGCAGCGCCCTATCGAGTCGATTTGTGGGTCGATCAGGTTTACGATTTCTGGCGCACCTTAATCGGACAGCCAGTGATACTGGTTGGTCACTCTTTAGGAGCATTAGTGTCCTTGACCGCAGCCGTCGCGCACCCAGAGATGATTCGGGGATTAGTGCTGATTACGCTGCCCGCCGCTCGTCAGGAAACGCTCCCTGAGTGGCTTCAGCCGATTGTAAATACGCTAGAAGGAGCTTTTTCCTCGCCTTTGCTGATTCGACCGCTATTTAACCTGATTCGTCGCCCTAATGTTTTAAGGTCAATTTTGCGATTAGCCTATATCAATCCCGAGAATGTAACGGAAGATGCGGTTGCCAGTTTTGTTGCACCAGCCTTAGATAGGGGTGCGGCTCAGGCATTTTGTCGGCTCTCTCAAGCCAGAACTAAGACGAACTTTAGCCCTCAAACAAAGCTGTTGTTGCCACAGCTTCAAGCTCCTACTCTAATGCTGTGGGGAGAGCAAGATAAAATTATTCCCCTGGCTTGGGGAAGGCAACTTCCAGCGCTTAATCCGCTACTGCAAATGGTGGAAATCCCGGAGACGGGACATTTTCTTTATGAGGAGCGATCGCAGCAAGTCAACGAGGAAATTCTTACCTGGAGCCGACAATTTTCTAAAACTGTTCCCTGAATTTCCTGAAGACTTAGCTGCGATAACCGTTAGCCAAACAGTTTCCTAGGTCAAGGTTTTGCTTATGCTCCTTGTCCTGCAACCGCGTCCGCCAATCTCGGATGGCTGCGGCGGTGCGAGAAATCGGAGAAACATAGCCATCTGAGCTAGTAGCTTCCTCCTGCTCTGGATTAGCCAAACGCCGCTGGGTGTTCATGCAGTCGGCTAGCTGATCGAGATGGGGTTCTAAGTCGAGAGCCCGGAGGATTTGCTTAGCAGAACGATAGCGATCGCGAGGAGAAATTTTCAGCATCTTGCCTAGGATGACAGCAAAGTGGTCGCTCACCTGCACAAACTCCTGCCAGCAAATCTCAGCCGTTGCCGGATCGTAGTCAAACTCTAGCGGTGGCTTGCCTGTTAACAGATACAGACACGTCACCCCAATCGCATAAATGTCACTGGCATACAGCGGTCGCAAAGAAAGCTGCTCTGGAGGGGCAAAGCCAACGGTACCGACAAAATTGGTAGTAGTTGCTTTCTGAGTCACCTCGCTAGCCTGAGCGATCTGTTCCTTGACCGCGCCAAAGTCAATCAGCACCAGACGACCATCATCCTGACAGCGAATGATGTTGGGGGGTTTAATATCGCGGTGGATTACTTTGTGGCGATGAATATAGTCCAGGACGGGCAAAATTTCCCGCAAAAACTGCTTGACTGCTGCCTCAGACTGAACGCCGCCATTTTTTACCTCTTTGGCTAACGTACAACCCTTGATGTATTCCTGAATCAGGTAAAACTCGCCGTCTAGCTCAAAATAGTCCAAAAGCTGTGGCACCTGAGCATGGCTACCCAACTGGCTTAGGGTCTTGGCTTCACGCTCAAACCGCTCTTTAGCTCGCTCAAGGATGGCTGGATTGCTAACCTTGGGGCAAAGCTGCTTAATTACACACAGGGGTGTACCTGGCAGAGTCATGTCTCTTGCAAGGAAGGTCACTCCAAAGCCGCCTCGTCCTAACGCACGAACGATCCTGTAGCGATCGCGAAACAGCTTTCTAGAACCGCACAGTTGACCCAAATGAGTCTGATGCTGAGCAGAAGAGCGCAGATTAGACAGCGTTGCAATAGAACAATCCATTCGGTTGAAGCAAGTTGGGTGGATCTAATGGGATCTGCTAAGTGGATCTAGGGAGACAGATAGCTTCAATATTAGCGCCAAGTACGACTTAGTGTGATGCTATTGTAAAGCCCTAATCCTGAAATTAGGATCAGAATTTGCAGATTCAGAACTTGCAGATCTCGAAAGTTGCTTTTGTAGACTCTTGTCAAACTTGTGGTAAGCCATAACTGTTCTCTCGGAGCAAGTTTTCTTGGAGTCAGTTTTTCTCAGAAGTGTTTGAACTAGAGTACTTCAAATTTGAACGTCTGGTAATGCATTGCCCAATTTGATGCAATTGTCGGTCCTCAAGAAGGTTTATGCATCAGTATTTTTGAGGATTAGTGAAGAATTAGCAAAGACAACATTGAAGGGACAAATCCTAAATTGGCAGAGTTGTGGGTTCTTGTAGTCTAAAGTTACTGCCAAAAGTCAACAACGTCGTAACCAAGGTCTCCTAACATCTGTCGTAGCAGCGGTAAGCTCAGTCCAATCACGTTAGTGTGACAGCCTTCCAGTTTTTCAACAAATAATCCCCCTCGTCCATCAATTGCGAAGCAACCTGCACAATTTAATGGTTCTCCAGTAGAGACGTATGCCTCGATTTGGCGATTGCTTACCTGAGCAAAGAAAACTCGCGTTACCTGACAGCGCACCAACGTCTTCTGCTGAGTTTGATCAATCAGGGCGTGTCCGGTGTAGAGTTCGCCGACTTTTCCTCGCATTTGCTGCCAGCGGGTGATCGCCTCTGCTGGATTTGCAGGCTTTCCATGGATCTCACAATTTAGCGCCAGCACCGAATCGCAACCCATCACCAAAGCATTGTTAAACTTTGGAGCAACGACCTCTGCTTTACGTTGAGCTAGAAGCTGCACAAATTCTGCTGGGTTCGTTGCCTGAACCTGCGATTCGTCAAAATCACTGGCCTGGACAATGGGCTCAATTCCAGCATCTTGGAGCAACTGCCGTCGTGCTGGGGATGCAGAAGCCAGCACAAAAGTGGGGACACTTCTCATTGGACTAAAAATAATATTTTTTGTGGAGAGACTAGGCGATGTTTCACGTCCTGCACCCTCCATACAACCCGACTCAGGTTAATAGACTGAAAAAGAACTCACTACATCCTGAAACAGGGCTTTCATCTTGGGCCAACGCCCTTCTGTAGTAGAGAGGTTCAACGTAAATAGCTGTCCTCGTCGAACAGCAACACTAGCTAAATTGTGGCGCTCTTGCTGGTTGGGCAGCTTCACCGCATACTCCAGCCAATAGTAAATTGTGTCACCAATCTGCTTTGACTCAGCATTGACCAGCTCTGCTTCTCGACCTGAATCAGGAGGGGCGATCGCATTTTTAGAAAGCTTGTAACCCACCTCACTGGGAGTCCCTAATTCCTGTAACGTCTTGCCAGCGGGCACCGGGCTAATCACAACACTGACATTCTCAGTTTCTTGAATTAAGTCATGAAATACAACATCAGGACCGTCTTCAACGCGAACCGGGACCCAACCATTGGGATATAAGAACTCGTAACCATCAGAGCTATCGACATATCCCTTCAAACCAGCCGCCGCCGAAACGCAGCTCTGCAAGCTCAGGCTTAATACAACTAGCAGGACGACTGCAATTCGCTTCAGCATTTTTCTAAGTTTCCTCAAAACTTTGGGGTAACACCACCAAAAAAACTTTTGGGGCTTTTCCCACTTTTATATATGTAACTTTATTGTCTCATCAACCGATGCATCCGTTGTACCTCAATCAAAGCTTCATTGCTTCAAGCAAAAAGCGCCCCCTTTTGGGAGCGCTTTTGCTTGAGCTGTGACTAGAGTCTAGCCAACAATGCTAGGAGCCTTCACAGAAGCGAGGTCGAGCGGGAAGTTGTGAGCATTGCGCTCGTGCATTACTTCCAT
>NZ_JACJPJ010000047.1:0-241945 GCF_014696015.1 Oculatella sp. FACHB-28 | reverse complement strand
AGGGGACAGTGTATCTGGAGCAAGATTCATCAATGAACTCTTCGGAGTGAGTGCTTAAAACAATACGAATGAGACCAGTTCGTTTGTTACTTTAAAATCTTTGCGACACAACCTAATTCTCTGTCCACTATGGCTCTGAAGGAACTGGGGCAGGGTCAGGCGCAGGTGCAGGGTCAGGTTCTGGTGGGGGAGCAGGTACGGGGTCAGGCGCAGGTGCGGGTGGGGGAGCAGGTGCAGGGTCAGGTGCGGGTGCAGGTTCTGCAACTGGTTCTGCTGCTGGTTCTTCTATTGGTTCTGCTGTATCAGAATTATCTACTGGCTCAGGTTCTGGAGTTTCAGAAGGACTTGGTGTTGGTTCAGGACTGCTAGAAGATTCCGGTTCTGGGGTAGAAGGTTCCTCGGCTGAAGAAGGTTCCTCACCTGGAGAAGGTTCCGGCTCGGGGGATGGGCTGCTTGCCGATTCGGGAGTTGTGGCGGGACTCGTTTCAGCAGCTTCAGTAGGCTCTGGCTCCGGATCTGAAACGGTGATACTGCGGCGATTGCCCCTTTCCTCTGCCCGTTGCGCCGCTTCAGAATTTGGCTGCACAAACTCAATATCTAGAGGGTAGCTTTCTCCGGCTCTGGTATTGCTTAATCGGACTCGCCGTCGTGCTTGTTCTATAGCGGCACGGTCAAGTTCGGCATTGCCACTAGAGCGGGAGAGTGTTACCGAGACAACTCTTCCCTGGTCGTCAGTTTCAACCACTACCTGAGCCGATCCTTCTGCCCCATCAGCACTCTCTGGATAGTCAAAGTCACAGCCTTGGCAACTAACCTCACGAGATCCGCCACTTCGACGGGAGCGATCGCTCTCTCCAGAACCTGTTCCCGAGCCAGCCCCTGAGCCTGTTCCCGAACCTGTTCCCGAGCCAGTTCCCGAACCTATCCCTGAGCCCGAACCCGTTCCTCGACCGGGACCAACTGCCGTAGTTGAAGAGCCATCACCTCCCCCAAAAATATTTTCAAGCGGGTTACCCGTATTAGATCCGCTATTTGCGGTTCGTCTTGCCTGCTCACGAGCCTGCCGCAAATCTCCCAGGAGGTTGCTCAGGTCGCGTGACTCGGTTGCTTCAGCAACGTCCTCAGCCTGTTCGGTTTCATCCTGTTCAGCGAATGGGTCTTCTAGTTCCTCTTCAACAGGTTCCTCTTCAACAGGTTCCTCTTCAACGGGTTCTTCAATATCTTCAGCGATTGGCGTAGGGGTAGGTTCTGGTTCCTCTTCAGCAGTGGGCTCTTCAGGCGGAATTGCAGAGGCTGGAGGGGCTTCTATGATCGATGCGGCTCCTGCGCCACCGCCCCCACCACCGCCACCAGACGCTGCAAATTCTGACTCAGCGATCGCTTCACTCTGCTCTTCTAACGGAATTGTCTCTACGACTTCTTCCTCGGCAGGCTCGGTCACAACAATAGTGATTTCTTCTTGTGCTGCCTGAGCTGGCTTCCAGAAATTATCGACTTTCAGGAACAGTCCAATCACATGCAGGGTGAGTGATCCCGCAAGACTGTAAACGATGAATCGCTTGAGAGTCTTTTCCTGTTGTTCACGCTGTTGAGCAACGGTATTTGATGCCATCCATCCTACCCGCGAATAGTGATTGCAAAGTTAGCGATTGCAAAACAAAATCTATTGCAAATCATTACTATCTGATTTGCCCATCCTAAAATTCAACTGCAACGCTGTCAATCAGTTTATTTGAGTTAGCCTACTTTTCGCTTCAGGTTTCAAACCCCGCTCTAACGGGAGATCCTGGTCTCTCAATCAGATTCAGCAATGGCATTGAACGAAATTTATCTCGAAACAATTATTTCTGTATTGCCAGTGCTTGACATTGAGTATCGCAGGATTTACTCTTCTTTTGAGAAGAGTTGTCAATAACGATTTCAACTGCTCTTAGGTTAATTAGCTAACTCACAAAGTTGGCTCTATTGCTGTGTGAACACAAAATGCTAATTGTTGAACTGTTTATTGCAGGTGGCATCGTCATGTATCCCTTACTGGGATTCTCGATTGTGGCGGTCGCCCTCATCCTAGAACGTCTTGTTTTCTGGTTTCGAGTAAATCGTCGCCAACGACGAATAGCGCGGGACGTGCTGCGAACTTACCAGCATGATTTTGATGCAGCACTGTTAAAGCTTAAGCACAATTCCGATTTGCCCATTGCCAGAATTTTTCTGGAAGCTTTAGAAGTCGATCACTTTCCTCCCCATGCTTTTCGTCTCACCCTAGAAGGGGCAACGCAAGCTGAACTGCCGATGCTACGGCGATTCAACTCTATTTTTGACATGATTATTACTGCAGCCCCTCTATTAGGGCTGTTAGGCACCGTTTTAGGGTTAATTCAATCCTTTGCTGCCTTAGATCTTGGGGGTGGAGGTAGTGAGAGCGCCCTACAAGTAACGGGAGGCATTAGTGAGGCATTAGTGTCCACGGCATCAGGGTTAATTGTGGCTTTATTTGCCTTGTTCTTCGCCAGTTTGTTTCGAGGATTCTATCGGCGGCAGGTTGCTGCGATTCAAGAGTTTGGCAGCCAGCTTGAAGTTTTGCATCTAAGCCGCCATGAAGGATTTAGCGCTGTGTCGAAAGTGATGAATTGATTGCCATGAATATTCCTGAAGAGCCCGATGATCTTCCTATCATCAACATCGTGCCGATGATTGATGTGGTTTTTGCCATCCTGACATTTTTTATCATGTCGTCGTTGTTCCTAACGAAGTCTGAAGGTCTGCCGGTTAATTTGCCGCAAGCGCAAACAGCCGAGTCTCAACAAGAGAGCAAGATTACGGTAACGGTTGATGATGAGGGAGATGTGTTTCTCGATCGCCAACCTATCCAAGTTGAAGAGTTAGCAGAGCAAGTCGAAACGCTAGTTGGCAACCAAGAGCGGTTAGTCGTGATCAACGCTGACGCAAAGGTTGAGCATGGTCAGGTGATTGCTGTGATGGATCAATTGCGATCGGTAGAAGGTGTGCAATTAGGGATCTCGACTCGTCGTCCCTGATAAACATTATGGCTGAACTGGTTGCATCAAACTCATCACTCCTAGCTATTACTTGACGTGGCTTCAGCACCTTTAGCAACTGTCTCTAAAAAGCGATCGCCTATTCTACAAGTCGTAGGTTTGGGTGTAAGTATTCTATTACTGTTTGTTTGTCTCCTCTTAAGCATCACGTTTGGAGCAGCAGATATTAATCTGAGCACCGTTTGGCAAGCCTTGACTGCATTTGATGGTTCAACCAATCATCTCATTATCACAACACTGAGATTGCCACGCGCTCTAATTGCACTGCTGGTTGGCGCAGCACTGGCAGTAGCCGGAGCGCTCATGCAAGGTTTGACGCGAAACCCACTAGCAGAACCAAGAATTTTAGGAATCAGTGCTGGGGCAGCTCTTGCAGTTGTTGCAGCGACTTTTCTTATCGGGACTACATCCATTCAGACCTATACCTGGTTTGCTTTTACGGGAGCAGCGATCGCCGCAGTCGCAGTTTACAGCTTAGGGTCGGCAGGGAGGGGCGGACTGTCTCCCCTCAAACTTGTTCTAGCAGGCGCAGTGCTCGACTATCTTTTATCTGCTTTAATGACTGGAATTCTGATCCTTGATCGACGCACTTTGGATGAAGTGCGCTTTTGGCTAGCCGGATCGGTCGCTGGACGTGACTTCAATGTCCTGCTGCAAGTTCTCCCCTATGTTTCAATCGGTTTAATCATTGCCTTTAGTTTGGGTAAACAAATTACTACTCTGACGTTAGGCGAGGATGTTGCTAGAGGGTTAGGGCTTAACACAGCATGGGTAAAGGCGATCGCCATCATCACGGTTGTTTTGCTGGCTGGTAGCGCGGTTGCTCTAGCCGGGCCAATCGGATTCGTAGGTTTAGTGATTCCTCATATCGTTCGCTTTTGGGTGGGTGTCGATTACCGTTGGATATTACCGTATGCAGCAGTATGGGGTGCCGTTTTATTACTAATCGCAGATCTGGTGGCTCGTCTCATCATTAAGCCCCAAGAATTGCCAGTAGGAATTATGATGGCTCTCCTCGGTGCACCATTTTTTATCTATTTAGCGCGATCGCAAGCAAAGCGATAAGCCAAATGATTCTCTTCAAAATCGAATACACAAAACTTCAGCAGCGGATTTGTCTCCAACTCACTAGTTCTGTGGCTTTTCACTGAAAATTAAATAGGCGGCACCTGCAAGCAGCATTGCTGCCAAAAAATAGTTGCGGGTTACAGGCACTTTCATATAACTCACACTAAACCCGGCAAACACAAGCATCGTAATTACTTCCTGCAATACTTTAAGCTGAGGCAGGCTGAAACATTGAATGCCTGCACGGTTAGCAGGAACCTGAAAGCAGTATTCAAAAAAGGCGATCGCCCAGCTTGAAGCGATCGCAATCCACAGGGGAGCCGTTTTCAGATCCTTTAAGTGACCGTACCAGGCAAATGTCATAAAAACATTGGAAATGAGCAAAAGAATTACAGGCTTAAGCATAGAGAGAAGAGAGATATTGATAAGAACAGCACTTTAGAGATTCGCATTTCCTCCTGATACTTAGCAACCTGCTAGGAATGGCAAGTTCTATATCAACAGCGCTACAGGAGATATCCCTTGGAAACAATTTCGGCATTACTGAATCCAGGTATAGTTCACGGGTATCGATTCGGTCTGTAGGTCCGTTTGCGAAACGGACCTCCGCAATTTATACATCAAATCAGCAATGCCGCAATTTCCAGAGGTATTGCAGTCAGCCAGTATTGTAAAAGTTCCAGCCAGTGGATGAGAATATAGCGCTGACCCGTTACACAATCAGCACTCGTTACACAACCAGCACTAATGTTCCTGCCAGTACCAACAGGGTTCCGACAATGATCTTCAGTGTCAATGGCTCACCCAAAAATAGAACAGACAGCAATAGCACTAAAATTAATCCAGACTTATCCACTGGCGCGACTAAAGAAGCATTGCCAAGTTGCAGTGCTCTGAAGTAGCAGAGCCACGATAGCCCGGTTGCTGCTCCAGATAACACCAGAAATAGCAAAGTTTTGGATGAGATCGTGAACAACCCTTGGAACTGACCATTTGCCCAGACAATTCCCCAAGCGATCGCCAAAATCACAACTGTGCGGATTGCAGTTGCTAAGTTGGAGTTAATGTTTTCAACTCCAATTTTGGCGAAAATCGTAGTTAGTGCTGCGAAAAAGGCGGAAAGTAAAGCAAAAACCCACCACGCCGTTTCATTCCCCATTACTGTTTAGCCTTATTTCTTGTAGCTGCTCTTTATAATAGTTCTCTCAACACATAATTATCCGCTTTTGTGTTTATTGCACTATGACAACCCGATCGCTGATATTGCAGAATCTTGCGGTTACCTGAGAAACATCGTCTCCCTTTGACAACACCTAGGCGGTCGGGTCGGGAGCAAAATTAGCATTCTGATCAATTCGTTGAGGCAACCGTTCTCGGCGGACGAAGGACAAATCAGGTAAACAGTTTAGTTTTTAGCAGCATTTCCAGGCAAAGCCTGGAAATGCTGCTTCAGTAAGCTTCTTAATGCGTTACGCTGTCACCAACACACTTTACAGAGATGCATACTCTTTTGTGACCAGATTAATCGTTATTCTTGATTACTTCAGCAATTAACGACGACAGCGATCGCTCACATAAGCTTTTAGTTGAACTTAATTGAAACTCATTCTTAATAGATCCAGAAATCGCTCTGCCCGATACTTGTGCAGATAACTAAAGACCGGGCATTGCACAAGTTGAGAATGATTGGGAAATTTCTAACATCCGGGTCGCCCCCTGTAGGGGCACGGCATTGCTGTGCCCTCAACGAAAATCGTTCGTCAAATCTGCAGCGCCAAAGACTAAAATCTTACATCGGTCTCATCTATTACCCGATCACCCGCCCTAGAATCAATTCCGGGCTAATCGCTAAAGACAGTTAAAACTGACTAAAACATTCAACTTGATTGAAAAGTAATGCATCTGAGAATCATTTGCAACAGCTTCCATGCAGTAGTACGATAGGAAAGCCTTTCTAAACATTGATTTGTGACTAGAAACTGGTTGACCATTCGTCTCTACCACTTTCCTCTCTCCTTTCAACTCGATCGGCGGGTGCCGTGGCTGTTGCTGGCTCTGGCGATCGCTGCTTTGGCTGTGCTGGTCGTTAGCGTCGGCTATGGAGAGTATCCTATCTCGCCAATTGATGTGATCAGAACCATATTGGGATGGCAGACAGACAATTCTGACTATGGTTTTGTAATCAACACGCTCCGATTACCGCGAATCGTAGCTGCATTTCTGGTCGGAATAGGACTGGCGATCGCTGGAACCATCCTGCAAGGACTGACGCGCAACCCCTTAGCGGCTCCTGAGATTGTGGGCGTGGAAGCTGGGGCAGGGCTAGCAGCTGTTTCTCTGATTGTGCTATTCCCATCAATTCCAACCCTCTTCTTACCGATTGCTGCTTTTACAGGAGCATTAATCGCTGCCTTACTGGTGTATTGGCTGTCCTGGAATGGTGGGAGTTCACCAATTCGATTGATTTTAGTTGGTGTAGGAATCGGGGCGATCGCTTCTGCGCTCACTAGTTTGATGATTACCTTTGGCAATATTTATGATGTCAGTCAGGCGTTAGTATGGTTAGCCGGAAGCGTATATGGACGCACCTGGGAGCACATTCAGGCATTGCTACCCTGGCTACTCATATTTGTTCCTCTGTCATTTCTAAGTGCCCGTGAGTTAAACACGCTGAATTTAGGAGATGATGTGGCACGAGGCTTAGGCAGTCGTGTGGAATGGCAACGCGGTTTTTTGTTAATCACCAGTGTTGCTTTAGCCGGGGCCAGTGTTGCGACAGCAGGCACCATCGGCTTTGTCGGACTGATATCCCCCCATTTAGCCCGTCAGCTAGTCGGTACATCCCATGAAGGACTGCTGCCAACGGCGGCTTTAGTGGGTGGTTTGATTGTGGCACTGGCAGATTTGCTGGGGCGATCGCTGTTTGCCCCGATTGAGATCCCCTGTGGTGTGATTACGGCTGCCGTAGGTGCGCCCTACTTTTTGTATTTGCTCTATCGCGATCGCAATCAATAGTGCCATAAATTCAGTATTTCTCTCACCCTTAAAACTGCAACGCATGAACTCCAATCTATCTCTTGAACCTGCCCTATCAGCCCGTAAACTGTCGTTGGCTTACGACAAAACCCTAATTGTCAATCATTTAAACCTGGCAATTTCCGCAGGTAAAATCACGGCTCTGGTTGGTCCCAATGGTTGTGGTAAATCAACTTTACTCAAGGGTTTAGCCCGATTGCTTAAGCCTCAGAGTGGAACGGTGTATCTAGATGGAGTCGCGATCTCGAAGAGATGCCCGCAAGGGGTCGCTAAATATTCCACCAAAGAAATTGCAAAACGATTAGGAATGCTGCCTCAGAGTCCAGTCGCTCCCGAAGGGCTGACGGTGCGAGAACTGGTGGCACAGGGACGCTATCCTCATCAGAGTTGGTTGCAGCAGTGGTCGCGGGAAGACGAGCAGTTCACAGAACAGGCATTGGCAATTACGGGAATTGCAGAACTGGGCGATCGCCCTTTGGATAGCCTTTCGGGTGGGCAGCGGCAACGTGCCTGGATTGCAATGGCGCTAGCCCAAAACACAGAAATCTTGTTATTAGATGAACCCACAACATTTCTGGATCTAGCGCATCAAATCGAGGTGTTGGACTTGTTGTATGACTTGAACCAGACGCAGGGACGCACCATCGTCATGGTATTGCATGACTTAAATCAAGCCTGCCGTTATGCGGATGAGCTGATCGTGATGCGACAGGGACACCTTTACGCCCAAGGAACTCCCAATCTAGTGATGACCGAAACAATGGTCGCAGAGGTTTTTGGGATAGAGAGTCAAATTGTGCCTGATCCTATGACCGGGACACCAATGTGTGTACCTGTGAGCCGAAAAGCACGCGCTTCAATTGGCAGAAAATAACTTTCTTGAAGGGAATAGCACTCCACTTCAACGCTGCACTCCCATCAAATCTAGAAGTAACGTCACCTGTTGTGATTGTCGCTCTGACTTGCGATAGGCTAGCCAAATTGAGTTTGTCACCGCTTTGACTGGTTTGAGGATCAGGGTTAAATGCTGGTTATCAATCCAATCTGCACATAAATAATCAGGTAACACGCTGCAGCCAAGTCCCAGAGCGATCGCCCCTCGAATGCTGCGTAAATCAGGAATCACTAACTGCGGGTTCACATCCAGCCGCCGACCAAAAATGACCCGCCAAAACCGCCGAATAATGGGCAGCTCTTCACTGTATGCAATCCAGAATTGCGTCCTGAGCCATTGTTCCAGAGCCATTAAATCTGCCTGTATCACATCCTGAGACAGCGGAATCGTCATACCCGGTGGTCCGACTAACCAAAAGTTCTCTTCAAACAAAAGCTGATATTCCAATTCTGGTTTTGGAACTTTTTGAGTGGCGATCGCACAGTCAATTTGATTCGCCAACAATTGCTCAATTAGGTCTTGCACCAATCCAAATTGAATAGCGAATAGAGTCTCATTCTGTTTTGGCAAACGAGACAACACGTACTCACTAAAAAACTCCATCGGCGTTCCTAGGCGAATCAACAGCGGCGCATCGGCCGAAGCTGTCTTGGTTGGAATCGCTTCTAACGTTTCAATCGCGGTAACGACACGAGTATACAGTCGCTTTCCGGCCTCAGTCGGCAACATACGTCGCGGCATTCGTTGAAATAACGGTGTACCTAGAGTTGACTCCAGAGCGGCCACATGTTGACTCACTGCTGGCTGCGTCAGGTGTAAAACTTCAGCTGCACCCGATACCGTTCCTACCCGATACACTGCTACAAAGCTGCGATACCACTCCAGGTTAACCATAAATCTAATTATAGATGTGCCCAATAATCATTATTTGTATTTTAGATAGATAGCTTTTAGGATGGAAATTGTCAGGCAAAGAAACATTCAAAGAGTTGCTGACCATCCCTATTTCATTGGAGTCCACACTATGTCTCAGAAAGTTCTAATTGTTCTGACTAGCCACGACACCCTCGGTAACACAGGTCAAGAAACTGGGTTTTATTTACCAGAGGTTAGCCATCCCGTTGATGTATTCGATCGGGAAGGTTTGACGGTTGAGTATGTCAGCCCCAAAGGTGGAAAAGCTCCAATGACTGGCATTGATCTCAATGACCCACTCAACGCTGCATTTCTCGACAGTCCTGAAAAAATGGCGCAAGTGGAGAACACTCTGAATCCCACTCAGGTGAATCCATCAGAGTATGCTGCTATCTTTTACGCAGGTGGCCACGGAACCATGTGGGATTTCCCTGAAGATGCCAAACTCGCTCAAATTGCGACAAGCATCTATGAGCAGGGTGGTGTAGTGGGTGCGGTTTGCCACGGTCCCGCCGGACTGGTCAATATTCAACTCTCAGACGGCAGCTATTTAGTGAATGGAAAAGTTGTATCAGGCTTCACCAATGAAGAAGAAGAAGCCGTTGGTTTAACTGAAGTGGTGCCATTTCTATTAGAAGAAAAGCTAACCGAGCGGGGTGCAACAGTTGAGAAAGCACCAAATTTCCAAGCAAAAACGGTAGTCAGTGGTCGCCTCGTAACAGGGCAAAATCCAGCTTCAGCAGCAGGAGTAGCTGAAGCGATAGTTACCCTTTTGCAGCAGTCTTCTCAGCCAGTAGCTTCCACTTCTGCATAAGCGAACTCCAGTAGATCACCCGGTTGGAGGATGAATAAGATGGACAGCTCCGATACATTAATAAGTATAGAAATCGTTCATCTTCAAATCACTTCATTCGAGTTTGAAGACGGAAGTAAGGGTTTACTCCCGAAGGAACGCGCCTCCACCCACCGCTACACAAAAGAGGCGAAACACATGCAACTAGTTTATCGTGGCGTTCGTTACAACGCAGCTTCTACACACGTTGATGTTGTTGATGTACCTGTCACTGGACAATATAGAGGTTCAGTCATCAAGTTTCATTATCCGGCGAAACTACCTGCTGTTAAGCAAATACTGCATCTCATCTATCGTGGCGTTGCCTTTGATGAGGTAATCACAACTCCAACTGCGTAGGACAAGTCCAAATTTGAGAAATTGAGGGATCATTGACGTTCTGACCTAGCCATAGCGCTAGGTCTTTTTATAGTTTCCTAGGAACTGCTAGAGGGTGTAGCTTCCTGAGCAGGCTCACTGCTGGTTAACTGCGATCGCAACAGCAACAAGAACAAACTCGAAATGGCAGAGGTGAGAACTAGAGCTAACCAAAAGTTGGTGCCTAACCAAATAGGATGATCCAAGGCCCATCCACCCAAGATAGGTCCGACCAAGTAACCGATCGCCCAGCACTGAGACTCTAGAGCAAAGTAGATACCCCGCAATGTCACAGGAGCCAATTCTCCGACCAAAGCCGATGCTGAGGGTGCATAGAGTACCTCTGCGATCGCAATGCAGGCAAAGGACAGCAAGATCAGTATCAGTGGATTGATGGTTCCTAGCCCCACCAGCCATATCAAGAAAAATCCGGCAGCCCACAACACGAGCGACCCGAACAAAATTGGGACATAAGGAACTGACCGCAGCCAGCGGGTCACCGGTAATTGCAGCACAATTTTCAGCAGGGCGTGCCAAACAAAGAAATAGCTGATGAATGCTTCAGAAAAGCCCGTCTCGGTATTGCCCCAGGGCACAAAGTTTGCCAGATACAAAGGCAGCGTGCTGCTCAGTTGAGCCGCATAGGTGGTGAAGAACACATTGGCAGCAAGATAGGTGAGCAAGCGGCGATCGCGCAACGCCTGACCCCAGCTTTGCAGCACATTGAGAGAATCTGTGTGAGGCTGACGAGTTTCAGCGATCGCCCAGGCGACTACTCCGCCAAACACCAGGTAGGCTAATCCTTTGCAGATGAAGAGTGCTCCATAACTCCCTTCCATTGCCAAGTATTGTCCTGCCAACAATGCCCCCAATCCCAACCCAAGATTGTCTGCTAACCGAGTGAGGGCGATCGCTTCAGTGCGATGTTCCGTTGGAGTAAGGTCTGTTGTGATGGACAGAGTCGCAGGCCAGTAGAGGCTAATGCCTAAGCCCAGCAGCAGGTTTCCTACGACCAGCAGGGGAAAGGTACTGGCAAAGGCTAAAGAAAAGCTACCTAGTGCAGCAATGACCGCTGCAATCAGCAAAGTGCCTCGCCGCCCCAATCGCTCAGAATCAATTGCATTACCCGCCCAAAATCGCCCTAAAGTACCGGAAATACCTCCGCTTCCTAGCGCCAGTCCAACCTGGGTGGGGGAGAAGCCTAACGTGTTGACGAAATAGATGGAGGTGTAGACCAGGGTAAAGCCATGCCCAATGAACAGCAGCAGTTGACCTGCTGCCAAAAGCCAAACTTCCCGCTTTAGGTCTGGTAGCCAGTCCAACAGGGTCTTAACTGGATGAAAAGGTAGTTTCATCTATTCCACGGATACAATATCTAGCAGGATAATACCGTTCTACAAAAGGGCGATCGCATTTAAATAATCGTGCGTCCGTAAGCAGAAATTTCACTGGTGTTCGCCTGTTTATCTGAGGAGGGTTATCTCATGACACTAACCTTTTGACAGACACTAAAACGTTCTCAAAAGATAGTGGTGCAATTACTCCTTCACCCATAGTGAATTCTTCGACATAACGACCTGCTTGAGGATTCCTGAATACAATCACCTGCTTAGTGGATAAATCTAAAACCCAGTATTCTAAAATCTCAGCCATTGCATAAATCGCAGACTTAATCTCTAAATCCTTCTTCAAACTCGTCTGAGCAACTTCTACAACCCAAAAGATATCTGGAGGAGCAGGGTGGCGATCGCGGTAAGTTGATTCTGGAAGCCGAACGATTGCAATGTCCGGTTCGGGTTCTGAGTCAGCCAAGGTAATTGGGCCATTGAAGCGAACATCCGCTTTGCCGGAGAGCAATTCCTCTAAATATTTTGCGCCTCGTTTGGCTGTGGTGTAATGAATCGGAGTTTCTGGACTCATCTCAACGATTTCGCCTGCTAACAATTCCACATGGCGACCTTGCAAAATACCTGCTTCGACCATGCGGTGATAGTCATCAATAGACCACTTAGCTAATGTTTTCATCGCAGAATCGCTTACATTTTGGCGGTGAGTCTAATCTGATTCTATAGTTCCTGGCTGAAAAGCACCTCAATTAGCCTTCGACGACCAGGAACTTAGGGACAAGAGACAACTTATGCGTCTGTGATAAAATAGTCTCTAAACCACACAGCGAAAGGATTTCGCTATCTCCTAGGGATCTTATGATAGAGGCTTTAGATATTAAGCGGAACGTAGAAGTGTTATCTGAGCGCCTGGGTAAAACCCAGGACTATCTTTGACGTTCCGGCTCTGACTGCAAAGATTCAGGACTTAGAGCAAGTTGCTGCCCAACCCGAATTTTGGGATGACCAGACGCAAGCGCAAAAGACTCTACAGGAATTAAACGACCTCAAGTCGCATCTCCAGCAGCTACAGGACTGGCAATCCGCCCTGGACGACACAAAAGCTGTTTTGGAATTGCTAGAGCTAGAGGCAGACGAAGCTTTGCTGCAAGAGGCTCAGCACAACGTGACGCATTTGAGCCAGGAGCTAGATCAGTGGGAACTTCAGCAATTGCTGGCTGGACCCTATGACCAGCGAGGCGCAGTCTTGACGATCAATGCGGGTGCAGGCGGTACCGACGCTCAAGATTGGGCCGAGATGCTGCTGCGAATGTACACCCGCTGGGCTGAGAAGCATGGCTATAAGGCTCATCTGGCTGAACTGTCTGAGGGAGACGAAGCGGGAATCAAGTCTGTGACGCTGGAAGTCGAAGGGCGATATGCCTACGGCTACCTGAAGGTGGAAAAGGGAACTCACCGTCTGGTGAGGATTTCGCCCTTCAATGCCAACGACAAGCGGCAAACCAGCTTTGCCGGGGTAGAGGTGATGCCAATTATCGACAGTTCTGTACACCTGGACATTCCTGAGAAGGATCTGGAGATTACAACTTCTCGTGCGGGTGGCAAAGGCGGTCAGAACGTCAACAAGGTAGAAACGGCAGTGCGAATCGTTCACCTACCGACCGGAATTGCGGTGCGCTGTACCCAGGAGCGATCGCAGCTTCAAAATAAAGAAAAGGCAATGGCTATTCTCAAAGCCAAGCTGCTGATTATTGCTCAGGAGCAACGCGCTAAGGAAATTGCCGACATTCGCGGAGATATGGTCGAAGCTGCCTGGGGTAACCAGATTCGCAACTATGTCTTCCATCCCTACCAGATGGTGAAAGACTTGCGGACGGGCACTGAGACGGCAGCGATCGCCGATGTCATGGACGGCGACCTTGACCCATTCATCGAAGCCTGTTTGCGTCAGGAAAATCAAATGTTGCAGGAAAGTACGGTGTAATATGAGCGATTCCCCTTCCATTCCAGAATCCCAGGTTGCTTCAGCCCCAGCAGAGGCAGAAACACCCACTATGCAGCCTGCTGAAGCTGCAGCCCAGCCTACCGAACCCAAACCTAGCTACGTCAAGCTAGCCATGCGAAACATGGTTAGGAAGCGGGGAACATCCCTGTTTCACTTTGCCTTGACCACAGTGGGGTTGATAGTTGTGCTGGTAGGTTTGTCCTACCTGACTCGCTAGGAGGCTTGATTTCATCGTGAAATTAGCCAATCAACCTGTGCAGGTAGAAATCAGCATCCAGGACGTTTTTTTTGAACCTGAGCCAGCTTCAGAATCGCCGATCTCGGATGAAACTTGGCAGGACTGGTTTAGTCGCTGGCTAGAGCATTTGCAGCCAGATCTGGCAGCTACAGGCGTTTACGAACTGTGTCTGCGGCTGACCGACGATGCCGAAATTCAGTCCCTCAATGCCCAATATCGCCAGAAAGATCAGCCGACAGACGTGCTGGCGTTTGCAGCATTGGAAGTAGAAACTCCCCAGTTTGAACACCAGGCAGAAATGCCGCTGTATTTGGGAGATATTGTAATCTCGGTTGAGACGGCGCGATCGCAAGCTCAACAAGAGGGACATTCCTTGCAGCAAGAGTTAGCCTGGTTGTCAGCGCACGGGCTGCTTCACCTGCTCGGTTGGGATCATCCAGATGATGACAGCTTAAGGGACATGCTGGTTCAGCAAGAAACTTTGCTGCAATCGGTGGGGCTGAGTACTCAATATCTAGCAGAAAAATCTTGACCTAGACTGAGTAAGCTGTAACATAAGGTCACTCAGGGTCTGTTTGGAACCAATTGGCACAGGACAGTGCAGAATCTTACAGCGCAGTCTTGCATAGGGTCTAAAATTGAGCAGATCTGCTTTGATTACAGATCTGCCCTGGCCGCTCTCGTTCCCTTAATTTTTCTGCCTATGTCCCAAGAATTATCGACAGAGACACCACCTCATGCTCCTAAGCTGGTTAAGCCAAATCGCGAACTCTCTTGGCGGATTGCGTCTAGCCTGGTGGTCAGCTTTAAGTATGCTTGGGCAGGGCTAAGCTATGCGTTTCAAACGCAGCGCAATTTTCGGATTCACCTCGTCGTGGGGCTAGTGGCGATCGCCCTCAGCATCTTCCTCGATCTCAGCGCCGTTGAAATCGCCATTATTGGGCTAACGACTGGGGCTGTCCTGACGATGGAATTGCTCAATACGGCGATCGAATCTGTGGTTGACCTGACCGTCAAGCAAAACTATCACGATCTAGCCAGAATCGCCAAAGACTGCGCTGCTGGAGCTGTTCTGGTTTCTGCAATGGCATCGCTGCTGGTTGCAGGTTCTTTGTTGCTGCCGCCTCTGATAGCGTTAATTCAAACCACTTTGGCACGATAGGTAACACTGTTGTATTTAGGAGGAGTAGCAATACTCACCCTAAATACGACTAGTCTATTCTTGGTAACAGCACGTCAAGATTAGAACGTAGATTGTGCTGCGCTTCACCCAACCCACCCAACTACAGGCAGTAGCCCCGCAGGTTGGGTGGAGCAGAGCGCAACCCAACACTTTAAATTTGCTTGCAGACTCACTTCGCTACTACGGTGCTGTAAATTTCTCTAAAGCAGATATCAGCAGAAATTTTTAATCCTGTTTAAATTATTCATCATCGACTCACTATGATTCTCGTTATCGATAATTACGACAGTTTTACATACAACCTGGTGCAATACCTGGGTGAATTGGGGGCTGAGTTGCCCGTCGCAGCGGATATTCAGGTTTATCGCAACGACCAAATTAGCCTGGAGCAGATCCGGCAATTGCAGCCTGACGCGATCGTGATTTCCCCTGGTCCAGGTCGCCCCGAAGATGCCGGAATTTCTCCCACTTTAATTAAAGAATTGGGGACTGAAACCCCCATTCTAGGCGTATGTCTAGGACATCAGGGAATCGGTCAAGTGTTTGGCGGCAAGATTACCTCCGCTCCAGAACTTATGCACGGCAAAACCTCCCCTGTGCAGCACAAAGGTGTGGGGGTGTTCAAAGGGTTAGCCAATCCATTTACGGCAACTCGCTATCACAGTTTAGTGATTGATGCCCAAACCTGTCCTGATGAGTTGGAGGTGACAGCCTGGGTAGAAGACGGCACAATTATGGGCGTGCGTCACCGAGACTATCCCCACATTCAAGGCGTACAGTTTCATCCAGAGAGCATTCTTACGGATTCTGGGAAACAGTTATTGAAGAATTTTTTGCTGGAAGTTGAGAATTAGGGTGTACCTTGAAAGACCATAATTCCTATCCCGAATCTGCTGTATTCTGACGTAAGTTCTATAAAGTTTCTAATTTCTTGGGTCAGTGTCACCTACAAAACCTGAGAAAGTTGAGAAAATCGGTTAAACCTAACAACGATACCCGTAGATCTCTAAGACTCGTATGATGCCGATTGATCGGGATTCTCTGTTGCGCCGCTGCAAAACGATAAAGTTCCTGAACCGCAGCCTGATCCTTAGCCTTGCAGTCATTTTGACTCCTCTGGGGTTTTCGTCTAATGCTGCTACTCTTTCGCAGGGGGCGATTACCCCAAAGGGGGAACTGCTTCGTACTGCTCAACTCCCCAGTACAAGCCTGGATGACGAAGCCCTTGAAGATGAAACCGAACTCTTGCCTGAGCAAGCCTGTTCCCTGCAACCTAACCGCTCTGCCCTGCAAATTAGTGACCTGACTCAAAACCTAATGCAGGCTGCAACCTGGATGGAGGAGCCAGAAAGCGGTTTGGGCGCAATCTTGCAGAGCGTTGGACCTCAGTTAGCCGCACAACTGACCCCTGCGGCTTGGCCTGAAATTCATCAGCGTGCCCGGTTAGCCAGAGTGCCGATCCTGATGTATCACGACATTCTGCCTGAAAAAGAGGTATTTTTTGATGTCACCCCAGAGGAATTTCGAGAACATCTGGAATTAATCAAAGAGAATGGGCTAACGCCTGTCAGTATGGATCAACTGGTGGCACATCTGCGAACGGGTTTGCCGTTGCCCGAAAAGCCCGTTTTGCTGACCTTTGATGACGGCTACAAGGGCCACTACGACTACGTTCTGCCGCTGCTGAGAGAATATGGCTATCCCGGCTTATTTTCCATCTATACGCACAAAGTTAGCCGAGATCATGGCAGACCCGGCTTAACCTGGGAGCAGCTAGAGGAAATGGCAGCAGACCCGCTAGTGACAATCGCCGCTCACAGCGTCATGCATCCGCCTGACTTGCGCGAACTGTCAGACGAGGAGTTGCAAAAGGAAATTGTCGAGTCTCGCCAAATTTTACAAGAACGGCTGGGCATCCCGATTCGCTATTTCACCTACCCGGAAGGCAAGTACGATGCGCGAGTTGCTGGGGAAGTTCGCAAAGCCGGATTTGAAGCGGCTTTGACCATGAACGATGAAGAAAATCTGATGGCAGGAGAGTCTACCAATCTGATGGCGATCGATCGGATCGGGCAATCGCAAATCGAAGAGGTGATTGCTGATGCATGGGGCGGACCTTCACCTAGAAGATGGGGAACCGCGTTTGACTTTGCCGCTCCCATCCAGGTGAACGAAGTGACTTACGACGACGTGCCGCTGATTCTCATTTCTGGCGGCAAGCCTGTCACCATTCATGCCGATAGCCGCTATCAAGTTGAGGAAATTATTGCCGACAGCGAAGTCGCCGCTGCTGTAGATGGAGGCTTCTTCTCACTCAAATATCTCGACTCAAACGTGATGGTCGGTCCCGTCCTGAGCCAGAGCGTAGGCGTTTTCGTTCCTGGAAACGCCAGTGAGAATCCGCTGCTAAACGGGCGACCGCTCGTGCTAATCAGTTCAACTCAGGTGCGTTTCGTTCCCTTTGACGCGGACAAACATAATACTCTGGAAGGCATTCAGGCTGAAATGGCGGATGTCACCGATGCCTTTGTGGCAGCGGCGTGGTTGGTCAAAGACGGTGAGCCTCAGCCTGCCAGTACTTTTGGTAGCCTGTTTGATTTTGATGCCAGACGACACCGAGCTTTTTGGGGAATCAGCCAGGATGGACAACCTGTAATTGGGGTGTCCACTTCTTACGTCGATTCCATCTCGCTGGGCGAAATGCTGTACCAGTCAGGGCTTCAGGATGCGGTCATGCTCGACTCTGGAGCAAGCACTTCTTTGGCTTATCGGGGCGAGTCATTAGTGGGCTATACGCCCCGCCCTGTACCTCATGTGGTTGGGTTAGTGCCACCTGAGTCTGATTCTCAAGCGAATGCGGGCTGTACGGTTGCGTCTAATACCAATTCCCAAGATTAGGTCTACAGATGGAAGGGCACCCGTTCTACGGAGTGCCCTTTCATTTAGAGGAACGTTATAAATAAAATTTCAGGGGTGGCAAGCTCAACCTACCACCCCTGAAATCAAATCTTGAATCAAATATTTTACGAAATTACAGCTTCAGGCTGATAGCGGATGTTTGCCTGGTGGAATCGCTGGAGTGCATCCTGGAGGCGATCGCACTCTGCAATCAAGCTAACTCGCACATAGCCCTCGCCACCTGCGCCGAACGCATTGCCGGGAGTAACTACAACTCCAGTTTGCTGTAGCACCGAGAGGGCAAAGTCAGTAGAGCCAACTCCCGGTGGGCAGGGCACCCAGAGATACATCGTGGCTCTGGTTTTGGGCACTGTCCAGCCCAGCTTTGCTAAACCGTCAATCAAAAAGTCGCGACGGGTGCGGTAGCGGGCCTGCACTTCATGCAGGTAAACATCTGGTAGTTGCAGCGCAGTTTCAGCAGCCGACTGGAGCGCTGCAAAAATGCCGTAGTCCAGGTTGGTTTTTAAGGTTCGCAAACCCTGGATCACATGACGATTGCCGACGACAAAGCCGACCCGCCAACCTGCCATGTTGTAGGTTTTAGAGAGCGTGTGAAACTCCACACCAATTTCTTTGGCACCGGGAATTTCCAACAGACTGGTAGGGTGAAAGCCATCAAACGCCAGTTCTGCGTAGCACAGGTCGTGAACTAGCAGAATTTCGTGCTTGCGGGCAAACTTGACGATGTCCTGGAAAAATTCACGGGGAGCGGTTGCTGCGGTTGGGTTGCTGGGATAGTTAAAATACAGGATTTTCGCCTGTTCTGCTACCGAGTCTGGAATCGATCCCAGGTCAATCAGCCAATCCTGTTCTGGCTTCAGAATGATGCTGTGAATTCTGCCCCCTGCAATTAGCGGACCGCGAAAGTGAGCCGGATAGGAAGGGCTGGGTACTAAAACCAAGTCACCTGGATTGACATAGGCGATCGCCAAATGCGTCAGTCCTTCTTTAGACCCTAGCAGCGGCAAAGCTTCACCATCGGGATCAAGCTCAACTCCGTAGCGGCGACCATACCAATCAGTAATGGCGCGACGGAAGCTGGCAGTTCCCTCAAAGGGCGGATAACCGTGGTTTGCCGGATTTTGCAGAGCGGCGATAGCGGCATCCACGACGGGTTGCGGCGTAGGTCCATCCGGGTTGCCCATTCCCAGGTCAATCAAATCTAGCCCCTGCTCACGGGCACGGGCTTTCAGCTCATCCAACCGCGCAAAGACATAGGGCGGCAGAGCACTGAGGCGATCGGCGGGGGTAATCCAGTCTAAGCTCATGCCTGCACCTCATTAGAAGAATGAGCTATATTGGACAGCGCTTGCCTGGTCGAAGTTCCATCTGGCTCTGAAATTCTAAATCCCTGACATGGCGCTGTTGTAGATACCATTGCTGCCATCAGGTGAGCGGGCGTAACCTCAAAGGGCAACCGATGAATATCAGACCCGACTGAACAGGCAACTTCTGCGGCGCGTTGCAGATTTGCCAGCGTCACCTCCGCTAAGCCTAAATCAGACAAGCTCTGAGGTAAACCAATTTCTGCATAAAACTTGAGCAACTGTTGGCGCGCCGTTGCGGCTAGCTGATTGCCCTGCACCATTTCCTCCAGGCGAAGCTGCACCAAAATGCCGTAAGCAACCTTCTCGCCGTGCAGCGTACTGTGGCTTTCAAGCAGATGGGTTAGACCGTTATGAACGGCATGAGCCGCTACCGTGCGACATTGAGCACCACCCAATCCGCCAATTACCCCAGCCAGCAGCACCGTTGCATCCACCACTTCTCGCCAAGCCGCGCTGCCCGGAGCTTGAAGTGCCACCGCCGATTTTTGAAATAGAATGTCGCGCAAAACACGCGCCTGCTGCACTGCCCCAATCACTAAAGTTTGGTCAGAGTGTCCGCTGCTCACCGATGCCTCGTACCATTTCGCTAGGGCATCCCCAATCCCAGCAATTAGGGTGCGGTTGGAAGCAGTCTGGAGTAGCCCATAGTCCAGCAGCAGCAAATCAGGGCAGCGAGCCAGACTGACATCATAAAGAAACGCACCTTGGTCAGAGTAGACGTTTGACAGCGCAGTCCAAGCAGCACAGGTCGCCGCAGAAGTAGGGATCGTTACAATCGGCAGATCGAGCTGATAGGCTAGCAGCTTGGCTGCATCCAGCGCCTTGCCGCCGCCCACCCCGATGATCAGATCTGCGTCATGGTCGGTTGCTGCTTGCCGCAATGCCGCTAAGCTTGCCTCGCTGCAATCTGCTCCGTAAGAGGCTTGAGCTGCTGCTAGCCGCTGCTCTAGAACAGGTTGAAGAAAGGGCTGTACGGCGGCTAGAGTGCGATCGCCCCCCACTAAAAGCGGTCTTTTCCCCAAACGGGCGATCGCTTCTCCCGATTGGTCCAGTGCATCCTGCCCCCGGATTACCGTAGCAGGAGCCAAATTTAGCGTAAGCAGTGGAGCAGAACTTGCAACATCCGAACTTTGAGACAAGGATGAATGGGTCATAGGGCAAAGCAACCATCACCATCAGCGGCGAAAGGCAAAAATTTAGTAAGAATCACTTTATACCAATTTTCATAAAGCTGTATAGAACAGTGGGGATTAGGGGTTGGGGGTAGAGGAGTTTGCTGTTATTCACTCCTAGTTCCCTCGCTCCCCTTACTCCCACTTGCATCAGGAAGTCCGTTACATATTGGACATACTGGCTGGCTCCACTTCAGAAGGTACTTCGGGCGGGGGAAGCTGGGCGAAGTTTTCGGGGTAGAGTTTGATTTCCATTTGCTCATCGTCGCGGATAAAGAGCGATCGCCTAATTTGTCCTAAGTACAACGGTTGGGAAATTCCTGGCTGGGGATGTAGTACTGTCCGCGCCCGAATGGTTAGCTTGTCATCGCCTCGGCTGAGACGACCGGGAGAAAACAGATTGCTGGCTGCTTGCTGCAAAGTGGCAGTTAATTCTGTTTCTGTAATGGTTTGAGGCACCACGATCACCACCCGATCAGCGCCAGAGTCATAAATGGTGGAGTACCGCACCGCACCTGGAATCACCGTGCGGGTAAAGGGAAATAATCCCAGCCCAAACAGCCCCACTGTCAGCACCACCAGCAAACCTGTCGCACCAACCAGCCGAAACCGGATACCCCATTTGAATAAAAAGCCGAGCAGGGCGATCGCTCCAAATACCAGGGTTGCGATCCCCGCCCATTGAGCAAATTGAAAAAAGTCAACGTTGGTTGGCATGTTTTCTGTAATTCTTGATGGCACTTCAACTTAATATCTTGAAGATTATGGAACAATGGCACCCAACCTTCAAAACAGAATTTTAATTTTACTCGTTGCTGATAAACCCAGCAGGCTGAACGTCCTTCGCTAGTTCCAAAGCTGCCTTGACTGTATGCCAAGACAGGTTGGCACACTTAATTCGCACTGGAAACTGAGCAACGCCCTGCATCACGTTAAGCTTTCGCAACTCAGAAGGAAATTCTGCCTCGCCCTTCATCATTGCCTGAAACTTTTGCACCATTTCCAGAGCTTCGGCAGTGGTTTTGCCTCGCAATGCATCAGCCATTAGATCAACCGATGCCATCGCGATCGCACAGCCTTCTCCCTCAAACTTTACGTCTTGAATCCGGTCTTCTGCGTCATTCAGTTGCAGGGTTAACTCAATCGTGTCGCCACAGGAAGGGTTGTGTCCTTTCTGGTAGCGATCGACTGGATCAGTTTTGCCCCGGTTGCGAGGCTTTTTGTAGCGCTCTAGAATGACCTGCTGATAAAGATCGCGCAGATTGTCCAATGACATAGCTATTCATCAAGAAACATACTCATCCTTCTTGATCCTAGCAGGGACGTGGAATTGAAGCAGGACTAACTGCTTCGCTGAACCGAATTGATATCCGATCGCTCAACTTGTTCCATCTGCAAACGCAGCCCAACCCACCTTAAAGCTATGGTGAGCGCTTGATTGAGCGGCATTCGCTCACCACTCAAATGGGGAGCCAGGTGAGCAATTTGCTGGGACATTGCAAAACTGGGAGCAGGTAAACCATTGGCGATCGCCTCTTGAACCGTTGCCACGACTTCTGGAATATCTGCTTTGTGGCGCATACAGGCAGCAAACTTGGGCTGACCCTCTCGATCTGTCACCGTTGCATAGCCGAATAACCTGCAAATGGATGGTCGCCAAAGATAAACTTGACAGCGCCCATTTCCAGGTACGTCCGAATCAGGCTCGTAAAAGAGGCAGGCATTTGTTTCATTCACCTCAGCCAACTTCTCCAGCCATTTCGCTGCTTCACCTTGCCGAAATAGCTCCACTGCCAATGGCACCATTTCTAGAGGGGTAGCTTCCACATGAGGATTTTCGCAGCAGCGACCACAGCCCGCTGGACAGTGAAGCTGAGTAGCTGCCTGAAATGCGCGGGTCTGCTGATCAATCTGTTCGTACAGATCTATGACTTGTTTAGCAATTTCGTCTATCGCTGTTTCCTTCGCCATACTTCTTGCAATGCAGGAAGAGGTGTAGCTACAAATCTAGATTGGCGATCGTCGGAATTCCTAAAACCGCGCAGGGAAACCCTTTGGACCATTGCGAAATTAGGGGGTGGCGAACAGAACGGCAACCCAGAACGAGGACATCAGCAGATTCGGCGATCGCCACCTGCTTTAACTCCTCAGCGCAATTACCAATCCGTAGATGGGTATTTAGTGATCCGCGCCATTCCTCAGCTAGGCACCGAGCCTGCCAAAGAATCCGGTCTGCTTGCTCAAATGGAGTCTCAGGACGGGTCAACGTTGCGGTACTAGAACGCTCTGTCTTGGAAGCATGCAGCAATTGTCTCCCACCATTTCCTTTAGAGTTCGATCGAGTTGTTTTGGTTAGGGTTGCAACCTCATCGACTACATAAACCACATGCACTGTTACTTGCTTTTGGGTCGCCAAACGAGTTTGGTGCGCCATCCAAAAAGTCAGATCTAGAGCCGTTTGGCTACAAGGAGAACCCGTATAGCCAACCATCAGATTAATCGACTCTTGAGCTAGCTCCTGCGACTGAAAATTAGCTGCCGCAGACACTTCTGGCTCTGGTAACAGCAGCATTTGCTCGACCAGGTTGCGTTGACCTAGCGTACCTTGCAGACGAGCTAACATTGGTTTGATTTTCACAGCTTTGACCTCTCCACGAAGTGAACTAGAAATGAGAGGTGGGTCAGGAAAGAAGGACTGTACCCATCTGGATAGACTTGATCCAAACAGAAACACCCTGCTTGAGGAGACTCCAGCGACTCTAGCTGCATTAGCAAGTTTAGGAATACTCCCGGTTTTACAACCTTGTAAGCCTAAACAACCACTTCTACAGATAGCTTAGTCAAATCCTTGAGTTCTCCTTCCAAGGCCGACGGAGTTAGCTGACGGGCTAAGACTGGAAGGTGTCTCTCTCATATTGAGATTAGCCCCGATAAACAATTGGTTCCTCCGCTTCAAACCTACCAATAGGTTTGGATTAGGCTCCCACTCAACTACTAAAACAGAACTGAAATAGAACCAAACGTGAGTGAATCTACAGAATGCATTCACCACTCATTTAGAGTACGAGATTTTTGGGCAAATGCCCATCGCAACTCATACAACGTTTGATAAATTAACATGTTTCGGGTGAGCTTCTAACTATCTTGCGGTAGATGCCTTACGGGTGAGGCGTTTGAGCCAATTAGCGATCGCCAATCTATCTCGATCTGCAATTGTCTTTTAGATTACATATTCGGGCTATTCGATACATATTCAACACATTGGGTTGACGAAGTATCTAATTAGAGGCTATCCTGTCATCAAACTGAATAGGTCAGCTTAATCCAGGTCTTGCGATTTTCTTTAACGCACTTCCTGGAACGGAGGAACCAAATTTGGGGCTTATCTCTGAGGTTAATTGAGAAGGACATCTCTCAGTCCTAGCCCGTCAGCTAACTTCGTCGGCATTGAGGGGAGATTGAAAGGTCAGCATTTTTTCACAATGCACCGATCTAATCATGATCCTGAACAGGCTTCAGCACCATTGCTGTGTCTGTTCAAACGTTTGAGCAGCGGGGTTTTTCCTGCGTCTGTCGGGCTGAGTCAGGTAGAGAACTGAGCAGTAGTCTATAAGCTGCTGCCTGACCAAGTCTGTTGCTCAAGTCAAGTTTGACCAGCGTGAGGGGCGATCGCTTTGCGATGCGCCCCTTTTTCTTTGGAAGATGCAATTCTTAGAACAAATCGCTGTAAGGGCGAACGGCCGCGTTCGCCCTTAACTGTGTGTCATTCATCTGGAAAAACGCTGTAGCTGTAACAGTATTAAAATTAGAGTTTTAAGGCGATCGCTCAATTATGCTGCCTAGAGAAGAACTGCTTCAGGGAATCGAAAATCGAGACAGCGCTGCACGGGTCATTGACCAGGCTGATCAGGCTATTAAAACCTGGGAGGTGGTCTGTACCGATTTTCTTTCGCCGCCTGAGTTAGCTGAAGTGCAGCAAATGTTTGCACGGCTGACTGAGGTGCAACTGCTGGCTTGGGGAGGCTATCCGCAAGCCGAACGTCAGCGTGTGGCGATCGCTCGTCCTGAAATTCCTTTAGATCAGTCTCAGGTGGCAATCGCCGCGCTAGACATTGCCGGAAACTTTCTGTTTGACTCAGCGACTCATCGCGACTTTTTGGGGTCACTGCTAGGCACGGGACTGGTGCGCGACAAGGTGGGCGACATCATTGTTTTGGGAGAGCGGGGTGGACAGGCGATCGTCGTTCCCGAACTGGTCGAATTTCTGGAAATGAGTCTGACGCAGGTACGCTCAGTTCCCGTCAAAACGCGGCAGATTGACCTGAGCGAACTGAAAATTCGGGAACCCAAAAAGAAAGAACTGACGACCGTAGAAGCTTCTTTGCGGCTAGATGCGGTTGCCTCTGCTGGGTTTGGCATGTCGCGCAGCAAAATGGCGGAGATGATTAGCGGCGGAGACGTGCGGGTCAATTGGAAGGACGTTACCCAGCCCAGCCATCAGCTTAAATCGGGCGACCTGGTCGCGATTCGGGGCAAAGGGCGCTTGGAAATTGGTGAAGTCGCCGTAACCAAAAAGGAACGCTATCGGGTGCAGTTGACTCGTTTTGTCTAAATCTAAAAAGTGTGAATGTACCTCTAAGCGGCTGCATTCACACACTCCATAGCGTTAGGAACGCCGTACATTCAAACAGCACCAATCCTTTCTGCGCCAGAGCGTTGCAACAATCCAGCCGCTTTGCTCTAGCGTGTCAGCGACGGGTTTCACCTGGTCAAGCAAAATGCCGCTGAAAATTCCCCAGGTGGTGGGTTGGACGATCGCTTCCATTTGCGGAATTAAATCAATGATCACTTCCGCCAGAATGTTGCAGAGAATTCCATCAACTGGCTCAGACGTAAGCTCCGGCAGTCGCTCGATGCTGCCCTCAACGACAACTAAACGGTGTGGCTCAATTTGATTTAGTTCTCGGTTGCTTTCGGTAGACATCACCGCCAAGGGGTCATTGTCAACCGCATAAATTTGTTTTGCACCGAGCAACAGTGCGCCAATCGAGAGAATGCCAGAGCCGCAGCCAATGTCTGCAATCACGGCATTACCTGGCTCACCCAAACGCATCTCTAAAGACTCAAGGCAAAGCTGCGTAGTAGCGTGTGCCCCAGTGCCAAAGGCAACCCCCGGATCGAGCCGCAAAATTTTGCGATCGCTAGCTTCAGGATTGGGCAACCAAGCAGGATTGATCAGCAAGCGATCGCCTACCTCTTGAGGCTGCCAATGATCCTTCCAACTGCTAGACCAATCTTCCTCCTCAATCAAATGCCACTGCATCGCAGGAATCGGCGACTCGGCACACAGCGCATCCTGTCGCAACAACAGCGATAAAGCCGCCAAATCTAGCAACTGCGCCTGCATTTGCGGCAGATAAGCCTTAATTAGGCAGGAATGCCCCTTAATCTCGCTGGAGGTACCCCGACAGCCAAACACCTCCAGCCGCCAAAATACCAAATCTTCCAAAACCGGATCGCAGAGAACTTGAATTTCCCACCAGCTACTTGCCAAGGTTGCTGCCTTAAACTGAGTTACTTACCCATTGTATTTCAGCCCTGTCCTTGCACTGCTCTTAAAGCTTTTTGAGTTTAAAAACTTGATTCAAAACTCAAAAACCTAATTTTGAAGTTGGAAACCTGATTTAAAACTCAAAAACCTAATTCAAAACTCGTAAACCAGGTTTTGAACTTTAAAAATAAGGTTTTAAACTCGCAAACTTGATTTAAAACTCGTAAACCTGTTTTTGTTTACATTTTCTAGAAAAAATACTGGTGTGAGAGGCGATCGCCTCCCTCGTTCCCTCAAAAATTCTGTATTTTGTCAAGATGACAAAATACCGTTCGCTCAGAAACCTTCAAACTGAGTCTACTTCCAAAGATGATAGAAAATAAAAAACATTAAGCTTAATAATTTAGAACATGCCTGAGCGATTTTTTGGACATATTTCGGGTTATCCGGAGGGTAGTTGGTTTGAATCTAGAGCAGCTTTAGCGGAAGTGGGGTTACATCGTCCTCTTGTAGCGGGGATTAGTGGGACCGAGTCTGAAGGAGCAGATTCGATTGTTTTATCTGGAGGATACGAAGACGATGAAGATTTAGGTAATGAAATCGTTTATACAGGTCATGGTGGAAGAGACCAAGATACTGGTAGGCAGGTCGCGAACCAAAATTTAAGTCGTGGCAATCTAGCTTTAGCAAAAAGCAAACTTCAAGGACTATCAGTTCGAGTGATTCGTGGTTCAACACACAAATCTGATTATGCGCCTTCTACAGGTTATCGTTACGATGGTCTATATCGGGTAGAAGATTATTGGCAAGAGAGAGGTAGGGCGGGGTATTACATCTGGCGTTATCGTTTGGTCAAAATTGTTGAAGATGAAATTTCTGCTTTTTCAAGAGTCACTGAAAGTTCTGGGGCTTATTCAGCACCACGACGTCAAGAAACAACTATTTTAAGGATTGTTCGTGATACGAAACAAGCACGAAGAATCAAAGCTTTGTATGACTACCGCTGTCAAGTTTGCGGCACTCGCTTAGAAAGTAATGCTGGTCCGTACGCAGAAGCAGCTCACATCAGACCATTAGGTATTCCTCATAATGGTTCAGATGCTATAAATAATCTCCTTTGCCTTTGCCCAAATCATCATGTGCTATTTGACTATGGGACGTTTTCTATAGCAGACGATCTATCACTGTTAGGCATAGAGGGTACTCTTACAATCGTCATGCAGCATGAAATACACATAGAGAACTTGCGGTATCACAGAGAGCATTATTCTCCAATGCAAAATGAATCTGGTTAATAAGCGATCGCCACCCAACATAATCCCTGGTCAGCGGATTTTCCAAAGCCGCTTTTGTGTAGTAAAGATCCCGAAAACCGCTGACCCGAACCGTTAGCTTGCTGCACGTAGCTTGCCCGAATACGCTAGAGTAAAAGCGATGAAAAGTTCTTCCTACGAACAGAGAAAAACGGCGCTGATTGAAGAAATCACAGCGGCGTTTGATGGTGTTTCGCGCCAGGAAGGCGTTACTTTGCATGAAGCAACAGTCATAGATAACTATGGGAGCCTCGAAGAACGCGCCCTAGCTAGAACACAAGATACCGAAGACAAATGGCAGAATGTTCCTGACAGAGATATTCGCTTTACCAACGCGGTTCTCAGCTTTCTCGACCCAAAAGGCTTCCACTATTACATTCCGGCTTACGTTGTGTGGTATCTCCGCAACATTGATAATGAAGACCCCGAATTTTGGTCGAATACGTTCTCCTCTGTTATCTTCCATTTGTCAGCAGGGGTTCATGACGACGTAGGAGAGTATTATCTCTCAAAGTTCAAACTGTTTACACTTGAACAAGCCAAAGCCATCGCGCATTTCCTTGTGTTTGAAGCAGAACGCGAAGACGCTGCTCAAATAGCGTACAAACAGCAGTGGCGGAAATCCATGTCAAAAGAAGGCTTTTCTCCAGAAGAACTTGATGATGCTTGGCCTGAGGGAGAGAAGTTTCGTATTGAGCGTGGCTTACCAGAGAACGATGCGAGGCGAGCGTTGGAGAGATACTGGGGGCAATTCTTATAGACCAACAGCAGGCTAATAATTGCGGTGCAATGGATTAAAGAAAGCCACTGGTGATGAGTTAAAGGTTACTGCAAATGCTGACCGCAACCGTTATGCCGCTTATTCTACTAGTTAGGGCAGTCATCATAAGGTGATTTTTCTATGTTCAAAGTTGAGCTGTTTCTTAAGGAACTCTAATGATGAATGGTACACCTTAACTAAATCCCAGCACCTCAACAAACACTTTGAGGATATGCAGATAAAAGTTACTCTCCTGTTCTCGAAATAGTGAGAAGGGTTGATCAGGTGCGCCAAAAAAGGGACGAAGTGACCAGCCAAGCTGACTGCCGACAAAGCCATAGAGAATTAGCCAGCCTCGCATAATAGAAGGCTCATGAGAACTGGCTCCAGGGTCACAATTGGCGATCGCCATCATCCCTTTGTAGAAGAAGTTGATACCCAGAAAACCTGTGAAGGCAAAGATGAGAACATTCACCAGTTTGAAAAATACATAGTCGTTAATTGAAAGGTGAAAGAATAGTGCAATCGGGGCAAAGGCACAGAGCATTACACTAATTACCGAAGTTGAGGCTAACAGGAGTGCCAGATATTGCCCAAAGGTGCGAGTTGAGCCAGAAATCACATCAAAGAAATAGAGCGTTGGCAGACAAATGAGTAATGTGATCAGATACAGAGCAGGCAGCTTAATCGCAGAGGCGATCGCCTGCTCCCAACTGCTCGACAAGCCAATGATGATGCCATAAAACGCCAAAAACACAGTGCTGCAAACCAGCATGGAAAATACTTTCTGGTTGATTTTGATGCCTTTGTACACTTCGTTCAGGAAAGTTTGGCGATCGCGCAAAAAGTGCATCAGCAGGGCAAAGTAATTCATGGTTCTTCCGGGGTGAGCGATCGCGCATCAAGCGATCGAATTTAGACTCACTGCTCTTTCGGAAGACCCTCTATTTTTTTGGACGATTCAGGGAATTCTTCATAGAAACTTTACAAGCAAACCTTGGTTAACAAGGGGCTGTTAATCTCTGAGGTTTTACTGCGAATGGGTATAAGATTGAGGCAATGAATCGTTTGTCAGGTATTCATCACTTCAACGTCTTCCCAAATTGCACATCTTCTGTAGGTTGGGTGAAGCAGCACGGAACCCAACACAATCTTTGTTCGGTGGTCTTTGTTCCCTGAACTTAATCTATATCTGAGGCGTTGTTGGGTTCCGCATTCGCTTCACCCAACCTACGAATACTAGGAATACTCGCTTAAGGGTAGGTGATGCTTACCTTGTGTCTGGCGATCGCTAACCCTAGAAAGAATATTTGCTAACCTCTCAGACAGTCCCTTCTCATGCTTCAGAGTTGTACTCCTCCACCGCTAAACCTATCCATTCCATCAGCATCCATTACGTCGGCAGACCAGATGACGGTACACCCACTCAACGAGGAAGAAGCTTGTGAAGATCGGCTGCGGCAGCTCATTTTTGCAGTTCAGCAGCATCCTCGTAGTAGCTTGACCTGGCGACGAGCCATGAACCAACTGCTGCTAGAGATTCAGCAACTTCCCGGTTTAGCAAAATCTAATCATCCAGACTATCCCGAAGCACTCAACGACACGTTTTTGCGCTTGGCTAACGAGATTCACGAATTTGAGCCGCAACAGGCTTCCCTGCAAAAAAGTCTGATTGCCTGGATCAATGGCAAATTGCGGCTGAAATATCGGATTAAAGATTTAGTGACGCCCCAACGTCCTCCCCGCACCAAAACCCAAAACCCAAAAATCGAGTTTCAGCGGCAAGCTCAAAAGACTCCTATATCAATAGATAAGCCTTTAAGTGAGGATGCCAGCACCACGTTTGCCGATCAGCTAGTTGCTCCCGGTGCCTGTACGATTTTGGAATTAGAGGAAGAGGTTCGTCAGGCACAGGCAGCGCAACAGCGAAATCGGATTGGGCTGCAACTGGCTGAATATATTGAGACCGATCCGGAGGAAAAGCTGCGGCAGTGCCATCCCCAAGCCTATCCAGACTGCAACTGTCAGATGCTCAGCCAACGGCTATTGCTCAAGCATCCACCCGACCGGATGGTGCAGCTTGCTCGTGAATTTGAGATCAACTACCACACGTTGAACTGGCACTGGAAAAATCGAGGTTTGCCGCTATTGCAAACTATCGCCCAAAATTTAGGCTATCAGCCCGATAAAGATATAGAGATTTAACCCAAAATTTTGTAGATGCACGAAGACAGTCCTATGAGTCCTTCTATTGCCCCCCCTCGGCTGACGATTCCCATCAGTGCCAAGGCTCATGATGTGGCGCGAAAGTTTGCGAGTGAACAGATTGATGCTCACAAGGGCAAACGAGTTTACTTAAATACATTGGCGGTTTGGGCAGTTCATCGTTATCTCAAGTGGCTATACATTGAGTCTGACCTGAAGCGCAGCAATAGCTGGAATGCGGTACTAAGGGCGCTGTTTGACGTGGCAGATCTGGTGCTACCTGATTTAGGACGGTTGGAATGTCGCCCCGTGTTGCCCGGTGAAAAAACGATCGCCCTCCCCTTACAATCCAGCCCTGATCGCATTGGCTATGTGCCAGTCCAGTTTGGCAAACAGCTCAACGAGGTGGAGCTTTTGGGTTTTGCTTCGGTTGCAGAGGTGACTGAGCAACAAGAGGTGCTGACGTTGGGAACGTTGCGATCGCTTGATACCCTACTCGAACACCTGAGTGAATTGGAAGCCGCAGCCAAAGCACCTCAATCACTTCAGTTACCCCAGTCCGTTTCACCCGTGCATCTGAGCGACTGGTTAAAGCGAAATTTTGAAGCAGGTTGGCAAGCCGTTGAAGAACTGTTTGGGGAGCGATCGCCCAGTTTTGCCTTTCGTCGTGCTGCGATTCAGCGAGTGAAGCGGATTGAGTTAGAAAAACCGAAGGAGAAAACTACTGCAACAACAGAGATTCAGGAACCGCCTACAGCCCTGGCGCTAGTGGTGACGATTTCTCCGGAAACTGAAAATCAGTTTGGTATCCACTTACAGGTTTACTCCAGTGGGGAACCTGCTGAGTTGCCGCCCCATCTTCAATTAAAGGTATTGACTGCGGCTGGAGAAGTCTTCCGAGAAGTGACCGCTGGAGCCACTGATACCTTCCTTCAGTACGAATTCACTGCCCAATTAGCAGAAGAATTTCAAGTCGAACTGGCTTGGCAAGATATTTACGTCACAGAATCCTTTGTAGTTTGATCCACCCCTCTATGCATCTCCACAAGAAACAGGGGAGTAGGTAAGTAACGATGGCTAAGTTGGTGACGCTTGATCTAGATGGCGACCTGCATCAGGGCATAGCTGTCACATTAGAAATTCGCACCGATGGAATGGTGGAGGGACAGCCTCCAGCCAGCATTCAGTCACGGGTAAAGGGGAAACTGCCTGCGGCGACTCATTTGCTGGAGCAATATCACCAGTGGCAGTCACTTTACCGCAGCCTGAGTTTGCTGTTTCGGCTGGGCGATCGCCCAAACCCCATTACCTCCGGCTCCAGGACAAACATTCTGACAGACTGCCAAAAAGCAGCAGAACATTTATCCGACCAATTCAACACCTGGCTGTCAGCGGAATCATTTCGCCCCATCCGAGAGCAGCTTTTAGAAAAGCTATCGGTACACGAAGCGGTGAGGCTGATTCTCCAGGCAGAAGATACCCAACTGCGACGATTGCCCTGGCATCTGTGGGATTTGCTCCAGCGCTATCCAAAAGCCGAAGTTGCTCTGAGTGCGCCTGCCTACGAACGAGTAGAATCGACCAGCCCAACCCGAAGCCATGCCAGAATTTTGGCTGTGTTGGGCGATCGCACCGGCATTGACGTAGAGAGCGATCGCCAGCTTCTAGCCAACCTGCCCGACGGTGCTGAAACCGTTTTTCTGATTGAGCCAGAACGCCAGGAACTACAAAAATATCTGTGGGATGCTCAGGGTTGGGACATCCTGTTCTTTGCTGGACATAGCACCAGCGACCCAGAAGGCGAAACCGGACAAATTGAGTTGAATCGGGGCGATCGCCTTTCCCCCGATGAGTTGACTTATGCACTACGGAAGGCGATCGCTCGTGGCTTAAAGCTGGCTATTTTCAACTCCTGTGACGGACTCGGGCTCGCCCGACGGTTAGAGCGGTTGCACCTGCCCCAAATGATCGTGATGCGCGAACCCGTTCCCGATCGCGTCGCCCAAGAATTCCTCAAACACTTCCTCACCAGCTTTTCTGGCGGACAGCCCCTCTACACTGCGGTGCGAGAAGCCAGAGAACAGCTTCAATCTCTCGAAACTCACTGCCCCTGCGCCACCTGGCTCCCTATCCTGCACCAGAACCCCACTGCCCCCCTCCTCACCTGGCACTCCCTCACTCCTTCCATTCCAACCCCCAATCCCCAACCCCCAACCCCCAACCCCCAGCCCCTAGCCCTCAGCCCCTACAAAGGACTCTCCGCCTTCCAGGAAACCGACGCGCCCCACTTCTTTGGACGAGAAGCCCTAGCCGAAAAACTCACCCAAGTCGTTCATCAGCGTCCCTTAGTTGCCATCATCGGGGCATCAGGCAGCGGCAAATCTTCCCTCGTTTTTGCCGGACTCATCCCACGACTGCGGCAGTTGGACTGGCTGGTCATCAGCTTTCGTCCTGGCAACCGTCCCTATTTTCGGCTGGCAGAACAATTAGTCCCGTTGCTGGAACCGACGCTGAGCGAAACCGAGCAGCTAGTGGAGATTAACAAACTGGCGATCGCCCTTCAGCAAAATCACTTGACTTTAGCGGATGTAAGCGATCGCATCCTGCAAAAATTTCCCCAATCCAAGCGATTACTCCTGGTCGCTGACCAATTTGAGGAACTCTACACGCTCTACGAAGAAGGGAATTCTGTTGAGGAAACCATCCGTCAACAGCAGCGCTTTTTAGACGAACTGCTAACAACCGTGGAGCGCAGCCAAAACTTTACTTTGGTGTTGACCCTGCGGGCTGACTTTTGCGAACATGCGCTGGCTTATCGTCCCTTTGCTGAAGCACTGGGGCGCTTTCCGCCGGAATTGCTCAGCCCAATGACTCGACAAGATCTCCAGGCAGCAATTGAGAAACCCGCGATCGCCCAGAGAGTTCACCTGGCAGAAGGGCTGACCGAGCGAATTTTGGATGCGGTGGATGCCTCCCCCGGACAGTTGCCGCTGTTAGAATTTGCCTTGACATTACTATGGGAAAAGCAAAGCAATGGCTACCTGACCCACGCTGCTTATGATGCGATCGGTGGAGTCGAGCAAGCCCTGGCTAGCTACGCCGAACAGATTTACACTGCTCTAACCCCAACCGCTCAACGTCAGGCGCAGCGAATTTTTATTCAGCTTGTCCATCCGGGTGAAGGCACTGCTGACACTCGCCGGTTGGCGACCCGCCAGGAAATCGACGAGAATCACTGGCATCTGGTGAATTACCTGGCAGATGCGCGCCTGATCGTTAGCCGACAGGACGAAGCCACAAGTGAAGAAATCGTTGAACTCGCTCACGAGGCACTGATTCAGGAATGGCAGCGATTGCGCCAGTGGCTCGAAGAAGACCGCAGTTTTCGCACCTGGCAAGAGCGGCTCCGCAGCACCATTCGCCAATGGAAAACCAGCCAGCGCGATCAGGGCGCTTTGCTGCGTGGCGCAACCCTGCTAGAGGCAGAACACTGGCTGCACAACCGTCAGCCTGACCTAAGTGCGATCGAGCAACAGTTCATTCAAGTCAGCCTGGAGTTGCAAACTCAGGAACAGAACTTGCGCGATCGCCTGCGTCGTCGTCGGATCTGGGGGCTCTCTAGCGGTCTAGCTACAGCCCTATTTTTAGTCGGGATGACCACCTGGCAGTGGCATCGCGCCGAAGTCGTGCAGGCGAATGCTCAACTGAATACGCTAAGCACTTCCTCAATGGAATTGTTTAACTCCGGCAAAGAGTTAGAGGCACTGCTGGCATCCCTGAGAGCAGGTCGGCAGCTCAGCTGGTTTTTTAGCGAAAATCCTGAAACCCGCGCTAAAGTTGTCACTTCGCTTCAGCAAATTATCTACGGCATCCGAGAATATAACCGTCTGGACGGACACGATCGCACCGTCATCGACATCACCTTCAGTCCCGATGGGCAACTGCTCGCTTCTGCCAGCGACGATAAAACCATCCGCCTGTGGCGGCGAGACGGCACCTGGCTCAAAACACTGGAAGGGCACAGCAGCAACGTTCGCAGCGTCAGCTTTAGCCCCGATGGGCAACTGCTCGCTTCTGCTAGTGACGATAAAACCATTCGCCTGTGGCAGCGAGACGGCACTGCTGTCGGCGTTTTGGAAGGGCATCAGGATAAGGTAAACGCGGTTAGTTTCAGCCCTGACGGTCAGCTTTTGGCTTCAGCCAGTGCAGACGGGACTGTCAAACTGTGGCACCAGAATGCTGGCGGTGAACCAATTACGCTGTCAGGACACATGGGTTGGGTCTTGTCCGTCAGCTTTAGCCCCGACGGTCAAACTCTGGCATCAGCAGGCGTAGATGGCATTCGGATCTGGAAGCTAGATAGTAGCCCGGTGGCATTCTTACCTATTCCCAACGATTTGGTCAGCCTTAGCTTTAACCCAGATGGGCGAATTCTCGCTGCTGCCAACAAGGATGGCACCGTACAGCTTTGGAGGCGGCAGGGGGAAACGTTTGAGCCAGTTTTTTCCACACCCCTGCAAGCTCACCTGAATCGAGTGTGGCGGATCAGCTTTAGCCCCGATGGTCAAACCTTTGCCACTGCTAGCGCAGACAACACCGTTAAACTCTGGCAGCTAGACGGAACACCGATTAAAACTTTGCAAGGGCATAGCGCCCCAGTTTATAGCGTTGGCTTTAGCCCGGATGGAGACATTCTCGCTTCCACCAGTGCCGATCAAACCATTCGGCTCTGGCATCCTGACAGTTTGCAGCCGCTTACCTTCAAGGGACATCAAGACCGAGCCAGCGATCTAGACTACAGCCTGGATGGACAGATGTTTGCCACAGCGGGGGCTGACAACGTAGCAAAACTCTGGCGGGCAGATGGTACCCAACTTGCTGTTCTGAAAGGACATCAGGAGCGAGTTCACAGCGTTAGCTTTAGCCCCGATGGTCGGGCGATCGCCACCGCCAGCGCCGACCGTACCGTCAAAATCTGGACGCTAGAAGGCAACCTGCTACAAACTCTAGATGGGCAGGCAATTCTGCGCGACGTGAACTTCAGCCCTGACGGTCAAATCCTCACAGCGGCAGCAGAAGATCACACGATCAAAGTGTGGCAGCGCAGCAGCAGTGGCGAATTTCTGGCAAATCCCGTTCAAAGCTTGAGTGGACACAGTGACCACGTTGTCGTCGTATCTTTTAGCCCTGATGGTCAAACCTTGGCTTCGAGCAGCGATGACGAAACGGCAAAGCTATGGCGACGATTAAGAAACGGTAGGTTTGCACCCGACCCGATTGCAACTTTGACCGGACATGCCAGTGCTGTTAAAGATGTCAGCTTTAGCCTGGATGGTCAAACCCTAGCAACGGGTAGCCTGGATGGAGACGTGCGGCTGTGGCGACCAAACGGCACTCCTCTGCTGGAGCTTAGAGGACACCAGTCAAATATTGGCAATGTTGCCTTTAGCCCCGATGGTCAAACTCTGGCTTCAAGCAGCATAGACGGCAAAGTGATGTTGTGGAGCCTCAACGGTTCGCTCTTATCTACGTTGAAACTTGGCGTGCAGGGAGAATCTACCATCGCAGGACTGAGCTTTAGCCCCGACGGGCAAACCCTTGCCGCTAGCACAGGTGAAGGCACCGTAGTATTGTGGAACCTGAACCTGGATGACCTACTAGCTCGCAGTTGCTCCTGGGTGTGGGATTATTTGCATACCAACCGCAGATTGAGTGAAAGCGATCGCCATCTCTGCGATATTCCCACTCGGTGAACCGTGAGCACAAATTATGAGTCAGCTTTTGTGGATTGCGATCGCCTGGATTGGTGGAACAGCCCTAATCCTCGGTAGCCTGATGACCCTCGGTAGCCTGCTGCTGTTTTTAGTACCCGCTGGAGCAAAACCCGCTGCTAAAGGAAATTCAACTAGTTCGACTTCCCCTCGACCCTGGCAAAATCAGCTAAAACTGTTGTTGCTCTCGCTCTCGCTGACGCTTGCAGGTTTGGGACTACTCAGCCTATTTCCCTTTCCTCAAGGAAGTCTCTGAGGATACAGTCTCTCGGTAATCGTAGCAACTACATCTTGCACAGGGTCATCAAGTAACCCTTAATAACAACCTTTGCACTTTCTTTGCAGAACTTATGGGCGAGCGCTTCACCAGTTTTAGTTGCGGCTCCGGTAATGCTCGTCACTTTTCCTGCTAATCGTCCACTCGTGAAAGAAACTTTTTATTCATATGCTTACTCCAACTATTGTTGAGAGAAAAGCATTTGACATCCATAAAAGGTAGGGGATGGATAAAGGAACAGAGGGAATAGAAATAATCTATTACTTCTATTCCCTCACTACTATTTGTCCTGTCCTTCTACGTACATAGGTGGCTCAACCGCAAAATTGTCGAGTCGTCCTGACTCGTCTAGCACATAGCCGTGCGTGGTTGGCAAATCTGAACCTTCTTCTTGCTCTTCTTCTGCCTTAATGTTGCGAATGTTCTTTTCCACATCTACATTAGAAGGAATTTCCGCGTCAGGCGCATTTACATCAGTAGCCTGGGCAGTCTGAACCGCCCACTGGTCGCCCGGAGCGCCACGTCCTGGCTCTGCCTCTCTCGGATCTCCAGGAGTAGCGGCTTCTCTACGGTTCATTGGATCACTCATAAATAGGTCCTATTATTGCAATAAATTACAGTCAGCGCGATCGCCCCACAGCTATTTCGCATCAAGCGGCTGTCTGCAAGAACTCGCAACCGACTATTTGTCACCATACTTGAGCCGCAGCAAGGTGCGCTCCATCGTCAGTAAGAGCTGGCAAACTTAACTCTATTTCTTCGGTCAGGTTTTAAGTCTGAGTAGTTTCGCTGCCGTGCTATTACTGCTAGCGGAAATTAGATCAAGTAAACCCGTTCAAGTTTGAGTTTGACTTCCATTTACGTTCAGATGCAGCTTTAAAAAATGGTGGTGTCAACCAATCATTCTTTTAGTTCGCGCTAAGTTTGGTCGTGAAATTAGTATTCTGGTTTCAGCAAGAAATGTATAAACTAAAGCACCAGGAAGCGGCAAAAATGGTATGGGCAAACGCTTCTACTCAGTTTTCTAGCTTCTTGCAACTCTTCGATAAAAGAGGCGATCGCCCTCCACCCAATCTTTTAGGGCGGAAAATCTGATCTAGTTAGCTAAACTCAACTTAAAAACTAAGTTAACTGTATAAAAAAGTTCCTGAATTTTCTACATACAGATAGAAACATAGGAATTGCTTTAACTTTACATACAGCTTTTGCCTCTTTACCCGTATTTTATCAACTTTGAATGAGATCCTGATAGCATTGAGTACAACAAACAGGATGCCTATCTTTATTTTGGGACTAAGCGAAGTATTTCAGTTTTCAGAGGATGCACTGCCGCTTTTGAGTTCTACCAGACGGACTTAGTATCCAGCTCAAAGCTGCACAGGGTTTAAGCATTTGCCTCTCAAACTGTTGTGATGTGACCCAACAAAGACTGAATCTTTTATTACTTGTCACTTGTCGCTAGCGATTTGATGACCCATGTTCTTCTTCGGCTCAATCAGAATTCTCAGCAGCCTAGTTGCAAGCAGTCTACTTCTAATGAAGCAAAATTGAACTTGTCAGCACCAACGGGGCAAACTCTGAGTTCCGCAGTTGCCAAAGTTATCTCTGATGTAAATTCAACAAAATTCTTTTGCCAATAATTGGAGCTTGCACAGAGACATTCAGGGGTTGCTAGACGACTGAAGGCAGGGGTTTAAGCAGCATTTAACTTAGCCTTCACTCGGTCAGCGATCGCCAAAGCCAAAGCGTTTTTTGGAGATTCCCCACAAGATTCAAACAGGTTTTAAGTGTGGTTTTCGCAGCAAAACTCAAAATTCTCTAATCGTTACTCCTTGAACTGAAGCAGAGTGGAATCAATGAACACCCTTTCTATGTCTAGCTACAGACCTTTTCAGAAGTTGCATCCCCTGAGCTTACTGGCACAGCTTTCAAGCCGGCAAGCAAGTGGTTGCTTACAAGTGGCAACTAACTCTGCCTCATGGTCAATCTATTTAGAGCATGGCAAACTCACTTATGCCTCTAACTCGATCGATCCATTTGATCGGCTCGATCGCCACTTGCGTCGCCTCAGCGCTCAGGTTCCGGCTTTAGTTAGCGCGATTCGCGTCCAGGTGCGCCTGCTGTTTGAAACGGCAATGGAGCATCAGCCGACTCAGAGCCGTGATTACCAAGCAGTTTGCTGGTTAGTTGAGCAACAGTATCTCACTACGGCTCAAGCTGCCATGTTGATCGAAGACTTGGCTAAAGAAGTTGTGGAATCTTTTCTGGCGATTAAAGAAGGCAATTATGAATTAGTCGATCGCCAACGGTTTAATGAGTTTCCGATCTTCTGCCATCTCGACCTACGCTCACTGGTTGAGCATTGCCAGCAACAGTTGCGCAAACGGCAGTCAGGCTCAACCTTTGCCTCTCCAGTCGTGCGTCCCGATTTTCTCAATCGGAATGGTGGCGATCGCCCCAAAACCCCACAAAAGCCGTCTGTTGTCGTTCAACCCAATGCAGCTTACCCTCCAGCATCCATTCCCACTCAACCTGCCCAGCCTGCTCCAAAAACCACTTACACAATTGCCTGCATTGACGACAGCCCAACAGTTTTAAATGCAATCAACTCATTCTTGGATGACAAAAGTTTCTCGGTTTTGATGATCAACAATCCAGTCAAAGCCCTCATGCAAATCGTGCGGAGCAAACCCGACCTGATCTTGCTGGATGTAGAAATGCCTAACCTCGATGGGTATGAGTTGTGTTCACTGTTGCGTCGCCACTCATCCTTTAAAGACACGCCAATCATCATGGTGACGGGCAACACTGGCTTTATCGACCGGGCAAAAGCCAGACTTGTAAGAGCTTCTGGCTACTTAACCAAGCCTTTCACTCAGTCAGATCTGCTGAAGATGGTATTTAAGCATTTGACCTGATTAAGGGTTAGAAGTTGCGAATTAGGGATCAGGTAGGGGCAGGGAGCTAGTCGCAGGTTGGGTGAAGTTGTAGGTTGGGTGAAGCATAGCGGAACCCAACTTAAGGGATAGTGGCAGGAAGTTTGAAAAGTTTCCCTGTTTCTGTTGCTATCCTTCAAGATTTCCTAAATTCGCCTTAAAAAGGGGACTTTGACTTTCAGTAGAGATAGCTCTGATTCCTCCTGCCCAAGAGGGGCGAGGAGAGGATTGAGTGCAACCACTTTAACTGTTCAATCACCCTTTAACAGCGTCTTCAATTCCGCGTTTGATCCAATTTATTGGAGTTGCTTCAAATAGCTAAACCTCTGAGCTGTATGGGTTACGCTGCGCTAACCTATCCTACGGCTCTTTCCAACCCTAGCCCCCAGCCCCCAGCCCCTAGCCCCCCTAAATAAAGTCCAAGTCGATCCGGATCACAACCACAATCGCTGTTAATTGGTTTGAGGACAATCAAGGATGAGCATTACTTTGATGGGCACGATTTTGATCGTCGAAGATACCGTATCTGAGATGGAGTTGATGAGCCACTATTTGCGGGAGAGCGGCTACGTCATCATCAATGCAGGCAGCGCAAAAGAGGCGCTCAACAAAGCGATCGAAGAAAAACCAGATATCATCATCACCGATGTGGTGATGCCTGGAATGAGTGGCTTTGAGCTATGTCGCAGCCTCAAAAAACATCCCGTTACAGCCCAAGTACCCATCATTATTTGTACCTCAAAGAATCAGGAAATCGACCGACTTTGGGGAATGAAGCAGGGAGCCGACGCCTATGTCACCAAACCGTTTACCCGAGAGCAACTTATTCGTGCCGTCAAGTCCATCGCAGGCTGATATGCCCAATTCGGCGCTGATAACGCCCAATTCGCTGCCTAATTTACAGCCAGGCCGTCAACAAAAGCCTGTAGGAGATGCTTACCTCAGGTTCCGCCTGGGGCAACAAACTCCGGCGGTGTTTTCGATGAAACACGTTCAGGAAGCGCTCATCCTACCTGTGCATCGCCTTACACCCATGCCTAATATGCCTGCCTGCATGTTGGGGTTAATGAATCGCCGCAGTCGCGTCATGTGGGTCATTGACTTGGCGCAGCTTTTAGGACTGCCTGTGCTAGATACGAGTGTGCGGCAATATAGCCTGGTGATTATTCGGGTGGGTTCGATCCCGCTGGGTTTGGGGGTGCAAAAAATTGAAGGAATTGCCTGGTTAACCGCTGAATCTATCCAACCTCCACCGGGACAGGCTCCATCTAGCTTGCTCCCCTATTTGCGTGGATGTGTTTTGCAGCAGCAGGAAATCTCGCTGGTGCTAAACGCTGAAGCCATCGTGCAATCGTCAATTTTGCATTCTTAACTTTTGCCCCCGATTGGTTTTGCCTTTGTCTTGTTTGAGTTGACTAGCTCGCTTGCCAGTGAGTGGACAGATAGCAAGTGAGTTGGCTTTTGCCTGACCCCCAGGACACCAACCGTATTTAGTCTGATCCATTGATATTCACTTCTGTCCACTTACCTACCCAAGATCTACGCTATGGCTAATCGGACGCATTCCAATGGTAATGGTGATTTGAACCCCTCCCAAATCACTACTCCCCTGTCAGCTATCTTTTCGGATGATTCAGCAAGTCAGGCAAACCAGGCTGGTCAAGATCCACTGGAAGCGATCGCTCCCACTGATGATCAAACCAATTTATTCGCAGATTTTCCTGAGGCAACTCTGGTTGAAGATGAGGCGAATGAGTCCATTCTTCCAGAAGATTCCTTATCCCAAAGTGTTCCTGAAAAGCCACGCAGTGTATCGCTAAACCAGCAGCTTCTAACCACTGTATTACCCAGTATGTTGGTGCCGCTGGGTGTGGTGGGTTTGATGGGCTACAGCATTACAAACCAGCGAGCAGCCAAGGTCGTCGAGCGAGATTTACAGGATCGGGTATTGGCAGCGGGTGAATCGGCAAACGATTTGCTGCAAGAGGCGCTCAAAATTCCCACGGTTGTGGCAACTGATCCGCCTGTAATTGATTTTGCTAACACGGCAGCCCAGGAAGCGGAATTGATTGGGCTAACTCAGGAGCCAGTTGAGCAGGCAGAGCAGCGGTTTGGCGCAACAAAACTGGTGCTTGACAGCGGCATGAATGATTATGTCAGCCGTGCCGCGCAGGTGGGGCAGTTTGTCGAATTTTCGGTGACTGAGCGCTACGGCTTTAACATTGCTTACGATCGCAAGCCCTCTGATTTTGTTCAGAGCGATGAGGGCTGGTGGCAGCAAGCAAAGGATGGCGATAGCCCGGTGATTGAGTTGGGTTTTGATAGTTCAACGAATACAGCGAGTGTGGCGTTGACGCAAGCGATCGCTGACCCCAACACGGGTGAGTTTCTGGGAACCGTGCGCGGTGTTTTGCCTGCCAGCTATTTCAACCGGGCACTCCAAGCATTAGGCAATGCGGCGCTATCTGGTTCTGAGCAGGTACAGATTCTTGCGACCACTGCCGATGGCAATGCGATCGCCCTTAGCACCCTCACCGCCCAAGGCAGCAGCGATGGTGCTGAGGTTCTGGGAGGAGACGCGGTTAAGCAGCAGGTGGCAAATCTGGTGGCACGCTCTCAGGCAACTAGCACTCAATCTCCGGGTGGCACTTTAGTTGTAGAGGCAGTGGCAAATCAGAATGGCGATCGCACCCTACTAACTAATGCGGTGGCAGACGGCAGACTCTACAGCCTGTCCACCATTCCTGGCACCAACTGGATCGCCGTCGCCTCGGTTGACCAGAGCGCGACCGATAGCTCTGGGCGTGGCTGGGTGCTGCTGTTTGCCTCGCTGTTTGTGATTATGGGCGGTGTGGCAGCGGCGATCGCCACCCATCTGGCACGGCGGCTGTCCGGCACGATGAATCAGCTTACCCAGGTGGCTGAGCAGGTTGCCGCTGGAAATCTCAACGTCTACGCCGAGGCAAAAGGCCCCGCTGAAGCCCGTCGCCTGGCCCACAGTTTTAACCATCTGATTACACAGGTCAAAAGTTTGCTGCAAAAGCAAGCTGAGGCAGTTAAACAGGCCCAGTTCTTTACCGATATGGCCAGTGCTGCCAGCCGGGGCGACAACCAGCGCGTGTTTGATCAGGCTGTACAGGCTGCGAAAAAGCAACTGACGGTCGATCGGGTGGTGATTTATGCCTTCGAGCAAGACTACAGCGGTATCATTGCTGCCGAGGCGGTTGATCCGGGTTGGCCGCGTGCGCTCAAAGATAAAATTACCGACCCCTGCATTCCCAAGCAGATTTTAGAGGAATATCGGCGCGGTCGTTTTGTGCCCACGAGTGACCTTCAGGCAACCGACTATTCCCCTGCCCACAAGCAGCTTTTGCAGCGGCTAGAGGTGAAAGCAAACCTGGTTGTGCCAGTCGTAGCAGGTGAACGGCTGCTGGGTCTGCTGGTGGCGCACCAGTGTTCTGGCACGCGAGTCTGGAAGCAGTCTGAAATTGGTTACCTACGAGAACTGGCGGCTCAGGTTGGGCTGGCGCTAACAGGAATGACTCTGGCAGCCCAAAAAGCAGCCGAGGCTGAGCGGGCACAGATCCTCAAGGATGTCACCCTGAGAATTCGGCAGTCGCTCAACACCAACGACGTTCTGCAAATGTCGGTGGATGAGGTGCGCCGAGCCATCAAAACCGACCGCGTGGTGATTTACCAGTTCAACCCCGATTGGAAGAGTGGCACCGTCATCGCAGAATCAATTGTCTCTGGCTGGATCAAAGCAATGGGGCAAATTATCAATGACCCCTTGGGCGAAGGTGACATCGATCGCTTTAACAGTGGACGCATTTGGACAAGAGACAACATTGAAGAAGCAGGATTGACCGACTGCCACTGCGAGATCTTGCGAAAGCTCCAGGTCAGGGCAAATATTGTTGCGCCGATCATGCGAAACGGTAAGCTGTTTGCTCTGCTGTGCGGGCACCAGTGTTCTAACCCGCGCATTTGGCAAGATTCAGAAGTCGATCTGTTTTCTCAGTTTTCCGCCCAGATTGGGTTTGCGCTTGACCAGGCGTTTCTGCTTGAACAGCAAACGGTCGCAGTTCGTCAAGCAATGCAAATTAACGAAATTACCTCACGCATTCGAGAAACACTTCAGCTTGAGCAGATTTACAGCACTGCCGTCAGCGGCGTCCGGGAAGCAATGAGATGCGATCGCACCCTCGTTTATCTGTTTGACGACAAGTGGAAAGGTAAAGTCGTTGCAGAATCAGTCGCCCGTGGCTTCCCGGTAGCCCTGGGTGCAGAAATTGATGATCCTTGCTTTGCCGAAAGCTACATCAGCAAGTACGTCAAAGGTCGGGTTCACGCCACTCCCAACATTTACGAAGCCGGACTCACCGACTGCTATCTGAAGCAGCTAGAGCCGTTTGGCGTAAAAGCAAACCTGGTTGCGCCGATTCTAACCGACAAAAAGCTAGTGGGTCTGCTGATTAGCCACCAATGTTCTGGTCCACGCGATTGGAAAGAGAACGATATCACTTTCATGCGGCAGGTTGCTATTCAGATTGGCTTTGCGCTTGATCAGGCACAACTGCTGAGGCAGCAGGCGACTGTCGCCGCTCGCGCCAAACAGCTCAACGAAATCACCTCCCAAATGCGAGAGTTTCTAGAGCCGGAAAACATCTACAGAGTATTACTACAGAACACTCGCGAAGCTCTAGAGGTCGATCGCGCGATCGTCTACCTGTTTGACGAAAACTGGAAAGGCAAAGTCATTGCAGAATCAGTCGCCCGTGGCTTCCCTGTTGCCCTCAATGCCAATATCAACGACCCCTGCTTTGCCCAGTCCTACATTGAGAAATACAAGCGGGGACGGGTACAAGCACTCAACAACATTTACGAAGCAAACCTCGACAAATGCTATCTCGGACAGCTAGAACCCTTTGAGGTAAAAGCCAATGTCGTCGCCCCAATTCTGATCCACGACCATCTATGGGGACTGCTAGTGGTTCACCAATGCTCTGGACCAAGGGAATGGCAGCAGATTGACATTGACTTTGTTTATCAAGTTGCCGTCCAGCTTGGGTTCGCTCTGGAGCAAGCCAAACTGTTTGAGCAAAAGGAACAGGCTCGAATCGCGGCTGAAGCTCTTTCAGAAGAACGGCGTCAGCAAAAAGAAGAAATTCAGCGGCAGTTGGTTGATTTGCTCACTGACGTAGAAGGCGCATCCAGAGGAGACCTGACCGTGCGGGCAGACGTAACCGCCGGAGAAATCGGTACGGTTGCAGACTTCTTCAACTCCATCGTGGAGAGCCTGCGGCAAATCGTAACCAAGGTGAAACACTCTGCTTTGCAGGTTAACGCTGCCCTAGGCGACAACGAAGGCGCAATTCGCCAACTGGCTGATGAAGCCCTGCGGCAAGCCGATGAAACGACCCGCACGCTCGACTCAGTTGAGGAAATGACGATTTCGATTCAGGCGGTGGCAAGCAACGCGAAGCAGGCAGAAACGGTCGCTCGAATGGCCTCGATGAGTGCTGAGCAGGGTGGCATAGCAATGGACTTGACCGTGCAAAACATCCTCAGTTTGCGTGAAACAGTCGGCGAAACTGCCAAAAAGGTGAAGCGTCTGGGTGAATCATCTCAACAAATCTCCAAAGTGGTGTCGCTGATTAATCAGATTGCACTGCAGACCAACCTGCTCGCCATCAACGCCGGAATTGAAGCCGCTCGTGCTGGCGAAGAAGGACAGGGCTTTGCAGTGGTTGCAGAAGAGGTGGGCGAACTGGCTGCCCGCTCTGCCGCTGCCACCCAGGAGATTGAGCAAATCGTGGAAAACATTCAGCGTGAAACCAGCCAGGTGGTTGAAGCAATGGAGCTAGGTACCACTCAGGTGGTCGAAGGCACGCGCCTGGTCGAAGATGCCAAGCAAAGTCTGGGACAAATCCTAGAAGTGTCTCACCAGATTGACCAACTGGTGCAGTCTATCTCCCACGCCACGGTATCTCAGGTGCAAACTTCTCAATCGGTCAAAGAATTGATGCAAGAAATTGCACTGGTGTCCAAGCGCACCTCTGTTTCGTCTCGCCAGGTTTCTGGCTCTCTGCGGCAAACGGTGGAAGTTGCCAAAGAGTTACAAGCGTCCGTTGGTACCTTCAAAGTCGGCTCTGAGGCTTAGTAATGTCAAAAGACAAGGAACTCGAAATTCAGCTCCAGTTTCTCGACGAAGCGTTGGAGTATCTGGGTACGCTGGAAGATGCCTTACTGGGGCTAGCAAACGGTCGCATTGATACAGGCAAGATCAATGCTGCGCTGCGGGCGGCTCACTCGATTAAAGGCGGCGCGGGAATGATGGGGTTTCATGCCCTGAGCCATCTGGCCCATCGGCTAGAAGACTCGTTTAAGGTACTGAAAACGCAGAAGGCTTCGCTGGAAATTGACGGCGAACTGGAGGGCTTGCTGCTCTCTGCGGTGGACTGTTTGCGGCATGTCATTGGCTGCGATCGCCACAATGTTTCCCTCGATTCTCGCTGGCTGGACTATCACGCCAACCCCATCTTTGACCAACTGTATGAACGATTGGGCGATCCTCAGGCAGAGGATGCAACCTCTGTGCTGTCACCCGAAGAAGGTCAGGACATTATTCCGCTGTTCTTCCAAACCGAGGTAGAAGGGTGTTTGCAGCGACTGGAGTCGGTGCTGGCAGACCCAGAAATGCCATGCCTATACGAAGAGATCGCGATTTTGGCGCAAGAGCTAGGCGGGCTGGGCGAAATGCTTCAGCTTGCGTCCTTCACCAAACTGTGTGAATCGGTGGCAGGTTATCTAGAAGCGGCTCCTGATCAAACGGAGGCGATCGCCCGACAAGCATTGCAGGCATGGCGGCGATCGCAGGCCCTCGTCTTAACAGGTAACCTGGATAGCCTACCGGAAGCCATTCAGATAGCTGGCATCGAGGTCGGCACTGCCCCGGCTCAGCCCATCATCACCGAAGAGATGGAAGCCCTCTGGGTCGATCAACTGTCAGCCGAATTTCCGAATGAGGTTGAATCTGAATCTCTCACAGAAACTTTCTCAGATTTTGCAGCGGATGCAGCACTAGAAGCTGAAACGAATGCGGCAATGGAAGCTGAGATGGATTCTCTAACAGAATCTACTTTTGCAGATCCGATAGAAACTGCTGGGTTCAGCAACCCATTTGAGCAAAATTCACTAAGTCAGACCGAGTTCGACCGCGCAGATTTTGCTCAGTTTGCCCAGGCTAATTTTGCTCAAACTGATTTTGACCAGTTTGCTCCAGAGTCAACAGCCGACCTCGATCGGTTTGAACAGGAAGATTTCTACCCAGTTGAGGTCGAGCAAGTCGAGGTTAAGCAAGTTGAGGTTGAGGTTGAGCAAGTTGAGCAGGCTGATTTTGCTCAGGCTGATTTCGACCAGGCTGATTTTGCTCAAACCGATTTTGACCAAGCTAGTTTTGCTCAAACTGATTTTGACCAAGCTAGTTTTGCTCAAACTGATTTTGACCAAGCTAGTTTTGCTCAAACCGATTCTGGCCAAGTTGATTTTGACCAGGCTGGTTTTGCTCAGACTGATTTTGATCAGACTGATTTTGACCAGGCTACTGGTTTTGCTCAAACCGATTTTAACCAGGCTGATTCTGAACAAGCTGATTTTGCTCAAACTGATTTTGACCAAGCTGGTTTTGCTCAAGCCGATTTTGAGCAGGCTGATTTTGACCAAGCTGATTTTGACCAGAGTTTTGCTCAGGCTGATTTTGACCAAGCTGGTTTTGAGCAGGCTGATTTTGCTGCCTTTAATCAAGCGATCGCAGAACAGGCTGCCTTTGACCAGAGTTTTGAGCAGGCTGATTTTGACCAATCCTCTTTTGAAGAAGCATTTAACAATGCAGGAAATGGACTAACGGCGGCAGATGAAAGCGTTCAACTGCCGTTTATGCAGACAGAGTCCATTCCGTCGCAGTTGGATCAGGCTCAATCTATTCAACCTACCCAGCCCACTCAGCCTACCCAGCCCATTCAGCCTAATCGTCCCACCCAGTCCTCCCCAGAGGTTCAACCCGTACAGCCGAGAGTTGAACAAGCGCGATTTAGTCAACCTCAATCTGATTCAACTCAGTTCTCAACACAGCCTACTCGAACGCAGCCTACTCGACTGGAGCCTGTTCGGACGCAGCCTGTTCAGCCCCAAATCACTCAACCGCAACCAATTCAGTCACAGTCTCCGAGTTCCCGTCCCCCACTGCGTCAGCCCCGCTCTGCTGAATCTGTTGTCGAGCCTAAGACTCAAGTCGTTCGACCTCGTCCGACCGCACCCGAGCCGGAAGCACGGCCGATGAATTTTCGAGCGCTGGAGGCAAAGGCAGACACCACGCCACCCCCCATTCGAGAAAGCCAGGAAAACACGGTGCGGGTGCCGCTCAAGCAGTTAAATCAACTGAATGACCTGTTTGGCGAACTGACCATCGAACGGAATGGTCTGGATATGCATATGAAGCGGATGCGGGCTTTGGTGCGAACACTCAGCCATCGAGTACAGGTTTTGGAGCAGTCAAATGCTCAACTGCGGACGGCTTACGATAAGGTTGCAACGCAGGCGATCGCCTCTGAAGCCGCGCCGTCACTGGTCGGAGCCAACAGTTGGGCTAAACAGAATGGCTACAGTGATCTGGATAACTACTTGTCAAATAGCGGTTTGTCAAATAGCGGTGACGGTAGTTTTAGGGAAGAGGGCGATCGCCATGAAAGCACCGATTCCTCAGACATCAATAGCAACTTTGACGTACTGGAAATGGATCGCTACAGCGACCTGCACCTGCTGTCTCAGGAAGTGATGGAAACCATCGTCCAGATTCAGGAAGTGACCAGCGACATTGAGCTAGGGCTAGAGGACACCGAACAGACCACCCGCGAACTCAACAAAACTTCCCGTCAGCTTCAGACTAGCCTGACGCAGGTGCGGATGCGTCCGCTTTCAGATGTAGTCGATCGCTTCCCCAGAGCCTTGCGCGAACTCTCACTCCAGTACGGCAAACAGGTTGAGCTAAAACTGCAGGGTAGCAGCACTCTGATCGATCGCAACATTCTCGAAGCGCTCAACGATCCGCTCATGCACCTGTTGCGAAATGCCTTTGATCACGGCATCGAAGATCCTGAAACTCGCAAACGACACGGCAAATCAGAGCAGGGCATCATCGAAATTACTGCCGCTCACCGCAGCAACCGCACCATCATCACGATTAGCGACGATGGTGGTGGCATTCCGCTCGATAAGATTCGGGCTCGTGCCCGTCAAATGGGGTTAGACCCAATGCTGCTAGCGGCAGCCAGCGACGAAGAACTGCTCTCTCTCATCTTTGAACCGGGCTTTAGCACCACCGATCGCGTTACAGCGCTCTCTGGTCGCGGCGTTGGCATGGATGTAGTGCGCGACAACCTGAAGCAGGTGCGCGGCGAAATTACCGTCAACACACAGGCAAACGTTGGTACCACCTTTACACTCTCCGTTCCATTCACGCTCTCAGTGGCACGAGTGCTGCTAGCCGAGAGCAACGGTATGCTGCTGGCATTCCCCACAGATGCGGTGGAGGAAATGCTGGCACTCCAGTCTGAGCAAGTGATTTCCGCCGCAGGCAGTGAAGCCTTTGAGTGGCAAGGCAGCATGGTGCAACTGATTCGCCTGTTCCGCTGGCTAGAGTTTCGCTGTCCCCGTCAAATCAGTCGGCTGGAAGCGCCCCCAACCATCAACTCGCCCACCATTCTCATGGTCAGCCAGGGAAGCCAAATTATTGGCATCCAAGTAGACCGCTGTTGGGGTGAACAGGAAGTTGCGATTCGGCAGGTTGAGGGGAATCTGCCCATGCCCAGTGGTTTCACCAACTGTACGATTTTGGGCGATGGTCGTGTCGTTCCCCTGGTTAATATTCCAGAACTGTTGCACTGGATTACCAGCTACGAGCGCTCTAGCATTGTGCCGGTGGCAGAACCCACTTTTCAGCAGCCTGTGCCTCCCTCCTCCCCCAATCTGTTTACGTCGCAGCCTTCCTATCCCTCGGCGTATCCTCAATCCTATACGCCGTCTCATTTCCCTTCTCAACTTCCGGCTGCACCGACTCAACCTGCTCACCCGCCTTCTCAACTTCCGGCGGCTCCTGTCCAGCCCGTTCAACCGCCTGCGATCTCGGTTCCGGCTCAGCCGTCTTATCCTGCGGTGCAACGCCCGGCTTACCCTGCTTCTGCGCTTTCGTCTAACTATGCAGCCCTGACAGAACCCGCGCTGCCGATTCCGACTGCGCCCTCTATGCCACCCTCTAAGCCAACCATCCTGATTGTGGATGACTCGATTAACGTTCGCCGCTTCCTAGCGCTGACGTTAGAGAAGGCTGGATACCGGGTCGAGCAAGCCAAAGATGGTCAAGATGCTCTGGAAAAACTGGCGGCTGGACTCCAGGTGCAGGCAGTGATTTGTGACATTGAAATGCCTCGGTTAGATGGCTATGGATTTTTGGCGAAGGTGAAGGCGAATCCGGCGTGCGATCGCATCCCCATTGCCATGCTTACCTCCCGCAGTGGCGACAAACATCGCCAGCTTGCGATGAGTTTAGGCGCAACGGCATACTTCTCCAAGCCTTATAACGAACAAGCCCTACTGCGGACCTTAGAACAACTGATCAATACTCCAACGGCTCAACGCTAATGCAACAAAGAAGCCAACATTGACCTGACAGATACCTTTCAGAGCAGTTAGCTAAACGGGCAAGGAGGCGATGAAATGATGGTGAATTAATCACGGTGAAACTCAGCATGGTGGGCGCTGTCCACTCTACAAATCGTTCATCCCTCATTCCTCATCCTTCATTCCTCATTTCGCCTTCTCTATGGCACTCCCTTCGTCGTTCGCTTACCGCCGCGCCAGCCGCAAGGTTGAGCCCAGCCAACAGCTCATTGCCTTTCGGATTCATCATGAGTGGTTTGCGCTGCCTATTTTGGTGGCTCAAAAAGTCATTCTGTTGGATAAGTTACACGATTCACTGTTTAACACAGGGGCTAGTGTTGCTTTCTATCAAGAAGAAGAACTGGTAGTGTTAGATATGGGGCGGCGAATTTTTGGGGAGGCGATCGCCAAAGCAGCTAATCCCGACGAACCACTTGCTCCTAACCACACCACTACTCAAATTCAGTTTGTTAATCAGCAACGCTATTTAGTCATTGTGGATAGCTTTCATGGAGAGCCTGTAGGACTTCTCTTAAACTCACAGCCTAGCCTACGCCGAGTGCCTCAGTCAGCCTTTTCGCCCTTGCCTCCCAATCACTTTGCCGAGGGTGGAATTCGCTGTGTCCATGCTCTCGTCACGTCGATTCAAGGTCAACCCCCCCTGTTTCTGTTGAACTTGCACCAGTTGCTTGAACCCGTCACTCATCATTTTTCTGGCTATTAAATTAGCCCAAAGGTAGGATGGGCAAAGCAACGTTTGCTCATCCCACAAGTAGTTACTCCCTTCCCGTCCAAAGACTATGTACCAAAAGATTAGGGATGTACCCCGCGTTGCGGGGTACATCCCTAATCTTTTGGTAAGAAAGGAGTAGGATGCTAAAAATTTAGGCTGCTAAAACCAGGTCAACCTCATTGGTGCCGCTGGTTTCACCCTTACCAGATTTAATTTGGTTGTTATTTACCTCAATCGCAAATGGAGTCCCGTCTAGCTCCAGGTTATAGTCCGTCTTGCTAGAGGTATATCCCACACTGGCAATCATTTCGCGCCCTTGCCCCGTATAGACGAACGCTAGCATCTGGTCTTTGTTTTGCTCGTTGTCATGTGCCCAAATCACCATATATTGTTTGTTTTGGTAATCAAACACTTTAGGGGGACGGGTTGGTACATAGCGTCCAGCTTTGCCAAAGCTAGCATCTAGAAATTGCTGGACTGAATTTTGCTCTACATTGACATAACTAACTTCTTGGGGAGACTGTGCTTCAACATCACCCTCTTTTTCATCTCGTGTTTCTTCCTTGCCACGATTTCTCAGATAGTCGGTAGCAACTTTAGTGCCGATCGCACCCACTGCTACAACTCCTGCGCCAATCAACAAATTTCGAAGATTTTGGTTACTCATTCTTTATTTCCTGATATACACCAACGGCTCAGCAAACTTGTCTGAGCTATTCTAAACCTTACTTATTGAGAATAGTCTTCACTTACACAAGTTTCCTTCAAAGTTATGTTAATTACTTTCTACGATGTGTAGGTTAAGACTACATATAGATCTGACTTACAGAAATAGGGGCTTGGCATCGCCAAGCCCCTACACAAGAGGATAATGTGATTAGTTAGTCTGCGCTTTAGGCTACAACAGAGATGTCAGTGTAGTTGAGAGCAGGTTTGCCAGACAGCGTTGCGAGTTTAATCTGTCCGACAGCTCCTGTACCATCCAAATCCCAGTACAGAGCACCTGTGTTGTTGTTGTAGATGAAGCGATCGCTCGCATCTCCAGCGGACGAACCTAACGTAAACTGAGACGCAGCAAGCACCGTATTTGCGACTAGACCACCCCGGAAGCCCGCAGCAGAGACAACGATGGTATCTTTGCCCGCTACGAAGTCAGTGATGGTGTCAATTCCTTGGAAGGGATTGTCGTAGACAAATTTGTCAGCACCACCACCACCTGTGAGCCAGTCTTTTCCATCTCCACCTTTGATGGTGTCGTGGTATTTGCCGCCAGTCAGGGTATCATCACCTGCATCACCGTAAAGAGTGAGCGGAGTTTTGGTATTCTTGCCGTCAAACGTATCGTTGCCTTCTCCCCCATAGAATCTTACCGATCTTACATCGGTGCCTGTGAGGTCATCGACGACGAAGCTGTCATCGCCGCCCAATCCACTCACTTTGAAGGCTTCAGCATTATCAACGGTGAGTGTGAAAGGGACTAAGTTAATTCGGTCAAAGATAGCTTTGCCGCCTTCTGCTTTCAGGGTGAACTCATCTCCCTGCTGGCGTGCGCCATTGACTTCGATTACATCGTAGCCAACTCCACCGTCCATCAGGTCGCTACCGTCACCATTGTTCCAAACGAGACGGTCGTTGCCTTGCTGACCATACATTCTGTCATTGCCGCGATCGCCCACTACTACGTCGTGACCTTTGCCCCCATAGAGGTAGTCGTGAACACCACTACCAATCAGCAAATCATTACCTGCATCCCCATAGGCGATGACTTTGGTTTCAGAATCACTTGCATCTAACTTATCATAGCCGTCACCTCCAGAAAATTTCACCAGTTTGACATCAGTACCTGTGAGGCTATCGACATCCAAGCTGTCATTGCCACCCAAACCATTGATATGGAAGGCTTCCGCTTCGTCAACAGTGAGTGTGAACGGAACTAAGTTAACTCGGTCAAAGATGGCTTTGCCACCTTGTGCTTTCAGTGTGAACTCATCTCCCTGCTCACGTGCGCCATTCACCTGAATCACGTCATAACCAGTACCACCGTTCATCAGGTCGCTGCCGTCGCCATTGTTCCAAACGAGAACATCGTTGCCTGCTTGACCATACATTTTGTCGTCACCGCGATTGCCTATGACAACATCATTTCCGTACTCTCCGTAAAGGGCATCTTTGCCATCTCCACCGTAAATCTTGTCGTTTCCTTTGCCACCTCTGACGATATCATTGCCTCCTTTGGCATAAACAGTATCGTTGCCACCGTACGCCAAGATTACATCAGCCAGATCAGTTCCAATAATGGTTTCGCCGTTGTTGGTGCCTTTAATAGTCATGTCGGTTTCTCCTTTTCACATTTAGTCGGGTTAGGAAAGCAAGTCAGTCTGTGGGCAACAGTTGCCCTGAGATTGCAGGTCTTTCGTTGGGGGAAAGAGCGTTTAGATATCTGCTAACGATGAGAGTGAGAGGAACAAATAGGATTTGAAGGTATTTCTCGACTAAACCGTTTGCAGATTAGAGAATCAAACATTAGTTAGCGAATTCGTTTCAGAAACTTTTCTGAGTAATTTGCCATGTTGTTCGAAGGTTCTCTCTGTGGAAGGCTTGTTCATCGGGTTCGTTTAACCCATGAATACAAGTTAGGGCACCTTTTTGATTTGATCAGCATGAGAAAGTCAGAAAAGGTCAGATGCTTTTTAAACGACTAGGTCAGAAAAATGTAAAAGGTAATATTTACAGCAATGAATCGGTGATAAGGTGTGGTCAACTTGTAGCACCCTTTTATAGATCGTCACTCTCTTTTTTGAGAAATACTTTGAGGAATACATGGTGCAAGACTATGAAAGCGAACCAACTTTCTTTAGCTCAATCACAAGCTGTTGTTTTATGGCTACCTGTGGCTGCACTGGCTACTGTATATGGCTCAATTACCTTAAGCTGGGTTGTGTATCGCGTGCATTTAGCAGAGCTTGTGACGCAATTGGGGTTTGCGCCTACCTTTGCGCCACAACTGCTGTTAATTGAAACTTTGCTGGCGATCGCCCTAGAACCCCTAGCGGGACGACTCTCTGATCAAACTCAACAACGTCAACGTAACCGCTTTCCATTGATTTGGGTTGGCGCTGCGTTGACCGCAGCCCTATTTGCGATCATTCCCTTACTTGTGACCAACATAGGAGCAACTCAACCCAATGGTTCTATCCGCTGGTTGGTGCCCGTGCTGTTAATTTTATGGGCGATCGCCATTGGCATCCTTCGCAGTCCAGCCTTGGCGCTGCTGAGACACTATGCTGCTACGGTGCGCCTGCCTCAAGCAGCAAGTTTACTCACCTTGGCAGCAGGGCTGGCCGGAGCCGTAACACCACTGGGAAGCGCAGCCCTGCGTGAGTTGGGTTATGGGACAACCTTTATTGCTGTAGCAATTCTGCTGTTGGTGACGGTAGCGTGTTTGAGGTTTTTCAACCCACCTTCAATGGCAATCTCGGGCTTGAGAAATACGGCTGCAATCCGTCCTTCACTGCTCTCTTTGGGACTCATTTTTGGCATCGGTGCAACGGTGACGTTAGTGTTTCGACTGGCGATCGAAATTTTTCCTAAAGTGCTCAAAGCACAACTGCCCGATAGCGATCCACCTTTCTTCATTGGCTTGGTTTTCCTGGCGATCGCCGCTTTTGCCATTCCAGCGGGTTTAATTGCTGCTCGGATAGGCAATTCTAGAGCCATGTTGGTTGGACTGGGGGCGATCGCGGCCTTGCTGGTGTTGCTCAGACTCACCGTCAGTTCTCCTATGGCAATCGTCCTGGCGATCGGCTTAGGAATTGCTTACAGTCTGGTATCCAACGGAACATTCCCCCTAGTGTTGTCGGTTGTTTCTCCGAGGCACGCAGGGTTAGCGATCGGCTTGTTTTTTGGTGGAGCGGCAGCCACTGCCAGTGCATTTAGTATATTCTTTGGCAAGCCAGAAGCACTGTCTGTTACGACTGGAATTTGGCTTGGGCTAATTTCTCTTTTAGTCGCAGCAATTTGTGTTACGGTGCTCAAGCCAGAACATAGCGCTGCAACCGGCTGATATGTCTGTTCTATGTTCGTACTGCCCAAGTAAACTTGTTATCACTTGAGACAAAAGGAGAGGAGTATGTTTATCTGCTTAATTGCAGATTATGGTACGGGCGATCCGGCCTTTACCGAAGTGACACAGCGGTTACTCCAATCGCTACCACAAGCTCAAATTCATCCTCTTTCAGTGCCTCCGTTTAACACGCTGTCTACCGGGTTTTGGATTGCCCAACTGGGGCTCAATCCTGGACCGGCTGAGCGTCTGATCTATCACAACTGTGCGCCACGTCAAGATGACCCAGATGCGCGGCAAGACAACGAAGGAGAAGGGTTAACCTATGCATTGTTGCCCAATGGCGTAAAAGTAGTTGGAGTGAATGCAGGCTATACCCTCTCCTTCATCAAGAATCACGCCAAGGTGTTGCAGACAGTAAACGTGTCACGGGGTGGGTCGCAATTTCGCTCGCGAGATGTGTTTCCTCCAGCGGCAGCGGCGATCGCCCAGGAAGACTTTAGCGTGTTGGGCGAGCCGCTCAACCCTGCTCAGTTGCCAGATGCTCCCCTCGATCGCATCGCTTGGGTAGACGGCTACGGCAACATCAAAACCACCATTCCCAATTACAGCATTAACTTGGAACCCCAAACAAAAGTTGTAATTCGGATTGGGGATGTTGTGAGTGATGCAATTTACTCAGATGGCAGCTTTAAAGTACCAGAAGGAACGTTAGCCTTTTCGCCAGGAAGCTCTGGATGGTCAAGCTCCGACGGTAAACCGACCCGCTGGATGGAGCTATTTTTGCGCGGCGGCAGTGCCTGGAGACGCTTCGGTAAACCTCGGCTAAACGAACGTGTTACCAGGCTTACGGGCTGAAGGGGTGCTTATGAGTTAAATCGATAAATGTTTCCTCGGAACGCTGTGTAAAACCTGTCATCCCCCTTAAGGTAAGCAAAGCTACACCCGTCCACAGTTTGAGGACTAGGCAACTCGTCACTATGCTCAATGTCACCCGTTCCCCACTCCAGCGCTGTGGCGTAGCTGCTTTGTCCGTTGGGCTGGCTTTGGTGCTCACAATCTGGCTGGGAGCGTTGATTCAGCCTAAAATTCTGATTTTGTTTTTTGCGGCAGTGACGGTGAGTGCCTGGTTTGGCGGGCTGACGGGTGGACTGACTGCAACGATATTATCTTGTCTGGCGATCGCCTTTTTCTTTATTCCACCCCTCTATTCATTCGTCGTTGACAACCAGGCTGACCGCTTTCAGCTAATCACGTTTGGGCTGGTTGGACTTCTGATCAGCAGCTTAAATGCCGATTTACGAAATTCTAAGCAAAGAGCTAAAACCGCTCTGGCTCAATTGCAAACGAGTGAGGATCGGTATCGGCAAATCCTGGATACCTCCTATGAGGGAATTTGGTTACTGGATGCCAACTTACGCACCGAGTACGCTAATCAACGGTTAGCTGAAATGCTGGGCTACAGCCTGGAAGAAATGCAAAACCGCTCTTTGTTTGATTTTATGGATCAGACAGGGCGGGTTGAGGCTGAATATCGCATCGAACGCCGCAAGCAGGGAATTAAAGAGCAATTTGACTTTCGCGTTCTTCGCAAAGATGGCTCAAATCTATGGGTGCTAGTTTCGGCTAGCCCAATTTTGAATCAGCGTGGTGAGTTTGCTGGAACGTTAACCATGCTGACCGATATTAGCGATCGCAAACAGTCTGAAGATGCCCTTCGAGCCAGCGAATCTCGCTTTCGGCGGCTGTTTGAATCCAACATTATTGGCATTAACTTTGGCGACCTGCAGGGCAACATCCTCGATGCCAACGATGCCTTCTTAAACTTGATTGGCTACACGCGAGCAGACTTGCAGGCGGGACAGCTCCAGCTTGAGGCCATTACTCCACCTGAATATCACCATCTGGACGAACAGGCTGGACGTCAAAGCCTTTCCTCTGATGCCTGCGCTCCTTACGAAAAAGAATACATTCGTAAAGACGGGAGCCGCGTGTCTGTCCTGGTTGCAGGCGCTCGGCTAGAAGATTCCAAGACAGGAATTGGGTTTATCGTAGACCTGACAGAGCGCAAGCGAATTGAGCAAACCCTGCGCTACCTTGCCGAAACCAGCATTGACCTGTCCACCTCTCTCGACTACCAAACTACGCTACAGCGGGTTGCCCAGATTGCCGTTCCAGAGATGGCAGACTGGTGCACGGTAGACCTGCTCAACCTTGACGGCACAATTTCTCGCCTGCCTATTGCTCATGCAGACTCAACAAAGGCAGTATGGGCACAGCAACTTCAGCACTATCCCCCCGACCCACAAGGGAAAAATCCGATCGCCCAGGTCTTAAAAACAGGTGAGTCTGTTCTGTTAGCCAAAATCCCTGATGCGCTGATAAAACAGTTAAGCCATAACGCTGAGCATCTGCAAATAATCGAATCGTTGTCCCTTAAGTCTGCAATGATTGTGCCGCTGATTGCCCGTCAGCAAATTTTAGGAACCCTCTCACTCGCTATAGCCGCATCAGAGCGACGCTATAGTATGGACGACCTGTCTCTGGCAGAAGATTTAGCCCGTCGAGCAGCCCTGGCGATCGACAATGCCAGACTATATCGCGCTACCCAGGAAGCTCAGCGGGCTACAGAACAAACGGCTAATCGCACCGCTCGACTGCAAAAAATTACGGCGGCGCTTTCAGAAGCACTAACCCCTCACCAAGTCGCTGATGTCGTCATGAATCAGGGAATTGCGGCCCTAGGAGCTACTGCTGGCTCGGTGGCGCTATTGGCAGATCAGGGATTGTCAATTCGGGTGGTGAATGCGATCGGCTATCCGTCAGAGGTCGTGCAGCCCTGGCAAAGCTTTTCCGTAACAGCCTCCACGCCCCTGGCAAAAACGGTGCGAACGGGAGAAGCCATTTTTCTGGAAAACGCAGAGGCATTGCTGGCAGACTATCCTCACCTTGCTGATGCGATCGCCACAACTGGCAATCAAGCATTCACCTGTATTCCGCTGAATGTTGAGGGACGCACACTGGGTGCAATGGGCTTAAGCTTTAGAACTGCCCAGTCTTTTAACGAAGAAGATCGAGCCTTTATGCTGACTCTGGGACAGCAGTGTGCCCAAGCGATCGCCCGCGCCCAGCTTTATGCAGCCGAGCAAGCTGCTCGCAGTGCTGCCGAATCAGCTAACCGAGTCAAAGACGAATTTCTCGCTGTGCTTTCCCACGAATTACGCACGCCGCTCAACCCAATTTTAGGCTGGACTCAGCTGCTCAAAAACCGCAAACTTGACGCTCAAACCGTTGCCCGTGCCCTGGATACAATTGAGCGCAACGCCAAACTGCAAACCCAACTGATCGAAGATTTGCTGGATGTATCGCGGATTTTGCAAGGAAAGCTCAAGCTCAACTTCTGTCCGGTCAACCTGGCTTCTGTGATTGAAGCGGCAATCGAAACGGTGCGTCTCTCTGCTGAAGCTAAATTTATCCAGCTTAGCTTTCACCTGATGGATGCGGGCTCTGATCAAGCCGAGGCTGAGGCGATCGCCCTCCCTTCCCCCATTCAGTCACAAGCAGTCGAAACGGATGCAGCTACCCCAACCAATCCGGCAACTCAGCCCAACCTCACCGTCCTGAGCGAACCACCGCAAAGCTCGCACTTTCAAGTCTCGGGGAACCCGGCCAGACTCCAGCAAATTGTTTGGAATCTGCTGTCCAATGCGGTCAAATTTACCCCTAACGACGGCAGGGTAGAAATCCGCCTGGAACAGGTGCAGACGGAAGAAGCGATCGCCTACCCATACGCTCAAATCACCGTCAGCGACAGTGGCATTGGCATCAACCCTGAGTTTGTCCCCTACATCTTTGACTACTTCCGTCAGGCTGATAGCGCTACCACACGCAAATTTGGCGGGCTGGGATTAGGGTTAGCGATCGTGCGTCATCTGGTCGAGCTACACGGCGGCACCGTTCATGCCGAAAGCTCAGGAGAAGGACAGGGTGCTACCTTCAAGGTCAAACTACCGTTGTGGCAGGACGAAGCAACTTCAGGTGCAGCACCAACCCCGCCAGCCAATCTAGGACTCTATTCCACCCCGTACTCGGAGGGACCTATTCCAACTTTTACCACTGCTTTGGCAGGTATCCGAGTGCTGATTGTAGATGATGAGCCAGACACGCGAGAAGTGCTGGTTTTCCTGCTCAGGCAGGCAGGGGCAACGGCGATCGCCACCGCTTCTGCCGGGTCCGCTCTGGAGATTCTAGACCAGTGCCCCCCCAAAGCTCAACCTCACATTCTGTTAAGTGACATTGGAATGCCCGAAATGGACGGATACATGTTGATCGAGCAAATCAGAGCGCGATCGCCAGAACAAGGCGGAAACATTCCAGCGATCGCGCTCACTGCCTACGCCGCAGAATATGATCAGCAACGGGCAATATCTGCTGGATTCCAAATGCACCTGGCAAAGCCAATTGAGCCTCAGCGGTTAGTTGAAGCAATTATTCAATTGTTGGCTTAGGGGAATTGGGGTTTGGAGATTAGGGGTTGGGAGTGAGAAACAATGGCTGTCTTGACTGAGACTGAGCGTCTGGTTATTCGGAATTGGATACCCCAGGATGACGCAGAGCAAGCTTTTGAGATTTATGGCGATCCTGAAGTAATGCGTTTTATTGGCGGCGGCAAAGAGGAGAACGTTGAAACTCAGCGGCGATCGCTACAACAAAGAACCGACCGCACTGCTGCTCTAAATAACGGAACTGGATTTTGGGCGATCGCCGACAAAGAAACTGGCGAAATCTTTGGAACCGTTATCCTCAAACAACTGCCCGACAACGACGGAAACCCCACCTCGGAAATTGAAGTCGGCTGGCACCTTAAAAAAGCCGCCTGGGGCAAAGGATACGCTACTGAAGCAGGGCAGGCTGTCCTGAACTACGGATTTAACGTGCTGAAACTGCCCGTCATCTACGCTGTCGTCAACCCCGAAAACACCGCCTCTATCCAGGTCACCCAACGACTAGGTATGTCTCCCCTCGGACGCACTCAACAGTATTACGGAAAGGAGCTAGAACTCTTCAAGCTAGAAGCCCCTAATCCATGAACATTTAGTTTCATTCCAATTCCTTGCACGGAGTGTTTGGGCAAGAAAGACGCTTATCACAGCAAGCATCGACTATATTAGGAGACTGGTTCTTTTTAGGAATCACCCATGCATCAAGTCAACTTAAAAGAAGCTGAAACTCAATTGGCAAAGCTAATTGAAGAAGCGGCAAATGGAGAAGAAGTGATCATAACCCGCAGCGACGGTACCTCTTTTAAAATTATGCCAATCAGCACTGTAAGGGCAATTCCAAAATTTGGTAGTGCTAGAGGATTGGTAAAGATGGCAGAGGATTTTGATCAGCCACTGGAGGACTTTGAGGAATATGCTCCGTGAATCTCTTGCTCGATACACATGCGTTTCTGTGGTTTATCGAAGGCAATTCTACTCTCAGTGAGCTGGCAAGAAATCTGATTGAGGAACAGGCAAATCAGAGATTTTTGAGTGTTGCAAGTCTTTGGGAAATAGCGATTAAGAGTAGCATTGGCAAACTAGAACTCAAGATGACACTGACTGAGCTAGTTAAACGAGAAGTGTATGGTAACGCCATTGAGCTGCTTGAAATACAGCCAGAACACTTGGATGAGCTAACGAAACTGCCTTTTCATCACAGAGATCCATTTGATCGACTCATACTCGCGCAAAGCTTGACGAGAATATTCCCGTGGTAACAAAAGACGATGAATTCAAGAGTTACTCTACAACCCTACTTTGGTAAACGTGCAACAAGCTGATACAACGAGCGATTGGTTTTATCCTTACCCAACTCTTTATCCAGGTATCTTATTGAAGCGCTACAAGCGCTTTTTTGCTGACATTGAGCTAGATTCGGGCGAAACTATCACTGCTCATTGTCCCAACACCGGACCCATGACGGGCGTTTGCAAGATTGGCAGCCGGGTTCAGGTGTCTCGCAGCGACAGCCCAACTCGCAAGCTCCCTTACACCTGGGAACTGATTCAGGTTGAAGACACACTAACCTGGGCAGGAGTCAATACTGCCTTGCCCAATCGCGTCATCAAATCGGCACTAGAAGCAAAGCTCTTTCCCCTGAGCGACTACAGCCAGATTTTGCCAGAAGTGCGCTATGGGGCAGACCAAAAAAGCCGAGTCGATTTTTTGCTGATGGGTGACGAATCCGCTCCACCCATTTACGTAGAAGTGAAAAACACCACCTGGACACAGGGAAAACTGGCGCTGTTTCCTGATACCGTCACCACACGCGGGCAAAAACATCTGATTGAGCTAACCGCCCTCTTGCCCAAAGCCAAAGCGGTAATGCTCTATTTCATCAATCGCGGCGACTGCACCCATTTCGCCCCAGGTGACAGCGCTGATCCGACTTACGGAAAGCTGCTGAGGGAGGCGATCGCCCTCGGCTTACAGGTTCTTCCCTGCCGCTTTGACATTAGCCCAGCCGGAATTCGCTATCTGGGGTTGGCAGAGACGTTTTTTGAGGATTAGGAGTTTGGGATTGGGAGTTAGGACTCGGTGAAATCTTTTGCTGAATGCCTTTGATTCGGATTGCGCTACCATTTTTTTAGACTTTGTAAAGCTGGGCACAAATGCTGACTCAAGTTGGCAGCTACAGCAGAAAAGGTCTGCCAATCGCTTTGATGAATGAGAACTGAGGAGAGGTGTCTAATGGAACCTAGCCAAATTGACTGCACAGTTGCTTGCGTGAATGGGTGTGTGTTGGGCGATCAGTGCCCCAACCTGGAATACAAAGAACAGGCCGCAAAGTTTGTTCAAGAAACATCGTTGGATGACATGATTGCGATCGCCGAAGAAGCCATTCGCAAAAAAGCAATGCAATCGCCGCAATGGGTATTTCCTGAAGACGGCATTGCGCCCGACGAAAAACCTTGAGCTGTGTAGGGGCTGGGGGCTGGGGGCTAGGGAAGAAGATGTTCCCCCCTCATCCTTCATCTTTCAAAGCGTCCGCATAGGCGGCATACACGCCCTGTACGTTGTACCAGTTGAGAAAAATGCGGGCGGCTTCGAGTGCCAGTTGGGGTTTACCGCTGTCGATCAGCCATTGCAGAAAAGGTGCCATGGTGCGTTCGTTTAGCCTGCCGCCTAGGGAAAGTAGTCCCCAAAGAACCCGGTGCAGCCAGGTCATCTGGATCATCAGTCGCACATCCCAGGTTGGGTGTTTTTGGTAAAACAGCACGCCCATACGTCCCCGCTGAATTTCACGGTCAATCATGAGCGGAATCTGGTCAAGCGAGAAAGGGGGATGCCAGTGATAGCCTGGGGCTTCAGGACATTTGACCAGCTTCAATCCAAGCTGCTTCAGCCGCACGCCCAACTCCAGATCTTCCCAGCCATAAAGCTGAAAGCGAGTGTCAAACAGCCCGGACTGGTCGAGCCATTTGCGAGCGATCGCCACATTTCCCGTGGCAAAATACGCTGCTGAAAAGTCCGTTAGCTTATACGGTTCGGAAGTGGGCTGATCAAAGTTGCTGGTGTTGATCACAGCCCCGTAGGTAAAGAGGCGATCGCTTCTCAGTTTCTTCTCTCCCTCAATCAGCGCATCGGCATGAGCCTGTAAAAAGCTCTCCGTCACGACCAGATCACTATCAATAAAGATAATCGTGTCGCCGACCGCCTTTTCCACACCCAGATTCCGCGCTGCTGCTGGTCCTTGATGGTCCTGCTGAAACAGGTGTACATGGGGAAAATGGGTAGTGGGCGATCGCAGCCAGTCTACCGTGCCATCGGTCGAACCATCATCGACTAGCACCACTTCATAACCTTCAAGGATCGTATTTGCTGCCAACTGTTGGTTTTCCAGCGCTTTCAGGCACTTCTCCAAAATTGGCTTACGGTTGTACGTCGGAATCACAACGCTGAAAAACACACCATTCTCCCCACCCAACACAACAGTTATCGCCGGATGCAGCACACCACAGCTTTTCTAGCGTACCAACTGTAAAGGGAATTTTTGGAGGGCGATCGCCAGCCATTTCTCAGAAATAATCCAGCCAGGGCTTGAAGAAACTGTAGGGATGTTTGCCTCTAGTCCGAGTTCAACACGTAGGGGCGTAGCATTCGGCAAGCAGTCTTTGGAGTTGATCAAAGATTCTTGCCCGAATGCTACGCCCTCACGGAGACATTCGCTACGTCTCAAACATCCCTAAGCAGAATGACAGTGACGAGATTCTGAGTTCCTTAGATAAGCCAGGGTCTTATATCAGTGACATTTCCTTATAGCGTTGTATTTCTGAAGCTATGTCAAACCTTGATCAAAACATGGAGCAAACAGAACAACCGTCTCAACGTTCAGGCTGGCGACTGTGGATCAATCGCCGCTCCCTCATCGTTGGTGGTTTCGGTTACATTGCTGGATTTGCCACACTTCCCCTTGCGGTGATTTTATGGGTCAACACTCCCGAAGTTAGGCAAGAAAAATTCCTGGAAGGAGTCCTGCGTGACTGCCCAGGCTGTGATTTGTCAAATGAAGATTTATCCTTTGCAGAATTAGAGGAAGCCGATTTATCAAAGGCTAACCTTGAGGGTGCAATTCTAGGAGCTGCGAAGCTGAGTTCTGCTGATTTGTCTGGAGCAAATCTCAGGTTTGCAGTTTTACGGCAAGCTGAATTGTACAACACAGTTTTTGATGGTGCAGACCTGACCTCTGCGGAGTTTCGCTGTGGCGCGGGCACCTGCACTGGGCTTTCAGGCACCAGCTTTAGAAATGCTAATCTTACCCGCGCCGATTTCAGAGTCGTGGGATTTACTCCAGTCGGTGAAGAGGGGCTAGAAGGAGTTGATTTTACCGGAGCAGACCTCACAGAAGCGTCCTTTGAAGGTGCAAGTTTAAGAGGCGCTTTGATGGAGCAAGCCAAATTTTGTCGAACGGTCATGCCCGATGGCTCCCTCTCCAATCGAGATTGCGAAGCAGAGTAGCGATCGCGTTCTGATGCTTAAGTACTGCCTGGATTTAAGCTTGAGCTAGATCGAATTTCTAACTAACCATTCTTTGCAACCACTGCTCAATGAGAGCTTAACCTTCTCATAAACCAGCCACCATCTGCATCGTTTTATACTCCCATCGATTGGAATTAACTGTCACATCGACATCTTGGTGAGGAGTGCTGGGTTTATGGTGAAGTTCTCAATTCATGCTCTTATTTCTGCATCTTTAGTCTCAACGGTGCTGTTGGGCAGTGCTGGAGTTGCTCAAGCGCAGATTCGTAGCTTTGTGCCGCTCAATCGCTACGTAGTCGGTGGCGCAGTGGCGGAAATTATTGACGCTAGCCCCGATGGAAACACGCTGGTTTTCACCAACTCAGGCGACCAGCAAGTTGGCTTTGTTGATATCACCGATCCCACAAATCCGCAGCCGCTTGGAATCATTGAGGTGGCTGGGGAGCCGACTTCGGTTGCGGTTACGCCTGACGGTAAGTATGCGATCGCCGCTGTCCTTTCCCTCATTGACGAAGATGCCGGGCAAACGATCGCCGATCAGCAACCCGGCAACCTCGTCTTCATTGACCTGATGACTCGCGAAATCGTCGGACAGGTGCAGCTTCTGGGCATTGGACCTGACAGCATTGACATTTCCCCCGACGGCAGCAAAGTAATTGTGGCGCTTGAGGACGAGGAAGACACTGACAACCTGCCTGGCTCTCGTCCTGGCTCGATTAACTTTGTCACGATTAACTATGACAACCCGAGTGAGTCTACCGTTTCGGCAGTAGAAATCGATCTAAGCGGTGTGGAAGGCGTGAACTATATCGAAGACCCGCAGCCAGAGTATGTCAAATTCAGTCCCGATGGCAGCACGGCCGCTGTAACGATTCAAGAGAATAATGCGATCGCCCTAATCGACGTTGCTTCCGAAGAAATCACTCGTATCTTCTCTACTGGCAACTCCATCCATTTAGCTGACCTGACTGAGGATGGTGAGATTACTGTCACTGAAGAGTTTGAAGGACGCAGAGAGCCGGATGCGATTGCCTTCACCCCTGATGGTCAATACCTTCTTACCGTCAACGAAGGGGACACCGAGTTAGAAAGCTTTGGCGACAACATTTGGTCAGGTGGACGCGGCTGGACAATCTTTGACCTGGAAGGCAATGTCGTTTACGACAGTGGCAGCAGCGTTGAGGAACTCGCAGTTACCAGAGGGCAATATCCTGACGATCGCTCCGAAGATCGTGGACTTGAAATGGAAGGTGGCACCATGGCCGACTTTGATGGACAGCCCATTGCTTTCGTCGCCTCTGAGCGGGGTAGCTTTGTCGTCGCTTACGACATTAGCAACGTCGAGGAACCTGAACTGCTAAGCTTCCTGCCTACTGGACTGGCCCCCGAGGGAGTTTTGGCAATTCCACAGCGCAATCTGCTGCTAACCTCCAATGAAGACGATGGTACAATCGACTTCTTTCAAGCTTCAACTGACCCAGCTGCATCAGCCTATAGCCCAACTGAGCCGCTGATCACCAGCACAGGGTTAGGTTTACCTTTTAGCGCCATTAGTGGACTACATCAGGTACGCTATAACCCGAATGCCCTGTACGCCGTACCCGACAACGCGGTGTCACCTTCTCGCATTTATCGAATTGAAATGGAGAATTCAGTCGCTACAGTTGTCAGTGCGCTGCCAATTACCAAGGATGGCGAACCTGTCAGCTATGACCTGGAAGGCGTAACCCTTCATCCTCCTGGTGGTTTCTGGGTGGTCAGCGAAGGAGATGATCGTGAAGGTCAAGAAGCCCCCAACTTACTCAGCTATGTCAACGGCATGGGCGAAGTGCAGCAAGAAATTCCGCTACCCGAAGCGGCAGCAGGCACAATCACCCGCTTTGGCTTCGAAGGAGTCGCAACCAACGCCGAAGGCACCAAAGTCTATGTCGCAATTCAGCGCGAGTTTGAGGGCGACCCAGAAAACACCGTGCGAATTGCCGAATATGACCTGGAAAACCAAACCTGGAATTACTATTTCTACCCGCTCGACACAGACAACGTAGAAGAAAGCTGGGTTGGCTTGAGCGAAATTGCCCGCGACACCGACGGCAGTTTCTTGATCGTTGAGCGAGACAATCAGGGCGGTGAGAATGGCTCAGCCAATGCTCGAATCAAGCGCATCTACCGCGTTTCTCTAGCCGACGCAGAACCTGGCGCAACGCTAGAGAAAACCCTGGTGCTGGATTTGCTCTCCGATTACGACTGGATCGAGGAAAAAATCGAAAGTCTAGCCGTAACCGAGCAGGGTTATTGGCTTGCCAGCGACAACGACGGCGGCATTAACTACACTCGAATGCTATTTGTGCCCAGACCATAGGAAGTGAACGGGTTAGAACAAGCTTAGCTCAGGTCTACGACTTCTTCAGGAAGTTGCAGACCTGACAGCATCTGCTTAGGTCAGTACCGTTTGATGAGAATGGTACGGTTCAGGAAGGACAGCAAACCCAATCGAGTTGAGTTGACCTCGATAGTCAGTCGTTGCAACTTGGACAAGAAAGAGGAATAAGGTTTTAATGAATTCAATCAGGTAAAAGGGCGCAAGTATCATATCGTTAGAAATGCGCTGGGCTTAGTGCTGGGATTGTATGTGACTGCAGCTATCAGCAGAACAATTACCCAGTCACTGAACTAACAGTATTTGTGTAGTCCAAATTGGCTTTGGATGAACTTACATCCTTAACTGTTTCTGCACAGGGTTAAGTTGTGTCGTTTTAGGTGTGAGCACTTGATGACTGGGAATTCTAAGAATGGAAGAGTAATAGCTTTAACCTATGCGACAGAAGAGCCAAGCAGTACTGCCTAGCACAAACTTCTTTGAGGGATACACTCGTATCATCTTCGCCACGTTCTCGTTAGTCACTGTCGTATCATCCAGCTTATTTTACTTGCAATTCCGTTCGCGCTACCAAAATGAATTAGAGCAGCTGCAAGCAAGATTTCTACAGGAGGCATCCAGTCTAAACTATCTTGTGAAAGGAGCCTCTGACCATGTCCATAGCCTTAAAACTGAAGCCGAGTTTTATCTAGCAACTCATTCTTCTGAGGAGACACCTTCCCTACTCCTCTCTCAGTTACAGAATCTACCAGAAGAAGATTACTACGTCTTAGATCAGATTCAGCCTCCTTTTACTAAGGACATGGTTGGTAACGTGACTGGAATAGGCTCAGTGGAGCAGATTTCACCCGATGTCAAGCGAGAGATTGAGATGGCGTTATCACTCAACCCTCTTTTTCAAGCGTCCAGAGAAAATATACCTAATCTCGCTTGGGTATATTACATATCAGAAAGCAGATTCGTTAATATTTATCCCTGGGTTTCAAGCAGTGAGTACTTGATTAAGGAGAGTGATTACGATCAAGATTTTTATCAACTTGGACTACCAGAGAACAATCCTCAACGCCAAATTTTTTGGACTCACGCCTATACCGATACAGCAGGCAAAGGGTTGATGGTTACCATTTCCGCCCCAATCTATGACAAAGATAATTTCTTAGGTACCATTGCTTTAGATTTTACATTAGATGTACTGAATGAAACGATCAAAAACTCTGCGATTGAGCGCGATCGCCAAATAAATACATTTATTATTAATCAATACGATCAACTATTAGCTCATCCCGACTTAGTTAACTCAACCGATGCTAAAGTAAAGTCTATTCAAGCTGCATTGCCAGAAGATTTACAAAACCAATTTAAGCAACTTCTACAAACTCCTGCCGACCAAATCAACTCCGTCAATTCCTATATATTACTTCACCATCAACTAGACAATGCACCGTGGAAGCTAGTTCTGTGGGTTCCTAAAACAGCAATTACTTTAAAGGCTTTATCTGGAACGAATTGGCTATTTCTAGCTCTCCTACCTGGACTAGGTTTAATTCTTATCGTTGCTAATCATCTCACTCGCAAAAGATTTATCTTACCCGCTCGAAAATTAGTAGAACACATTGAAACCGAGAGCCAAGGAATTATCTCTGATGAATTAGAGGTGCCTAAAATTTGGCAGCCCTGGTTTGAAAGAATTTCTTACATTTTTGGTGAAAACCGCACTCTACTTCAAAGGTTGGAAGCCTACACTCAACAATTAGAAGCTAAGAATGCTGATTTGCAGAGAACAGAAAACTTGTTAGCTGAGCATAACCGCAACTTAGAGATTCAGGTTGAAGAGCGAACTAACCAGCTCAAGCAAGTTATTTTACAACTTCGCCAGCAAACTCAAGACTTAGAAAACACACTAGAGGAATTAAGACAAACGCAAACTCAGCTTATTCAAAGTGAAAAAATGTCTAGTATGGGCCAACTTGTTGCAGGAGTTGCCCATGAAATTAATAACCCAGTTAACTTTATTTATGGCAATATCGAACCTGCTAGTAATTATGTTGAAGATCTATTTAATCTAATTGATTTGTATCAAGAATATTATCCCAATTCGTCACCAATTATCCAAGCAAAACTTGAGGAAATCGAACTTGAGTTTTTAAAGGAAGATCTACCTAAATTGTTGTCATCCATGCAGATGGGAGCCGAACGTATTCGCCAAATTGTTCTTTCCCTACGTAACTTTTCTCGCTTAGATGAAGCTGAATTTAAAGCAGTTGATATTCATGAGGGAATTGAAAACACTTTGATCATTTTGGAGCATCGCCTCAAAGCTAAACCTGACTGTCCAGCTATTAAAGTAATTAAGGAGTATGGAGAGTTACCGCTAGTTGAATGCTATGCAGGACAGCTAAATCAAGTGTTTATGAATGTCCTGACCAATGCCATTGACGCTTTAGAGGAGCAAAACCAACAATGCGCTTCCCGTGAGAGCAAAAGTTCTCAAGGTTATATTCATATACGCACTAAACTCACTGATAATAATCAAGTTACTATTAAAATTGCTGATAACGGTTCAGGAATGTCAGAAAAAGTAAAGCATCACATTTTTGATCCCTTCTTCACTACCAAATCTGCTGATAAGGGAACAGGTATGGGTATGTCAATTAGCTATCAAATTGTGACAAAAAATCACGACGGCTCGCTCGGCTTTATTTCATCTCCTGGTCAAGGTACAGAATTTGTAATTGAAATTCCTCTACAGCAGCGCGTCAAGTTTTCCAGATGATGTTGACTGCTGCCCAAACCACTCCCCCCTCAATTCTTTAATTCTGAGGAGAATATTTCAGGATTCAATTAGACAAAGTGCAGGGAGCTTAACCTAAATGAATAGCTCATCGAGTGACTCGTCTCAAGCCAATATTATTCGCGCTCACGTTTTTGTCTCTGGTCGCGTTCAAGGAGTTGGCTATCGGGCTGCGACTACCGACACTGCCCAACTGTTAAAGCTGAAGGGTTGGGTTCGCAATTTGCGCGATCGCCGAGTTGAAGCCGTGTTTGAAGGCAATCGCGCCACCGTTGAAGAAATGCTGCGCTGGTGTCATAAAGGACCTCCCGCTGCAATCGTTGACCAGGTTGAAATAAATTACGAAACGCCAGAGGGACTTAAGGAATTTCAGGTGCTTGTGTAGCCAACTGCACACTTTGCGGCTAGACCTGCCGTAATATCATGGTCGTCTCTGGCGGCTATCGATAGTTAAGTGCGATCGCCCACCAGAAATTCCTTCAAAACCTAAAATCCAAAATTGCCGTATGAGTAGTGGATCTACTGAACTTGAACCAAACTCTTCCCCTGGGTCACAACCGCCTGAGGACACAGGGGTGATCGCCCGCTTCTTCAAATTTGCCGAACTGGGAACCAACCTAAGAACTGAAGTCATCGCCGGGATCACCACCTTCGTCACGATGGCTTACATTCTGGTGGTAAATCCTGACATCCTTTCTAACGCCATCTTCTTACAGGAAGCTGGTGATCTGTTTGGGGAACTGGTGATTGCAACGGCAATTGCATCGGCGATCGCTACCCTAACCATGGGTTTATTAGCAAACTATCCCTTTGCTCTGGCACCTGGCATGGGATTGAATGCTTTCTTTGCCTTCTCAGTCGTGCTGGATTTGGGGATCAGCTGGCAAACTGCCTTGGCAGCCATTCTGATTGAAGGACTCATCTTCATCGCAATGACAATCTCCAACATTCGCAGTCAAATTATTACAGCGATCCCTGAATGCCTTAAACACGCCACGGCTGTCGGCATCGGTTTGTTCATTGCCTACGTTGGGCTATCAGGCGATCCAGCAGTTGGTGGAGCCGGAATCATTGTTGCTAATGAAGCGACCAAAACTGCTTTAGGAGATTTAGGACAACCTCAAACTTTGATGGCCATCTTCGGCATTGTGATCACCTCTGCCTTCATTGCTCGTCGAATCAAAGGTGCTTTGCTTTGGGGCATTCTCGCTACTGCCGCCTTAAGCTGGATTCTTCAGATTTCACCCCCGCCCAGCGGCATCGTGGCATTGCCTCAGTTTCCTGTGCATCTAGTTGGTCAAGCCTTTGTTGGACTTGGACAAATCAACAGCACAAACCTGACAAACTTTTTAGCAGTCACCTTCATCTTCCTGTTTGTAGATCTGTTTGACACCGTTGGCACCCTCTCAGGGGTCGGACTTCAGGCAGGACTGATCAACGAACGGGGCGAATTGCCCAGAGCAGGGAAGGCTTTCATGGCAGATGCAGTCGGCACGACTTCAGGCGCGATTTTCGGTACTTGCACCGTTACAACTTATATCGAGTCGGCGGCTGGCATTTCTGAGGGCGGCAGGTCTGGGTTTACTGCTGTTATAACCGCCGGATTTTTTTTACTCGCCATCTTCTTTGTTCCTTTGTTCTCTGCCATTCCAGGCTTTGCGACCACCTCTGCTCTAGTCATCGTCGGAGTGCTCATGGTGGGTAACGTATCGGGTATCAAATGGTCAGATCCGGCAGAGTCCATTCCCTCGTTTCTGACCATCATCTTCATGCCGCTGACCTATTCGATCGCCGAAGGATTAGCCGTTGGCTTCATCACCTACCCACTCATCAAAGCCTTCCAGGGCAAAGCTCACGAAATCAATTTTGCTATTTGGATCTTGGCAGCCGTCTTTGTGCTGCGCTTTATCCTATTAGGTCTTGGGATAGCGTAAAAGAAAAGCGTATCACCCTGCTTCCTAGTCCAGCTTGGAAACCAGAACAATCACTAACCCCTGAACCCTAGCGCCCCTCATGCAATCCACCTCAGTCCAACACCTTCCTGCCCAGCAAATTACCGCTGAAAGCTTTCAAGCTTACGGACAGGTCATTTTTGCTAGCGAGGATGGCAAGCCCTGTGACCAAGAAGATGCTCGTCTAAGTCTTGACCAGGGTATGCCACGCTTTTACATCATGCGACTTCAGCAAAAGGGGCGCAGATTTTCTCAAATTACCAGACACGTTCGCTGTACTCAGTGTCTTGGCTCTCTAGAGGGCAAGGATTGGTTGATTGTAGTCGCGCCACCCAGTGAAGCAGCAGAACCCTCACTCAATGACCTTGCTGCTTTCCGCATTCCTAGTAACTGTTTTATCAAGCTAGAAGTCGGGACCTGGCACGCTGGACCGTATTTTGACCATGAGTGGGTAGATTTTTACAACCTGGAGCTAAGTGACACAAACGTAACAGATCACCAAACCTGCAACTTACAAAACCGCTTTGGATTAGTGTTTGAGATCACTTAAAAGGTTTACATCTATAAAAGCAGGGAGCCAAGGTTTGGCTTTACCTCCCTGCTTTCGTCTTAATTTACTCCTTGTCCCACTACTTCTTGTCCCACTAAAAGATCAGGGAGGCACCCCTGCGACGCAGGGGTACCTCCCTGATCTTTTAGTACCTAATCTTTAATCGGGAAGGAAGTAAGCAACTACAGCCAGCCTAAGTAGGATGTGAACAGATGATAGGGTGAGGGTGTGCCCCAAATTCTCCCCCCTTAGCTGATGGAAACGCTCGAACAGTTTATTCAAAGTAACCCCCCTTCAAAGGAACTCAAACGTGCTCTTGCTGTGCAGATGAGTCAGAGCGGACAGAGTTATCGACAAATTCGCGATATTCTGCAAGTGTCGATTGGCTTTATCACTGCCAGTCGCCAAAGCTATAAACGCTCAGGAGTAGCGGGATTGCGCTCCAACTACTGGGGTACTGAGGGCTATCTCGATGCCGAGCAGAAGCAGTCGTTGTTCGAGTGGCTCGATGGGCAGGATGCTTGGACACTGGAGGAGGTGATTGACCAGATTGAGGATGAGTATGGGGTGGTCTACCAATCGCTGCAGAGCTACTATGCTCTGCTCAAAGCAGCGGGCTTTAGTTGGAAGAAGGCACAACCTGCCCATCCCGACAAGGATGCAGCCCTGATCCAGGAAAAAAAGAGAACTTGAAGAGTTGTTGGCAGCGCATCAAGCTGAGATCGCTTGCGGGCAGGTAAGAGTTTTGTTTCTCGATGAATGCCACCTGTTGTGGGGTGATATGAGTGGCTATGGGTGGAGTCGGCGCAAGCAACGGGTAGATGTCGAAATCAAGTCTACTAAGCAACGGCAAACCTATTATGGTGCACTGGATTATCTCACTAAGCAGTTTGTCGTCAAGGCGTATGGTGCAGGCAACCAGGACAATACCATTGCATTCTTGCAGTATCTCCAGTCCTTGTACCCAGAGGACACTCGCCTGGTGATTATTGGGGATGGGGTGAGCTACCACCGCTCAAAGGTTGTGCAGGAATTTCTAGGGCACATCAATGGTGGCTTATCGGCGCGGGCATGGAGAATCACCTGTATTCGGTTGGCTCCTAATGCACCTGAGCACAATCCAGTTGAGGATGTTTGGTTACAAGCCAAGCAGTTTATTCGCAAGTATGCTCGGCTCTGTAGAAGATTTAGGTCGCTCAAGCTTCTATTTCAATTAGTCACCCATTGTCAAACCTTTGCTTTTGCCAAAGCGTTTATGTACGGCTATTGTTCATCTCCTATCTAGGCTGACTGTAGCACTACAAATAATCTGGGAAATTGAACAATTTAAAGAAATATTTCGAGTGTGTTTCCAGGTCTAACAAGTCTGAAAAGACTTATTGCTGTGGCGATCGCGCCTTGATCCCGCACTTGACTCCATCGAGTCTCCAAGGTTTGCTCTGAAATTGGGCTTATAAGACTGAACGACGCTGATGCCATTGATTTCTACATCCACTGCGCCACTTGTCCCCAAAGCAATAGCAATCATTTGAGTGAGCAGCCGTCGATTAGGAATTTTCCCTAGCAGCACAACTACTGCTCCCCGCTGAATAATTCGCAGGTTTTCGATTTCGGTTGCTTCAAAACTCTGGCTGAATCTCAAAGACACTCTTTTCGCTAAACCACCATGGTCGTATTCTCCGTTTAATCCTACCCGTTCAGGAGGAATATTCCTAAACGTTGTAAAACGGGGAGCCAAGTTCGGTTGGCTATTTTCGACGCCACAGCTTCCTTGAGATTCGTGATGCTGCTCTACCCCTGAGAAATTTCGTAGCACATCCATTCGCCCTTAGCACTCTGTAAGACTTGATGAACTAAATGTAATCTTTTCCTAAAGATATAGACAATCTATCTCAAGATCGGTGTCTTTAAATTAAAGAGAGGTTGGCAAGACAACAACAACTTTGACCAGATCCGGGTGCAATAGAGTAGGCTTAAACGTAAATCAATTTGGACAAAAAGGTTGTTGAGGAGTGGAAGTCAAGCTAAATCGCCTGGAATCAATTGTGCAGCAGATCGGGGAAGCTGTTTTAGCAACGACTGAGACGGTAGATCGTCTATCCGATCGCGTAGACGCTCTGGCAACTCAGGTTCAGCAGCAGGGCTATCAAATTTTTGCGTTGAGTGATGCGGTGCAAACCCTGGCTGAGAATCAAGATACGGCTTTGGAAAAATTAGACCAATTAACACAAGCCTTGCAGCAGCTTGTGTCTGCAATTCAAGAAACAGACGAAGCTGATTCGGACCGGTAAAGTGTTGGGCGGATGACCCAAGCGGGTGAGTGCTTTGGGCCTCGCCTTCAGACTAATATTGGGGGACAGATTCAGGTAGGGTCGATTTTAGTCAGCCTAATGTCTTCCTGATCGGCGGGTGGATCTACTTGGTATAAAATGTAAGACCCTGCACTGACCCTACATTCAGTAGCTCAGGGGGATTTATTTAGCGGCGATACATTAGGCTACTTCAAACCCACTGATGAAGCAAACCCATTGATGAAGTGATACGTTGAAGGATTATTGTTCCATGACAGTGGTTGAGGATCTCCGGCAAGAGTGGCGATCGCGCCTCAAAACAGACTCTCCAGATCAACCGTCCGTAGCTCAGGAGAGTATCCTCAACTGGCTATTGGGGGAAGACCCCGATCGGTTTAACGAGCTTTCCCCGGAACAGCTTGCGATCGCTCAGCAGGCGATTGACTACCGCTATCGGATTTTGCAGCAGCGATATCTAGGAGCGCATCCAGAGCAAGCCTACCGTAAATTGATTCAGCGGTTAGGCAGCCTGTTCCTGATCCGCAGCAAAATTCGCACTTGGGTTGCGTTGTCTCGCGATCGCCACCGCAGCGTGATGGATGTGCTGCAAGAAGTGATTCAAGAGCTAATTCAGAACGACCGCTATATGCGTCAGCAAATGTTATGGATTGGTCAATGCGCCACCAATCCTCGTTTGCGAAATGCTCTGATGTTAGCCAGCATCGAAGAATATTGCTTACGCCCTATTCGCAATCAGCCCTTGCTAGTTTATCGATTTGTTAACTATTTGCGGCGATCGCAGCGGGGCGGCATGACGCAGGTTCCGGCTGGTGATTTGGTGCGACTAGTGTCTGAGGAAATTACGCCCGATGACGCCGACAACCCGGTGAGCTTACTCGATTCAGAGGCGATTTCCCAACACCAGGACAATCAAGCCTGGGAAGAACAACAGATGCTCCGGTCTGCCGTCAGCCAGGAGTTTGCGACTTATCTAGAGGAGCAAGTTGATCCCGTTGCAGCACGGTGGCTACATCTGCATCTACAGGGGCGATCGCAAGAAGCGATCGCCAAAGACCTGAATTTGCCGATCAAGCAGGTTTATCGCCTGCGCGAAAAGATTAGCTATCATGCAATTCGAGTTTTTGCTCTGAAAAAGCACCCTGACCTGGTGACCACCTGGCTAGGAACGTCCCTACAAGAACATAGCTTGGGGCTAACTCCTGACCAGTGGCAGCAATTTTGGCATAGCCTCACCCTCGATCAACAGCAGTTGTTAAATGCCCTGAAAGCCGGTAAAACCGTTGAAGCGATCGCCCAAGACCTCGATCAGAAAACCAATCAAATCATGGGCGAATGGATTAAACTTTACTTAGCTGCTCAGGCGTTGCGGAGCGCCTCCTAATCTCCGTTGCCAGGGTGCATTTCAGGATTAGCTCACTCTCACCATCCAAAGCATTGCGGAACCTGTTCCTATGGCGTTTCCCCTGAGCGATCGCATTGAGCCAAAGCGCGTCAATCCTGTTTACCAGTCCGTTCTAGACCAGTTCAAAGAAGATTGGGTAGAGCAGTTGAATATCGAACAGATGTTCATCCTCATCGATGGCGTTCTACCATTTGAAGCTTGTCTCTATTACCAGGTTCTTCCTCTATTTTTAGAAGGAAGTCACCTTAACCTGGGCATGGTCAGCCCTGAAGACACTGCCGCGTCTGACTATGTTCGGCGAATTATTTCCTACCTGAACTATACTCTAGTGCCCCGCCGCATCTCTTCTGAGGCACTCCAGGCTGTTTTATCTGCCCATCTGAGCCACGCAGGTAGCCACCGTCCCACGACTCAACCAGGACGCTCTCCCGTCGTTGGACGAAGAGACTCTGGTCGCCCCCGATCTAAACCGCCGGTCAATCGCAACCTGCAAGCAACGCTTGTGGTAGACAGCCCAGAGAGCTTAAACTTAACCGACATTCACGAGCGAGGAAATTCTCACGCGACCCCTTCGCCCCCGCCAGAAATTCCCTTTGTGCCCCCCCAGGATGCTGGAGTGCAGCCCTTAGCGCAGCCCGATCCACAAAACACGCTCCTGGCACTACCCGAACCAGAACAGCCTGAGCAAGAACATTCTCCAGCTTCAGTTCCTCTGCTCAATTCCTTGCCTACGCTAGATGTACAGGCTAAATACCTTTCTAGCCCAGTAGAAGTCCTAGCAACCCTGCAATCCAAAGAACTGCTGCAAGAATTGCTCGGGCGCATTTTGTTTGGTGGAATTGGGCGGCTCTATTTTGAACGACAGCAGCAGCATGGGCGAATTCTCTGGAGCCAGGACGGGGTTTTGCAATCGGTGATTGACAAGCTGGACGTAACGACTTTCCAGGGTGTAATCAGCGAGTTGAAGCAAATGACTCAGCTTCCTTTAATTACTGTTGACAAGCCAAAGCAAGCTGAGATTGAACGGTTTTATCAACAAACACGACTGCTGTTGCGGTTTCGGGTGATGCCTACGGCTCATGGCGAAGAGGCAACATTACAGGTGTTGCGGGGAGCCGCGCTCAAGTTTTACCAACAGCAGCAGCTGACAAATCTAGGACGAGATGCTTTGGGTATTGCCAAACAGCTTCAGCTTAAGGTGAATGAAATTCGCGATCGCGCCCGTACTAGCTCTAGTTTCTCAGCCGATCGACTAGAAGCATTGCCGGCCCTCAATCAACTACTGCACTGCATCGAAGCAGAGCTAGAGCAACTGCAAGTTGAGAAAGGATCGGACGAGCCTAAAGATGAGAACGACCCAAAATTTTAGGTAAGAGACTATAGTGCAATATTTCTATTACCGCTGTGACTATTACAGAGAAGGAGTCAGGATAAAATCCTGACTCCTTCTTTATGTAGCGTTTTCAGATAGGTAGCTTATGCCAGAGCTGCAAGAGATAAGGGCCAACGATCAACCGCTTTCCCAATCACGGATAGTTCTTGAACCAGACGATCGAATCGATCTGGAGTCAAGGATTGAGGCCCATCTGACAGAGCCTTTGCAGGGTTCGGGTGAACTTCAATCATTAAGGAATCAGTGCCAGCCGCGATCGCAGCCATTGCCATTGAGGGCACATACTCCGCTCTGCCAGTGCCGTGGCTTGGATCAATCATGATCGGCAAGTGAGTCAGCGATCGCAGTACAGGGATTACCGATAAATCTAGAGTGTTGCGAGCATATTGGCGATCGAACGTGCGAATTCCCCGCTCACACAAGATCACATTGGGGTTTCCTGCCGCCAAAATGTATTCTGCTGCCATCAGCCACTCTTCGATCGTGGCAGACATTCCCCGCTTCAGCAGTACGGGTTTATCTTGTGCGCCAACTTTCTTGAGTAGCGAGAAGTTTTGCATATTTCGGGCACCCACTTGCACCACATCAGCGATTTCTGCCACTTTATCTAAATCGGCAGTATCCATTACCTCAGTGATGATGCCCAGACCACTTGCATCACGGGCAGCTGCTAGCAAACCCAATGCGCTTTCACCGTGTCCCTGAAAAGCGTAGGGTGAAGTACGAGGCTTGTAAGCACCACCCCGCAAAAACTGTGCCCCTGCCGCCTTGACTCTCCGAGCCGTCTCAACGATCATCGTTTCGTTCTCAACCGAGCAAGGTCCAGCCACAATAGCGATCGGGGAGTGTTCGCCAAAAGCCACAGGTCCATTAGGCGTAGACACAATAACGGTGCTAGCTTCGCCATGACGATATTCACGGCTGACTCGCTTAAACGGCTTTTCTACCCTCAAAACTTGCTCAATCCAGTCACTCATTTCCTGGAGTTGCAGTGGGTCTAAGTCAACTGTGTCGCCGACCAGCCCAATTACAGTTTTGTGCTTGCCAACAATCTTTTCGGGCGACAGTCCCCAGGTCTGTAGCTCTTCAGCTAGCCGGGATATCTCGGCTTCAGGAGTGCCGATCTTCATGACCACAATCATGTCAAAAGTCCTTAACGTGAGTTATCGGTTAACAGCTTGCAAAAATCCTTTGGCTAGATGATTAGCTCAGCCTTCGATATTTTACGTCTGAGCTAGCTCTAGGCTACGTATGGCTTAATTCTATTGATGAATCTCAATGAATTGGAACAAATTTACGTTAAATCAGAACGTACTGCAGAAGCATTCGTGGCGAGATTGCTCTGGTGCAAACGGGATCAAAGTGCATCCGCACAATCAGAATACCGATTAGGGTTTCTTTCCAGCTGAGCGCCACGCTTCAGTCATTCTTCCTAGATTGGTTGTAAATTCTGACCAGCCGAGGGCGCTACCCGCAGCAGCTTCATCCCACGATGCAGAGAGTACACCGTAGCTTAGCCCAACCACACCTAATCCAAAGAAGCCCATGCTGACCAGCACAACGGCTGCATTGGGCAACGCAACTAGGTCGTGAGTGATGACGAAGTAGCTGACAAAAAATGTTGAGATCCCCAACGCAGATGGAATGCCGCAAAATAGTGCCATTCGCCGTACCATTCGCCGACTGACTGCATCTGGAATGGACATACTAGCTGCAGTGTTTTGACCCGAGCGATCGCTCTTCACTGCTTTAGCAGCCACCTTTTTAGCCTCCGACTTAGCGTCTGACTTTTTAGAGTCAGATTTTCTTTCTGGTTTGACCGGTGCTGTCGGAGTTTTCTTTTCAGGCTTTTTGCGGCTCTTGGTCGGCTCGAAGGGTAAGCGCTCGCGGTTTACGGCATTCGCAGCATCTTTAGAATCTGATTGAGCATCAGGTTGGGGTTCAGGAGACATGCACTCTTCCTATCAGGTTTTAGTCCGCGCTATCCACGAATTCCGAGGCGGGTAATCAAAGCCCGATAGCGTCCCTGGTCTTGCTTCAGAATGTAGGCAAGTAAGCGCTTACGCTGACCGATCATCTTTAGCAAGCCCCGACGAGAGGCATGGTCTTTCTTGTTGATTTTGAGGTGGGCGCTGAGTTTGTTAATGCGCTCAGTTAGCATTGCCACCTGAACGTCTGCCGATCCGGTGTCGGTTTCGTGAATTTGGTACTCGTTGATGATTTCGTGTTTGCGCTCTTGCAGCAGTGCCATGATTAGGTTAAGCCGTCTCTTTAATACAGATACAATCAACCATGTTATCACAGCCTTTCGCTACAATCGTTAGCGCCCAAAACTAGAGAACGCCTGATTTTTAACTTCAGTCGCCTCAGCGGACTTTGGCTCCTCGATATTGAAGCTCTACCGTAGGTTGATGAGGCGATCGCTCTACTGGCTGACCCAGTTCACAAACAGCCCCACGATATTTCCCTAAAACAACTTTCTCGGCTGGATTCTGCTCTGCATCCGTCTTTATCGTTGAAATAGTTTCTACAGCTGAAGTCGAAATAGTGGATGCTACAGCATTACTGCCATCCCTAGCTCTACTGGCAGGAGCCACATCTTCACGACGGAAAAACAAGAAGTCTAGGATAGCCGCCCATTTGACGTTAGCCAAAAGCAGCACGACTAACGGAAGCTGCACTTCCCAGGGCGACAAAATCAGCGTGAAAGCCAGACCAACCAATCCAACTGCAAATGCAACGGTCGCAGTTTCTGTGGAGGTATCTTTGGCAGCCTTGAATACACAGCCTGATCCCAAAGTAACTGTCAGTGGAACAAGGAATAGCAAGGACATTTGCTCAACCCTCTATGTTGCACCGTAGTATAACGAGTCACTTTATTAAAGTACAACGGTTTGTTTGGGATTGCTCACATTTGGCTTGAGGTCGAGCTGTTACTGCACCCTTGGCGATCGCCAGTCTTCCGAAAAAATCGGCATCAAAGCATTAAATAAAATCTACAGCCTTAAGATTGTGTATGGGATTAAGACCTTATTGTAAAGGTTCACACCTATTGACTTTTAGCTTATGGCCTCTTCAAACGACTCTACTAGCGCTAGCAAAGACCAGCAGCATCCGCTTTATAAGAGCGATCGCGACATTATCAATAGCCTTTTAGCTGGCGAACCCAATGACTATAACCTGGTAGAACTTGCCCGGCTCCGCATTCGCTATCGGGGCTTTCCAGGAGCACGCGACATTCAGGCAGATCTGGAAAAGGTGCTAGAACAGTGGCAGCTTAGCGAAACTGCGCTCTACGAAAAAACTCGCCAGATTCATCAAATCGCCAAAGTTTACAAAGGGCGAGGCAGCCAGCGGGAAGACTGGAGTTAAGCCATTTCTATCTGGTTTTATCAAAACACCTCGGACAAACTCAGCATGATCAGTAAACTGTCGTGGCAATCTTCGAAATCTAACCCGCCCAAACCCGCTGTTTCAGCTTCGTCTAATGAAGAAGAATCGTCCTATGTCGATTACTTTTACGACGAACCAGGTAGCGCACCAGGGACGCTCAACATTGAAGATGATGCCCCGATTCCCAATATCATCCTGATTGACTACAACGAAACCAAGGCAACCCGCGTTCACCTTCCCACACCAGAAGCTTCTGCCCCCTATCTAGATACCGAGTCAGTATCGTGGGTAGATGTGCAAGGGTTAGGCAGCGAAGAGGTGTTGAGGCGGTTGGGGGATGTGTTTAGCCTTCATCCGATGGTGTTGGAAGATGTTGTCAATGTGCCACAGCGCCCAAAGGTAGAAGAGTATGACCAACAGTTGGTCATTGTTGCCCGAATGGTGATGCCCTGCGACGATGGCAAAGGTTTTGTTAGTGAGCAGGTCAGTTTTATTTTAGGGCCGCACTACTTGTTGACGGTGCAAGAGGAGCCTGAGCTAGATACGTTCAACCCTGTGCGTGATCGCATTCGTACCTGCAAAGGCACCATTCGCAAACACGGAGCCGATTATCTGGCTTACACCCTGCTCGACACGATCATTGATGGATTCTTTCCCGTTTTAGAGCGCTATGGCGAACAAATTGAGGATTTAGAGGACGAGGTTGTAATGAGACCGACTCGTCAAACACTCGAAAAAATCTACGCCTTAAAGCGCGAATTGCTTACCCTACGTCGGTCGATTTGGCCTCAACGAGACGCAATCAACTCCCTGATTCGTGATGGCAGTACCCTGATTAGCCCAGAGGTGCTGATTTATCTAAGGGATTGCTATGACCACGCGGTTCAGGTGCTAGACATGGTAGAAACTTACCGAGAACTGGCAGCGAGTTTGATGGACGTGTACCTTTCATCAGTCGGCAACCGCATGAACGAGGTGATGAAGCTGCTGACGGTTATATCCAGTATTTTCATTCCGCTCACTTTTATTGCTGGGGTATACGGGATGAACTTTAATACAGAAAAATCACCCTGGAATATGCCAGAACTGAACTGGTACTGGGGCTATCCAGTGGCAATGCTACTGATGGGGACGATCGCTGCTGGTCTCGTCTACTTTTTTTGGAAGCGGGGCTGGTTTGAAAACTTCTCGGGGATCAAAGAAGATTAGGCATCCCCCCAGTTTTGCCTAATCTCCTTCTAAAAACACTGTCATCTGCCATTCGCCGCCAATCTTCTCAAACAACGCCCGGTAGCCCGAGGGAGTGTAGGAGTAGCGACTGGAAACATAGCCCCGCAGTCCGTTAGGCGTAATAATGGGTCGCCAGCCCTCAAAGGTTTCTAGTGATGCACGCTCTTGATCAGATATCCCCCGCTGCCAAGCCTCTGAATCATGCCTGACAATTTCGTTCGATAAAACGTCAATCACGGGGCTAGAGGAACTTGCTGCCTGACGCACATTGACATTCTCACCCACAATAAAGATCTCTGCACCCGTCTCAATATAGGTTGAGGCAAACACATTTGGGCAAACCCAGGTTTGAGAATCTGCATCCGCTTCGAGACTGCGAGCTGACGTATAGATTACGCAACCTGGAGCGATCGCCCTTTCTATCTGTTGCCAAAACGGAGCATCGGGATTATCCACGTTTAGATCGTCTGCAGTTAAAGTCGTTGCTGCAAAGGTCGGTAGCCCTCCCGCAGGAATAATCGAGCGAATAAAGGCAGAGTCGCGATCGCGAATTGCCTGCTTGAGCCGCTCACGAAATCGATGGAAATCGCTGCCGGGTTGAGCTTCATCTACCAACTCGAAAGTTTGTCGAGGATAGGACCCGACGCGGGACGCTACAGTCACAGAGGAATTACTCACTGCTTCCGCTTGTGCTTGAAGGGAGGGTTGGGTTGGGATGTGGGAGGAGCTAGCTACACTGAGCTGCGGTTTGCTGGCGCTGCTCCAAGAGACGGTGGAGGTGCCACTGACGGTGGCAGAGACGGCGATCGCTCCCGCAATCAGGAAAAACTGAAAAGGTTTCATGATGTGTTCTTCCCAGGCAAAACATCGGATAGTTCCAAAGTATGATCCCTTTGAGTCGATCGCCCTCATCTATATAGCTCGTATATAGCTCGTCCAACCAGGTGATTCTGCTTGAATAGGAGAAGCATTTTGAACGAAACCAAAATTTCACGTCTAAAAGCGTTCTCCACTTAGCAACACCGATAGGATGCTGTAGGTGGTAGGATTTCTACGACATTGACTATTCCTTCCTTAAATCCCCATCGCTTCATGGATCTAAAATCCCTTATTCGAGACATTCCAGACTTTCCTAAGCCCGGCATTTTGTTTCGAGATATTACAACTCTGCTTCGTGATCCCGAAGGGCTGCGCTACACCATCGATCATTTGGCAGAAAAATGTGCCGATTTATCAGCCGATTACATTGTAGGTATGGAGTCGCGCGGGTTCATCTTTGGCACTCCATTGGCTTACAAGCTGGGGATTGGGTTCATTCCAGTTCGCAAACCCGGCAAGCTACCTGCTGCCGTACACTCCGTGAAATATGAGCTGGAATATGGGATGGATTGCTTGGAAATACACCAAGATGCTTTTCACCCCGGCAGCCGCATCCTGATTGTGGATGACCTGATCGCGACAGGTGGCACAGCGGCTGCAACGGCAAAGTTAATCGAGCAGTCTGGCTGCGAATTAGTGGGTTTTGGTTTTATCATCGAGCTAACGGCTTTGGGTGGACGCGATCGCCTACCAAACGTGCCAATCGTCACCTTGGTCGAGTACTAAATCCAGCTATCCGGTCAAATTCCTGATTGGGTAGCTTGCTTGAATCGTCTCCTCGTCAGCTTGAGCGCATGACCCACACTAAATTTCCTCCCGCCCAGCAGCGTCTTAGAGCCTTTCGCGATCGCTCCATCCGCTTCATCACAGGCGAAACTACGTCTTACATTGTGAAGCGGCTTCTGCAAGCTCTATTGACGCTGTTGCTGGCCTCAGCTCTGAGCTTTTTTATCATCCAACTGGCTCCAGGAAACTTTCTGGACACGCTGCGACAAAATCCTCAGATTTCGGAGGAAACAATCAATTCTCTAGAGGCGCAGTTTGGGTTAGATAGACCCGCGATCGAGCAGTATTTTCTGTGGCTTAAGCAAATTGTGACTAAGGGAGACTTTGGCATTAGCTTTGCCTATCAGCGCCCAGTTTCTTCACTCCTGTGGGAGCGGATTCCGCCAACGCTGCTGCTGTCGATCGCCTCGATTATTATCACTTGGGCGATCGCCATCCCTCTGGGGATCGTAGGAGCAGTGCATCAGAATAAGAGGAGCGATCGCATCCTGCGGGTGATTAGCTACATCGGACAAGGCTTCCCAACCATCATCACCGGCTTGCTGCTGCTGTTTTTTGCACAGCTCACCTCTCCTCTATTTCCAGTTGGCGGCATGACTAGTATCGATCACGCTGACCTTTCCCCTATTGGCAAGCTCCTTGATATTGGTTGGCATCTGATCTTGCCAACCCTCGCATTGAGCATTACTGGATTCGCTGGACTACAGCGCATCACACGAGGAGAACTGTTAGATGTACTGCGGCAAGACTACATTCAGACTGCTCGTGCCAAAGGGTTGCCCGAAAACCGCGTGATCTATGTTCATGCACTTCGCAACGCAATTAACCCATTGATTACACTACTGGGCTTCGAGTTTGCCAGTCTGCTAGGTGGCGCATTCATCACCGAAAATTACTTTAATTGGCCTGGCTTGGGACGGTTAATCTTGCAGGCAGTTACTGCTCAAGATCTCTATCTGGTCATGGCTAGTCTAATGATGGGTGCAGTGATGCTAATCTTGGGCAACTTGCTGGCAGATTTGCTGCTCAAAGTTGTTGATCCCCGCATCAAGCTCAAGGACATTAACTAGCACGCTGCAAAAAAAACTATGTCACAGGTCTTTTACCTGGTTCGTTCCAGGGTAGATGGTCAATACCTGGTTGCCCATCCTAAACCAACAAATCCGCCTGCTCAAGAGCAGTCTAGTCAATCTGACAGCGGATACTTGCTGATGTTTCAAGAACATTTTGACGCGCTCAGCTATCTCAACACTCACGGTGCAGCAGTAGCAGATCGCTTTGCTGTAGAGTCGATCCCAAATACTCAGTTGAACGGTCTGCTCAAACGTTGGGGATTCATTGGCATCGGCGTTGTCAAAGATCCCTTACTGCCCCAAATCGAATTTCTGTCGCGCACTGCCTGATTTCTCTGAAAATGTATCGGCAGAAATGTAACTCAAGTAACAGAATAAAAGGAATTATTAACCCTTGCAGATCAAGCAGACTGGCGGCATTTTGGTAGGATCAATCTGGACTGCCTAAATACCAGTGCTTAAATGCTGAATATGCTAACGCTAGAAGCTACCAGATCTCATCAACAGGATGTCAGGTTAGGGCGGGTCTTGGTTGTTGAGGATGAAGAGTTAATTCGTGAAACTGTTGCTTTGGCTTTGAGTGAGGAAGGGTATGAGGTGCTGACTGCGGAAGATGGCCGCAGCGCCTTGGATCTCGCCTGTAAGTCTGAAGAGGGGGGCTACTCTGAGTTTTCATCTTTAGATCTAATCATTTTAGATTTGATGCTGCCTTACGTGAATGGGTTAGACCTTTGCCGTCTGATTCGTCATGAAGGCAATAGTGTCCCTATCCTCATGTTGAGCGCCAAGGGTAGTGAGACCGACCGTGTGGTTGGCTTAGAAGTTGGTGCAGATGACTATCTGACCAAACCGTTTGGAATGCGTGAACTGATTGCTCGCTGTCGAGCGTTGCTTCGCCGCCATCGTCATGCTCATCCCCAACCCGAGGAAACCACTCTAAAGTTTCAAGACATTATTCTGTATCCACAGGAGTGCCGAGTCACAGTACGTGGCGAAGAAATTAGTCTTTCCCCTAAAGAATTTCGGATTTTGGAGCTGTTCATGAGTCATCCCCGGCGGGTCTGGTCACGTGAACAGCTCATTGAGCGAGTCTGGGGTCCAGACTTTATGGGAGATAGCAAGACGGTGGATGTCCACATTCGCTGGTTGCGTGAGAAGTTGGAAGTTGACCCCAGCCATCCAGAATATTTGATGACTGTGCGCGGGTTTGGCTACCGATTTGGTTAGATTCACGATATGTAGAGTGTCTACTTAAGAAATCGCAGTAAGCTAATTGTGGGTTTAACCACAATCGTTTGCAATTATTTGCAATTGAGTTAGCTGTGCGAGTCCTGTGTTTCTTATTAGGATTGATAGTTGGGTTAGCTCTCTGGAGGTGGCAGCGATCGCGCTACAATGTCCGGCTCAAGAAGCTTTTAGGAGATGTAGAGACTGATATTGCTACCTCTGCCTTTTCCTCTACTTCTCAGCTAGCCCTAGCAATCACCCACAGCCAGAGAGACCGTTGCCAATTAGAGCAGCAGGTTGAAATTTATAAACAGATCTTGCAAATAGCTCCGATTGGCTACCTGCAAGTAGACGATGAAAACCGATTGCTGTGGTGCAATGTCAAAGCCCGTGAACTACTGGCAATGGCTCCAGACCAGCAATCAAAGCCACGTTTGCTTTTGGAGCTAGTTCGCTCCTATGAATTAGACCACCTGATCGAGCAAACCCGCGAAGCTAAAAATCCTTGTACAAGCGACTGGACTTTCTACCCAGTTAGCCCCGATCCATCCAAGTTGTCACAGCAGCAAGCTTATGCGCTGCGGGGTTACGGATTACCTTTGCCTGCCGATCAGGTTGGCATCTTCCTAGAAAATCGGCAAGAAGCCGTTACTCTGGTGCAGCAGCGCGATCGCTGGGCATCGGATGTAGCCCACGAGTTGAAGACACCGCTCACCTCAATTCGCCTCGTCGCTGAGACACTTCAAACTCGATTGGAGCCACCCCTCAGAGGTTGGGTCGATCGGCTAATTAATGAAACTATTCGCCTCAGTAATCTAGTTCAAGATCTACTGGACTTAGGCCAAATTGATCGGAACACTCCAGGGGCTTCCCTTAAAACCAGAACAACTGATTTAGTTGAACTCATTTTTTCTGCCTGGGCTAACCTTGAACCTCTGGCTCGAAAGAAGCATTTGCGGCTAGACTATTCTGGACCAGATCGACTGCTCATGCAGCTTGATGAACCGCGTATGTATCGCGTTTTATTCAACCTACTTGATAACAGCATCAAATACAGTCCGCCTCGTCAACAAATTCGGGTGCAGGTAGGAATTGAAGCACTGAGCCAGGGCTTATCCGAACCGGACGGGTGTGTAGCCAATCAACAAATTCGTTTAGAAGTAATTGATGCTGGCCCTGGTTTTCCAGAAAATGCTCTGTCTTATGTATTTGAGCGATTTTACCGCGCTGATCCGTCGCGATCGCACAATGTCCCACTCCGTGTTCCAAGTGTAACATCGGTAACCGACTCAGCCCAAGACTTTGGTCATGATCAGGTTGATCTGGGAGAGCGAAACAGTAGCGGACTAGGTTTAGCCATTGTTCGCCAGATTGTAGAAGCTCACGCTGGAACCGTGAATGCAAGTAACCACCCAGATACAGGAGGAGCTTGGCTACAGGTTTGCCTTCCCTGGCACCAACTTGAACCAACCTCAAAAAATAAAGCTTCTTAAGCAACAAAGCTTCTGGATCTATTCCACTTCCTGTAATATTTGTACATATCGCGCTGGCTTCGGCTTACTGTTAACCTAACTAATGAGTTCTCTATTCATTCGGCACACTACCTATGGATGAAAGACTGCAAAAAATTCTCGCGCAGTGGGGAGTCACCTCACGACGGGGGGCTGAGCAGATGATCCTAGAAGGGCGTGTTCGGCTTAACGGGAGCGTAGTTCAGCTTGGGCAGAAAGCAGATCCCAATCGCGATTGGATCGAGGTAGATGGTAAATTACTCCAGCCCGAATCGCGTCCAGAATTGATTTACCTGCTGCTACATAAACCTGCTGGAGTAGTGACGACCTGCAACGATCCTCAAAACCGTGAAACTGTTCTTGATCTGCTGCCTCACCAGTTGAGACAAGATTACAAGGTGTATCCAGTGGGGCGGCTAGATGCAGATTCTACAGGCGCACTGCTACTGACTAATGATGGCACTGTAACGTTTTGCCTGACCCATCCTCGGCACTCGGTGCCTAAAACCTATCATGTTTGGGTTCAAGGTCATCCCCCCGAGTCTGCTCTAGAAGCGTGGCGAAAGGGCGTAATGTTGTCAGACAGACTTACTTTGCCTGCTGAAGTTAGAGTCTTAGAATCAGACAAAGACACTCAAACACTCCTGGAAATTGTGTTACGAGAAGGACGAAATCGACAAATTCGGCGGGTAGCAGCTCAACTGGGGTTTCCAGTTCTCCAGCTTCATCGAGTTGCGATCGGCTCCATTCAGCTTCAGCAGTTGCCCAGCGGGCAGTATCGTCCACTGCAAGATACTGAAATCAGTTTTCTGAAAACTCAGGCTAGTCAGTTCCAGCAAGAGTTGCCAAATCCAATAGTGGTAGGTCGCTAGATATCGAAGGGTATGGAAGTTATGAATAAAGATATAGTTTCTCAAGCAGAGCAAAATCAGTCAGATAAATTATCAGAAATCGGAGCTTACCTCAGACAAGCTCGCGAAGAACGTCTGCTGACTTTGGAGCAAGTCGCTGCAAAAACGCTAATTCAAGCTCGTCTGTTAAACGCAATTGAACACGGCAAGCTACACCAATTACCTGAGCCTGTTTATATTCGAGGCTTTATCAAGCGCTATGCTGATGCTCTAGGGTTGAGTGGAGCGGAGGTTGCTAATGCTTTTCCAGCGGGTTCTGGATTGCGGACAACCCAGCCTTCCTGGAAAAATTCTCCTGCGGCTCAACTGCGTCCGATCCATCTTTACCTGATTTATGTTTTGTTGATTGTGGCAGCCGTAAGCGGATTGTCCTACCTGATGAGCCGCTCTGCCTCCTGGGTGAGCGCAGAAACAAATAATGTGATTCAAGCTCCTGCGACTGAGACGACCACCCCTGAAGCCTCTCCAACGGCAAGCCCTGCACCTCAAGCTACAACGCCTGCTGCCTCTGATAAACCTGTGCGAGTCGCAGTTACTTTGACTGAGCAGTCTTGGTTACGAGTTGAGGTAGACGGGCAAACAGACTTTCAGGGAATTTTGCCAGAAGGGACCGAGCGCACTTGGACAGCAGATAGCCAGCTTACAGTGCGGGCTGGCAACGCGGGCGGCGTTCAAGTTTCGTACAACGACAGTAAACCCGAAAGCATGGGGGCTGCAGGCAATGTTGAGGAGGTAACCTTCTCTGCTAGCCAAGATTCAGCAAGTTTGCCAGCAACAGCACCGTTGCAGTAACACCGATGCTGCTATTGCAATTAGAACTTGCACTTAAAACTGACGCAAAGCACTATGACGTTGTCTTCTGGTTTGGGGCACGTCCATAGGTTTCGGTGAGAATCCGCAGGCGATCGCTCCATCCTGACCACAATGCCTCAGACCGATAGCGCCATTCCCAGTTGCCAGCAGGCTGTCCAGGGCTATTCATACGGGAATCAGAACCAAGCCCCAAAATGTCTTGCAAAGGGAAGATAGCGCGATCGCCGACAGAACTCATAGCCAGCCGGATCAGATCCCAGTGAATTCCACCTGAGCTCGTGCAGCCTAAATAGCGAAATAGATTTTCGCGCTCGTAGTCCTGCAGTTCCTCATACCATCCAACCGTTGTGTTGTTGTCATGAGTACCTGTGTAAACCACATAGTTTTGCCCGTAATTAAATGGCAAATAGGGATTGTCAGGTCCACCACCAAAGGCAAACTGAAGAATCTTCATCCCTGGGAACTGAAACTTATCCCGTAGTGCTTCTACGTCTGGTGTAATTAGCCCCAAATCTTCTGCCAGGATGGGCAGGATGCCTAACTCTCTCTCTATCGTCTGGAAAAGCTCTTCGCCTGGCGCATCAACCCACTCGCCGTCGATCGCGGTAGTTTCACCCTGCTTAACCGCCCAATAAGCGCTAAAGCCCCGGAAGTGGTCAACCCGCGTCAGGTCAACATAATCTAGCATTGCCTGAAAGCGCTGTAGCCACCACTTAAATCCCCGCTCCTGCATTGCTTCCCAGTTATAAATCGGGTTACCCCAAAGCTGTCCAGTAGCGCTGAAGTAGTCGGGAGGCACGCCTGCCATCAAAGCAGGTTCTAGGGTTTCAGGATCGAGATGAAAAATCTGAGGATAGGCCCAAACGTCAGCACTATCATGGGCAACGTAGATGGGCATGTCGCCGATGATGGTAATGCCGCGTTCGTTAGCGTATTGTCTCAGGTGGGACCACTGGCGGAAAAACTCAAATTGCCAATACTTATGGCGAAAAATTTCGGATGTTAGCCGTTGTTGCCATTGTTCTATTGCGGCAGGTTGACGAGTGGCGATCGCCTCATCCCACTGATGCCACCCCTTGCCATCATGAGCTTCTTTCAGCGCCATGAAGAATGCATAGTCGTCAAGCCAAAACCCTCGTGTAGTGCAGAATGCATCAAATTCCTGACGCTGCTCGGCAGAGGCATTCGCACTGAAGTTTTCTGCAGCTTGAAACAGCAGAGGAGTTTTAACCTGAGACACCAAATCGTAATCTACCCGATCCAGTGGAAACTTCGGCAGATTAGCGAAATCGTCCTCGCTCAGCAAATTTTGCTCTCGCAGCAAATCTAGGCTGATCAGCATTGGATTACCCGCCATTGACGAGTAAGACATATAAGGAGAGTTACCGTGCCCGGTCGGCCCCAAAGGCAGGATTTGCCAGATCTGCTGCTTGCTGTTGTGTAGAAAATCAACGAACTGATAGGCTTCTGATCCCACATCTCCAATACCAAATCGGCTTGGTAGAGAAGTTGGGTGAAGCAAGATACCGCTGGCTCTTTGAGGCATGGGCAAGGATGAAAAGTAAATAGGACAAATGCTGAGATGCTTGCTTAGACAGGGGCAGGTGCCCGTCTAACGCATTGACTTTAGCATGTCGCCCTACCTACAAAACTAATTCGCTAGATATATTCCGCGCCTGTTAAGTGACAGAAATTTTGACTGCTTCCTAACCCAAAAACTTAGGCTTTATTTGAGGAATGATTTAAGACATGAACTGATAACATCTCACGTAGCTGTGTTAAGATACATGGCAATTATGAAATCTGTGTTGAAGAGGTAGGCTCATTTATGGAAGCGGCATTGCTGTTGGCAAAGTTACCCGAAGCTTATGCGATTTTTGATCCCCTGGTGGATGTTTTGCCTGTGATTCCCGTCTTTTTCTTCCTGCTGGCTTTCGTTTGGCAGGCTGCGGTCGGTTTCAGATAATTTCAAAACAAGCAAATTTAAGCTTTAAAAGTTTGAAGCGGCTCTCAACCAGTGAGAGCCGCTTCAAACTTTTAAACAAAATACAAGCTATGAGATTTTATGCAGTTCAAAGAACCTGATGGGTATAAGCGTGTTGCTTAACATTATCCTCGCTTTTGATGATGCGCTCAGAATTCAAAACTCGTTTGCGCTCTAAGGAAAAATTGAAGTCCTGTCGAGTTGTCCCTTGAGGAATGTGCTCAGTTGCAACAGGGCGAGTTTTGTAAGTGCGGGCAGCGGCGATCGCCCGGCTAGCAAATTCATCACAAAACTGAGCCTCCGCCGGAAAGCTAGTTAGCATCCGTGGCTCACCCTCAACTAACACTGACCCTAAAGTGGTAGCACAGGCCAATTCATAGGAGGTTGGAATTCCCTTCAATATTGCCTCCAGCGCTGCCGAGGGAATCGGTTCCGCGACTTTGACCTGGTGAATTTCACCCTCTTCTTTGATGAAGCAAGTGGCTAAACCAACCACCACATAATCATCCGTAGAGAGGTCTGAAGGGTTGGAGTTGGTGGTCGTAGTTGTCATAGCCTAAATAGCGCCCTCGCAGCATTGCAATTCCTTTGCATTCTACCGCGTCCGACTCTACAGGCTCGTGTCAACTTCTAAAGCTGTTACAAAATCGGCTGATATATGACGAGATTTGCAAATTTTTTACAAAGATTCGGAAATTACACGGACTTCGGTTAGTCCTCAATGGAAGAATGAATTGCTTGTAGTTCCGCTCTAACTCTAATTCACGGGTGCTTCTGCTCACTTGATGTTTCCCTGAATCCGTTTGGAGGCAGGGATGAAGGTTTCAGTACTTATACGCTGACATCTATCGCTAAGACACATTATCAAGTGACACATGGATAGATGTGTCAAACGCCAAGGCGAAAGACACTTAAACCATAGACTCCGCTACTGAAAATCCCCTTAGACCGAGAACGCTGGACTTAGTTCCGCTTGATCGTGTCTCTCTTGAGCCTATATACCCCGAGGATAGAATGAATACGCGCCCTTCTAACCGCCTAAGCCGTCTAAACAAAAGTTGCAAGAATGGAAACAGCTTGAGCAGTACAGCAAGTGCCTGCCCTACCTGCTCAGTTCATCGGACGCCAACGCGCTGGCAGCCAAAACAGCGTCGGTCTTGTAACGTGGTTAGTCGTAAGCCGGTTGAGTTGAGCCAGACTGATCGCAATACGCTCTTGCGACAGCAGGCAATGAATCGGGTGCAGCAAGGCGATCGCCTGGGAGCGATTGAAATTTTTAATGAACTAATCGAGCGCCATCCTGACAACGCGACTGATTACAACAACCGAGGACTGGTTTATTTTCAGAATGGTCAGTTAGAGGAAGCGATCGCCGACTACGATACGGCCCTAGACTTAAATCCTTGCCTAGACAGCGTTTACAACAACCGCGCCAACTATTACGTCACCCAAGGGCTGTACCTGGATGCAATCTTGGATTACGAAATGGCGCTTGAGCTAAACCCTAGTAATGTCCGTGCCTGGATCAATCAGGGCATTACCTTCCGTGACCTACAAATGTATGATCGTGCCGTTGAAAGCTTTGACTTGGGGCTACACCTGGGTCGGCTAGAAGGACACATTTATGCTGAGCGAGGACGCACTTACCATCTTTGGGGTGATTGGAACTGTGCTGCGGCTGACTACCAACGGGCGATTGACTGTCTCCCCGAATCTGCTGCCTCTACCGCCAATCCATCTGTGCGTTTGCGCCAGCAGGTAGAAATCTGGCTGGATGAGCTGCTCCGTCCTTTGGAATTCTAGATGAGAATCCCGTCCCCAGGTGGAACCTGGGGATGCCTACAGCGAGGCTCTGCCTCCTGAAATAGATAAGAGGCAGAGGGCTATAACAAGAAAAGCTTTGCCCTGAAAAACGTTGCTCTTGCTAACTAGCGATCGCCTGCTCCAAATCCTCAATCAGGTCTTCAATATTTTCCAAACCGACCGATAGTCGCAGCAAATTTTCAGGGGTTTTGGTATCTGCCCCTTCGATTGAGGCTCGGTGTTCGATCAGGCTTTCAACGCCTCCCAAACTGGTTGCGCGAGTGATGAGACGCAATTTTGCCGCTACTGCAAATGCCTGCTGTTTGTCGCCTTTAACCTGAAACGAGAGCATTCCGCCAAAGTTTCGCATCTGCTGAGCGGCGATCGCATGACCTGAGTGCGTTTCCAATCCAGGATAGTGAACCGCTTCAACTGCAGGGTGCTGACTGAGAAAACGAGCGATCTGCATGGCATGGTGAGAATGCGCCTGCATTCTCCAGGGCAAGGTTTGAATTCCTCTGAGTGTCAGCCAGCAGTCGAATGGAGCTGCCACTGCGCCGCCTACAGTTTGAATATGCCGAACTTTGTCAAAAAACTCAGACTCTGCCTGCGCTACCACTGCCCCACCCAACACATCACTATGTCCGCTCAAATATTTAGTGGTTGCGTGAATTACTAAATCAGCCCCTTGTTGAAGTGGCTGTTGCAAAATTGGAGTCGCCCAGGTGTTGTCACAAGCGCAAACCGCTCCAACCTGATGGGCAAGATCAGCAACTTTGCCAATATCTGTCACTCTTAGCATCGGATTTGAGGGTGTTTCAATCCAAACGAGGCGAGTGTTGGGTTGCAAAGCCTGCTGTACCTGCGTGGGATCGGTCATGTCTACGAATGTGACTGACATTCCCCAAGGGACAAACATCGTTTTCAGCAATGTTGTGGTTCCGGTGTAGGCATCACAGGGTGCAATTACGTGATCACCGGGAGCAAGCGCTTGAAAGATGCTCATGGTTGCCGCAGACCCGGATGCAAACGCCGCTGCCACTGTTCCCCCCTCTAAGGCAGCAAGACATTGCTCTAGAGCTGTTCGGTTAGGATTGCTGGTGCGGGTGTAGATATAGCCTTGGGGATAGCTGCCATCTGCTGCTCGCTCAAATGTCGTTGATAGCTGAATGGGAGGAGCGATCGCCCCCGTCGTAGGATCGACCTGACGACCCGCATGAACTGCTAGCGTCTCAATTTGCATGGCACATTGCTCTGAATAAAGTTGAACTGTTTGGTCAAATGGTAGGGGGTAGGAGGGAGGCAGAGAAGCCCCCCTCCTACCCCTTCATCCCTCATCCCTTATTCCCTTTCCCTGTTTTATGTTCCTTTTCCTATCTAAGCTACTGCCCCTGTTCGTTTACCCGTTGGGATTATCCTGTTTGCTGCTGCTGCTGGCTTTAGTGCTGCTCTGGCGCAAGCCAAGACTTGCCGCGTTGAACATCGTTTTGGCGCTGGTGCTATTGCTAGCTGGGGGCAATACCTGGGTCGCCAACCAACTTGTGCAATCGCTGGAATGGCAGCATATTCCTACCTTTAGGCTACCGACAGCAGATGCGATCGTGGTCTTGGGCGGCGGGATCAAGCCCGAAACACCTCCTCGCCCCTGGGTAGATGTGAGTGAGGCAGGCGATCGCACCCTTTATGGCGCACAACTCTACCGGGAAGGCAAGGCACCCCTTGTGATTCTTAGCGGTGGTCGAATTGACTGGAAGGATGGCGGTCCACCAGAGTCAGCCGATATGGCAAAAATTGTTGAAGCATTGGGTGTGCCAGCGACGGCAATTCTACAGGACCCTAGTTCGCTTAACACTTATGAAAATGCGGTTAATGTCCGCCAAATTTTGCAGGAACGCAATTTGAATCGGGTGCTGCTGGTGACTTCGGCAATGCACATGCCGCGATCGCTAAAAATCTTCCAAAAACAAGGGATCGAAGCGATCCCCGCACCTACTGACTTTTTAGTGACAGAGCGCAATGCTGAAGAAGCAAGCCAAACTACGGAGGGACTGGTCTTAAGCCTGATCCCAGACGCTGAGCCGCTGCAACAAACGACCCGCGCCTTGAAGGAATACTTGGGTTTAGTGGTTTACCGGCTGAAGGGATGGCTTTAGGGGCGTAGCAACCAGTTGACGAAGCTGTTCTTGAAAATCGGGATTCAAATACTGCCGCTGAATGGGCTGCCAATTTGCCCAGGCGCGAATCCGATTTTCTTCAAGCTGCTCAGCTAGTGTCGGCAGTTGTTCTTGCCAGTTGAGTTGCAGTTCACTGGTCAAAAAGTCATTGAGGACAGCAGCATCTTGCAATTCCCCCAAAATTTCCTGCACAGCCTGAAATTCTCGTACCCGCAACATGAAAGTAGGTTCGTAGAAATCGGTGAAGAATTCAGTTTGATAGCGTACTCTCTTCATCTGTTTGCGAAGGTCGTGCAGCACTTCTGCCTGCTCATCTAGCTGTTGGTTGATATGTTCTAAATCAACTGAAGTCGGTAGTTTGATTTCACCAGATTCTACCCAGGTGCTGAATAGCCAACCAGGATGCAGCAACAAATTACTGATCAAAGGTAACAACAGATCTGGCAAAACTTGCAGTAGCGGTAGCGGAGCGATCGCCCTATAGCTAGGTTGCTCCAACCAGCCTTTGAAGGATTGTTTGAATTTGCGGTACTGTTGGCTTTCAAATAATTTTTCAATTCGGCTAAATTGGTGATCGCGCTGCTTTTGTAAACTCTCTACAACCTGATCTAATTTCTTCTGTTCTTTTCCCTTCAGGTGTGGGCGATAGCTTTCTTTGAGTGCTATCTCTAAAACGTCTAGATCTCTAACCGCCCCCAAGCATTGAGCGATTTTTTTGATTTGGCGATCGCTTACTGCTTCCGGTAGATCTAAGGCAGGTTCAAATACCTTTAGGGCTGTCCTTAAGCGACGCATCCCCACTCGCATTTGATGCAGCGGTTCTGGATCGCTACCCTTCAATACATCTGATTCGTGTTTTATAGATTTCTTAAAGTGTTTTTGAATTGCTAAATGAGCATAATCTTTTAACGTCTCATTTGCTTGAGCTTCCTGTGTTTTCATTGCTAGTCCCTGTTAAGTTCGTAGCTCACATCTAATTCTCTTTGGGCAGCGTGTCTTAGAGCGTAGCTGCGTACACAGAACATGTCCCAAAATATGCAGCTTCAAATAGAAACAGCATTAACTTCAGATTAATGAGCAGTCCTATTTAATTTATGAACGAGATAGTCTGTGAAAGCGCCTATTTAGGGAACTTTCACAAACCATTTAGGATTGCTCCATGGTAGCGCAGTGCCCTGAGGCTCCGTCCTCACACCTACGGACGTTTCCTTGCGCTAATCTTGAGCTAAGTCGCTACTGTGTTCTATTAAGTTGCTGAAATATTGCTAGATTGCACCCATGCCCGACCAACATTCCCTATTGATTCCTCAAGCGGCTCAGCCAGAGATTGAGATTTTTGCTAGCTACCGCGTCACTTACACCTTTTATGAAGAAGTTCGTTTACGGCAGGCGTTTGAAGAATATTGTGAAGAATATCAGCAGCTAGCAAACCAGCATCGCCAGGAATTGATCAAGATGCAAGGCGATTTCAACTTGTTGGGTTGGTTTTACCGAGCCTGGAACAGGCGGTCATGACTCAACCAACTCCAGTTCGCTTTCGCGCAAGTGCGCTCTGAGTTTGCCTGCAAACTTGACATGAATTGGAAAATTAGCGCTGATAGGCTTACCTTTCCATTCACTTGCAATCCCGATTACTTCGCCTTCTTGCCCATTGATGTCAAAAGGCTCGTTTCGGTGTTCGGGGTGATGGTAGACAGTAACAGATTCTTTTACGCGAACGCGATCGCCAACTTTCATAAACTTTCGGTGTTCTCTCTCAAGTAGTCGCTAATGTTTACGTCTGAGTCAGCGCATTTCGCCTCAGCCTTGGATCAGACTCCTCATCCTTATCTTTGCATATAAGGTGACATGCACTCAAACCCCTTGTCCCATTGGGTAGCACTACTCAATAGACTGCTTGCGGGGAATCGCTGCCTGACAGAGACGTACAGCGATTCACACCATTTATGTAAGGGGGCTGCTTTAAGGGGAGGATTGAGAAGACGGCTGGAGCAGTCGTTCCCAGGTTCGGTTAAAGCTTTCGGGATTGATTTGTCGCCAAGCAGCAACGCCCACTACCCCCAGTAGAAACATTAAGACGGCAAGCCCAAAAGCGATCGCCAGCGGACTCGCCTTCTGTCGAGAACGGGTTGCAAAATCGGTTGTTTCTGACTCAAATTCTTCTTCGTCCCCATACAGCAATGCTCTGGAAGATTCTGACAGTTCTGACTGACTGACGAGCGGTGCAGGTGGCAGTTTTGGCTCGAGCGGTTGAGGATACTGAGGTGAAACCTGACACTGCAACAGCACCACAGAAATGTTGTCGTGTCCGTTTTTCTCGCTGGCGACATCGATCCAGGCTTGAACAGCTTCGTCTAGAGTAAGCTCTCCCTTAAACAACTGGCGGGTTAGTGGCTCCCACGACTGCTCAACCCGATTGTGGTCGCTCAACCCATCCGAGCAAAGCAGCAGCACACCATCCTCCTCCAGAACGAACCGCTGCACAACTGGATGTAGAAACTCACCATCTCGTGTGCCTAAAGCTTGAGTCAGGGCTCCAGCATCGGGTCGCTTTAAAGCATCTCGGTAGAGACTGCGCCCCATCCGCACTTCCCGAGTAGCGACATCATCATCCACGGTGAGCGTGTGGCAATAGCGCGGAGTCAGCCAATAGGCACGACTGTCTCCCAGATGTGCCAGGTAAAGTTCATGGGTGTTACTCGTACCAGTTGGAGTCTCTATTCTCTGGGGCAGTTGCAGTGCCATCACCAGGGTTGTACCCATGCGCTGACGCAATTCTCGTCCCTGAGTATCGTTTTGCGCGGCAATTAGGTTGTTGACCACACGAATGATTGCTTCTATTTGCTGAGTCACAACCTCTGGGGTCATCAGTTCTGGCTGCTCAGCAATCTCAGCCAGCAGTGCCCGAAACTGAAGCTGCAGAGAGCGCAGGGCAAGCTGGCTGGCAACTTCTCCACCTGCGTGCCCACCAATGCCGTCACACACGATCGCCAGATGGGGCAGCAGCTCACTAAACTGGGGCGGTTCAGCCGCATTCAGCGTGATTGGATAGCAAGCATCTTCGTTGTGTGTCCGTTTTGGACCCGTTGAGGTTGCGCCAGCGATGCTGAGCTGGAGGGGCTGCTGAGCTGCCTGTTCTAGCAAAAGCTGGTTGAGTTGAGTGGCAATCGCCCCAAAGGGGGAACTGCTTTGCATCGCCCCCTCCGCTTCCTTAGACGTAGCAGACTGCATTTGCTGACAAATCTTTCGTAAGGGTTGGATCAACGCTTCCTGTGAGCCGTCAATCCAGGTTAGCCAAACGTCTGCCAATTCTTTAAGTGATCGCGGACTGGTTGTCTCCTCTGTCGTGGATTCTAACCTCCCCTCATTTGGCTCAGCAGTCTCTAGCTCACTCGTATTTGACTCGCCTACCTCGGGCTCAGTAGTATCCAGCTGATCAATCTCGGGCTCATCACTGTAAAGCTCTCGCAGCCGCACTCGCCATCCCTCAATCCGCAGATTATCTGGAGTCAGGAGACTAGCAGCAACTCCCATCTCCTGAAGTGGAGTCCACAGTTGCAGAATTTGCCACAGCCAGTAAACCTGACGCACCGCTGTTCCCCGTGACCAAACTGTGGCGATCGCTGGGTAAAGCTTACCTGTCAGGTCAATAGGAGCATTCTCCAGCAGCATGGCTACGTCGCCTCCCTTGAGGGCGCAAAACCCAAACACTCCCGGTACATAAAGCCGTTGGGGATACAGGTGCAAGTAGGGCAAAGCTGCATCAGGTAAACTCGATGGGACATCGGGCGATCGCCCCGGCTGCGTATCCAGCCAGATTCTAGGAGCCACCACGCCATATCTACCGTTTATCCGGGTTCCAGTCGGGATGTGGTTTACTGCCCCGACTGCCCATAGGTAGTTATAGAGCAGTGGCGTTTGGCAGCGATCGCAGATACGGCTACCGAGCGAATTATTGGAATGAAGGCACTCCGGGTTGGGGCATTCAATCGAAGAATGGGGACGGCTCATGCACTCAAACAAGACGAACAATTACCCTTAAAGATAAGCTGACATTGCAACGATGTAATACCGTTTCTACATGAAGCTGCATATTTTTGAACCCGCCTCGCATACGCGGGGCAGGTTCAAAAATATGCAGCCTTAAAGTTGGTATAAAAAGTGGGTATAAACAAACGGAAGATAAGCTGACGTCACAGTGATGTAAACAAACACTAAGTTAGATTGAAATGTGGGCAAGCTTACTCTAAGCAAGCCTGTAGTGATTCTCTGAGGCTGAAATAGCGGAATTGCTGTTGCTACAGGTGAAGTTATTGAATATCGACAGACCTGTGTATCGAGAGCTGAATATATGTCGCTAAGTCCCACAGTTCTTTGGCTGCTTGCGGGTGTAATTCTCTGCATCATGGAGATGACTTTACCGACAGCATTTGTGGAATTCACGATGGGAGTCAGCGCCATTGTGGTCGGCTTGGTGGCGCTAGTAGTGCCTCACTTCGGGATTCAGGTTGTTCTCTGGCTAACACTGTCTGTAATTCTCACTGTCTTGTCTCGCCGCTTTATTCCTCAAAGCAAACATCGGTTAATTGCTGATGCGACGGAAGCACAGACAATCACAGAAATTCTGCCAGGGCAAACAGGTCGAGTACTTTATGAGGGAAATTCCTGGCAGGCTCGTTGCGAAGATGATGAAATGGCGATCGCTCCCAACCAAAGAGTTTACGTCGTAGAACGTCGGGGCAACACACTTATCGTCATGCCAGAAAGCCTGCTGCGGGCACAGCCTCAGCAGTTCCCCTAATGAAAACCCAAAAATTGGAGGTTGTTTAACGTGGGTGACTTGGTAGGATTCTTAATATTTTTAGTTTTTGGTGGTACTGTTCTGACAAAATCGGTTCGCATCGTTAACCAGGGAAACGAAGCATTAGTTGAACGGTTAGGGCGATACAACGGTAGAAAACTTTCGCCAGGACTTAATTTCACGGTTCCTTTCCTGGATCGCATTGCTTACCAGCAAACCATTCGTGAGCGGGTGATTGACATTCCGCCGCAGCAGTGCATCACTCGTGACAACGTCTCGATTTCAGTTGATGCCGTCGTGTACTGGCGCATCATGGACTTGGAGAAAGCCTACTACAAGGTCGAGAATCTTCAATCGGCAATGGTCAATCTGGTACTAACTCAGATTCGCGCCGAGATGGGTAAGCTAGAGCTAGATGAAACCTTTACCGCTCGCTCTGAAATCAACGAACTGTTGCTACGAGAGCTAGATGTCTCAACTGACCCTTGGGGCGTTAAAGTGACCCGGGTTGAACTGCGAGACATTGTTCCCTCTAAAGCTGTACAGGAGTCGATGGAGCTCCAGATGTCGGCGGAGCGGCGCAAGCGGGCATCCATTCTCACATCTGAAGGCGAAAGAGAATCAGCCGTTAACTCAGCAAGAGGTAGTGCTGAGGCCCGCGTCTTGGAAGCCGAAGCTCGCCAAAAAGCAACCATCTTGGAAGCTGAGGCACAGCAAAAAACAATTGTTTTACGAGCACAAGCAGAACGCCAAGAGCAAGTGTTGCGGGCACAAGCAACGGCTGAGGCTTTACAAGTCATCGCGAGTACGTTGAAATCTGATCCCAATGCTCATGAAGCACTTCAGTTTTTGATGACTCAAAACTACATCGACATGGGTTCTAAGATTGGCACCAGCGGCAGCAGCAAGGTTATGTTTATGGACCCACGCAGCATTCCTGCTACGGTTGAAGGAATGCGCTCCATGATTGGAGATAGAGATAAGGACGAGCCAAAGATGTTTGGATCTTAGTCAGAAGTGTTATCGCTTGCGTGAGCCAGCTGGCATTCAGTACACAGCCCAAAAAACTCCAGAGTGTGGTAGTAGATTTTGAAGCGGTAAGACTGGTGCAGCTGGTCTTCTAGATCGTGAACGGGGCATTCATTAATCGGAATAGATGCCCCGCACTGCAAACAGGTCAAATGGTGTTTGTCTTCCTGAATAGAACTGTAAAGCGATTCTCCGGTTGCTAACGTGCGAACCTGAATCACTCCTTCCAGTTTGAGCGCTTCTAAAGAGCGATAGACCGTTGCTAGCCCCATTCCTTCGTTGCGACTACGCAGCTCTACATAAATATCTTGAGCAGAAGCCGCTCGATTCAAAGTTCTAAGCAGGTTAAGAATCCGCTCCTGGCTGCGGGTACGCTGTTGGGCTTTCATGGCAAAGTAAGTGGTGTTTTAGTTCCTATGAAACCAGGATTTGCACTTAATTCTGATTTCAAGTTTGAGGGGCTAGAAAGAGGAGTTGGGGCTGGAGGCTGCGATCGCATTGCCTCATCTCAGTGCGTCATCCATTTATTACTAGAAGCCTTGGCAAATCTATAATCTCAAGATTTAATCCTTGGGGGACTAGCTATTACTAGATTAGATAATTAAACCTGTACTGAGTCTAGCTTTTCAGTAGAGATCTGATGAAGAATTAAAGAACTTGATTCAAAAATAATTAGTTAGAATAGGCAGGGTATAGCCTGAAGAGGCTTAAAAGCCGAAGCTTTAGCCCTATCCCCCCCACCCTCATACTAATTCAAGCAGACAAACCCCTAATACTCGACCGCAAAAACTGCTGACTACCGAAGGCTAGACTTTGAGGATTCGATCGCAAACTTTAAGCGGAAGTGTAGCTATTCTGCTGCACTTCCGCTTAAAGTTTAGGGCTATTCAGTTCAAAGCTCTTAGTCGAAATTCTAAGCAATGCCCCGATCGCCACTGGGCTTTGATCCAGCTTCAAACTTGGGAGCATAGGTTTGCAGCAAAGCACTGACTTGAGTCAGCACTTCATCACCTGCATTTTTGCCCAACACTTGCCGTTCTGGGAAGAATTCGGGTTTATCTAGGTTGCGGGCGATCGCCTCACTCACCTGCTGAGCAATCAGCGTTTGAAGTTCGTCTTTTGCCCGTCCTCGTTGGTAGTCAGCACCCTCTTCAGTGGTGGCATAGAGCGGCGGCAGGCGGTTGAGCGCGTAGGCGGCGATGTCACCCAGGTCGAGGGTGACATCACTCGTGGCTTCAATTTCTGCGACGCGGGCGATCGCCTCCGTCAGTACCAACTCTTCCATTACGTTAATGAACTGCTTGCGGGGAACTGCAACCACTTCGCCGGTCAGCAAAGCTCCCATCAATCGATCCAACGCCATGTATTCTTCAATCGACAGCTCAGAGGCGGTGTCGCAGATGCGCCCAACTTCTGCTTCCATGGCAGGGGTCAGATAACCATCCTGTAGAGCTTGGTCAACAATTTTTTCGATACTCATAAAGTTTTTTACGCTCCACCGCGCCACTTGGGTGACAAACTTACAATCAATCTTCTTGAGTTTAGTTTGCCCCAGAATTTGGAAATCGCACGAAATCAGTCCGACTTAAGCTAATCTTAATTTCCGATCTGGTGTGAGATTACTCAAAGCCGTCGTATCGCCAGGGCGCTGGGTCAACAGCCAGTCCATGAACGTAGAGCCCCCAGTGTAGATGCGGTCCGGTGACTGCACCTGTTGCCCCGACTGCTCCAACCACCTGTCCAGGTTGTACAAAGTCGCCTTCTTGCACGTCGATCCGGCTTAAGTGCAGAAAAATGCTAGCAACGCCCTGTCCATGATCGATCCCAATAGTATTGCCGTGTAGCTGAAAGCCGTCAGATTCGCGCCCCACAAGGGCAATTCTCCCAGCAGCAGGAGCCATTGCTGCGGAACCGGTACCACCGCCGTAATCCACGCCGCGATGGTAGTAGTCTTGGGCAAACACACCGTTGTAGTAACGCCGAATTCCATACCCAGAGGTAATTTCACCCGCATTAGGGCGAATGAAGGGAGTCGTCCAAAACTTTTCTGGAGTGACCAGTTGCTTGAATTCAGCGACTCGATCAAATTCGTAATCGGTGCCATCTACACCGCCGCCACGCAGGGTGATGCGCTGGGTAGGAAAGGAGCGATCGCGCAACCAAACTGCCAAATTGCGCTGGTCGCCTTCGCCATTCACCCGAATTTCATAACGTCCTGGTGCATCTAGTGGGGTGGTGGGCAACAGGGCGCGAAATCGATTGCTCCCGATCGCGAAGGTTGGGTAGGTCGTCTGATTCATAGTAACGGTGGGGGCTTCGACATCGGCTGAACTGGTTTGCACGATGACTGCGATGGTATCGCCCAATTGCGGGCCATCAGGCTGAATCTGGACTTCGATGGCTTGGGCAGGAGTAATCAAAACCAGGATGAAGGCGATCGCTCCCAGCAAAGCACTGATGCCCAGACGGTGTTTCCACGACCAGCGACGATTCAGTCCGGCAGCGATTATTTGGTTTAATTTCAACTGAGATGTTACAGATGTTGGGTTGGAACGATCAAAGACACTCATAATGACGAGATGGGCGAATTGACTAACTTGAAAGTTGCACAAACTTTATAGTTTCAACTTTATAGTTCAAGCTTTAGCCTGCTACGACTGAAATCGTCACTACGAACGTTACAGAATTTATGATTTGATCGGCAATTTAGCGTGCTTCAGGCAGTTTCTATAAACTTACGAATTTCGGTGGCGATCGCCTTAGCTTCAGTCTGCAATAGGTCTGGATCGAAGCTGGAAATCACTTTTAGCTCTGCTTGGGGAGCTTGGGCAAAGACTTGATGACTGCGAATTGCTGCTGCGTCATCTTGCTCTCCTTGCAAAATCAGGATAGGCAGTTTTAGCCATGAAATTTTGTCTTCGGGTAATAGTTCTGCCCGGATTTCAGACGCGCGACGGTTGAACAAGAGTTTGCAGGCAACAGGCGATCGCATCAGTTTTTGGCGAAGCTGGAGCGATCGCTCGACCCATTCTCGCCAACCAAACACTTTGGCAAAGGGCAACAGGAGTTGTAAGAACCGATAAGCCAGTGGCGGTCGTCCAGTGAGCCAGCGTGACCAATGCCAGCGATCGCCCTTCCCTTCTAGCTGTACTCCCTCTGGCGCCAGCAATATTAACCCTTTCACCTGGTCTGGAAAGCGCAGCGCGTAGCTGGATGCAATCCACCCGCCCAGAGAATGCCCAATCAGGTAAACCTGACGTAATTTCAACGATTCCAGGTACTCCGCCAGACATTCCACCTGTAGCTCAACGGAGTAATGCAGTTCAGGGCGCTCTGATTCTCCAAACCCCAGCAAATCAGGCACTAGGCAATGGTAAGTTTGGCTCAAACGTTCCACCAACGGCAACCACTGGCTGCTGTCATTCCAAGAGCCGTGTAGAAAGACCAATACCGTCCCTTGACCCACTTCGCGCCAAAACAGTTGCCCTTGAGACAGTCGAATACGGGAGTTGCGGATTGGTAAGGTCATCCTAAACTACAAGGTAACAGCTAGACGGGTAATAGCCAGGTCAAGAATAGCCAGTTAGAGCCGCCAGTTAGTGATTCTAACAGTCAACCTATGTCATTTCAGAAAATGCTGTTGATCTTGAGATGCCGACACAATCTGATCAGGCTAGGGTAGTCACGCCGCTGAAATAGTCTTGCAATTGCTGGTCATGATCGTGGGAGAGCTTACCCTGAGGAAGGCTTGAAGGCTGAAACGCTCTTACGTCAAGAATTTCTAGCTTATCTTTGATTGACATTTTGCCTGTTACTTCCGCCTCGACTACCACACAAATGGAGTGAAATCGAGGATCGCGATCAGGTGCAGAGTAAACGCCGACCAGACGGCGGATTTTGACCAACTCCAGCCCGGTTTCTTCAGCGAGTTCTCGCTTCACTGCCGTGGGAATGTCTTCTCCCCAATCGACAATGCCGCCTGGTAGCCCCCAACAGCCATTATCCCGTCGTCGAATTAATACAATTTGTCCGTCGGGCATCACAGGAATGATGCTAGTGCCCGTAATCGGGTGACGAAAAATAATGCCCAAAGCGGTTTGGATGATTTGCCACAGCCGAAGCATAAGTGATGGTGCTACTAAAAGTGCTACGCCATAGAGAGTAAAGATGGAACAGGTAAAGTATTCACCCTGACACGTTAGCTAGATCTGCCAAAATCTCAGCCGCATGAGCTTCTGGCTTGACTTTGCGGTAGATCTTTTCAATTTTGCCGTCCGGCCCAATGATAAACGTATTCCGACTAATGCCCATGTATTCCTTACCCATGAACTTCTTTAGCCCATAGCTATCGTAGGTTGTGGCAACTTGCCCAGCTGCATCTGACAACAGCGGAAACGGCAAGTTGTATTTAGTTGTGAACTTAGTATGCGCTTTGGCATCATCGGTGCTGATCCCCAGCACGACTACATCGTTGGACTGATAGTCCGGGTAGGCATCCCGAAAACCACAGGCTTCTTTGGTGCAGCCAGGCGTGTTGTCGCGGGGGTAGAAGTAAAGCACCACTCGTTTCCCACGAAAATCTGAAAGATTAACACTGTTGCCTTCTCCGTCGGGCAGGCTAAATTCAGGAGCAGGATCGCCGGGGCTTAGGGTCATCTTTACACCTTGGTGCAGTCGGTTCGAAGGTAAAACAAATCTGGATCAGTTCTGATTTTAAGCCTTCTGTGGATGATTCAGTGCAAATACGTACTCCAAGCTTTCAGAAAAGCCCTTATGCTATTGCAGTCCCAAATTAGGTTATGAGGAGCCTGTGAAAGCAGTAAAGCTTTTTGCAAAGCAGCATAAAGGAGCAGCAACTACTGAACGTGAAGAGTTGCTGCTTAAACGTGGCGTGGGTGTGGAAGGGGATGTTTATGCGATCGCCGGCAACCCCCGTCAGATTTTGCTTGTAGATACCCCTACCCTTGCTGAATTTGATTTGAACCCTGGAGATTTACGAGAAAATTTGCTGATTGATGCACCAATCGAGTCCTTAGCTTCGGGGCAGGTTTTACAGGTGGGTCAGTCTGCTTTAATCCGGATTACGTTTCCCTGTGACCCCTGTTCTCAGTTAAATCAACTCAAGCCTGGACTTGCCACCCGAATAAAAGGCAAACGCGGGCTACTGGGGATGGTCGTTAGGGATGGCTTGATCAAGGTGGGGGATCAAGTGCAGATCAGTCCATACCAATTTTCCCCCCTACCAGAAAATGCCAAAGGCAGGTTTACAGAGTTTGTGACGAGAATTCAGTCCGGTAAAGTCGTTAGCACAGCTCACTTGCTAATGGCACTGGGATTAGCTCGCAGCTATTACCGCACAATTCCAATTTTCTTGAAGAAGGCGGGCGATCGCCTCCCCATTCATCGCATCGTTGCCCCAGACGGTGGACTGATCACAAAACACATGCCACAGCAACAACAGGCGCTTGAGGATGAGGGCATTGGCGTTATCGAGGGGCGAGTGTCCCCTGATTTCTTCTGGGAACAGGCGCACTTTCATGACATTGGCGCTTTTTGAGATTAAGCAATGTCTCCAATTCTAATCTGGCTTGGGAAAGCGCCCGATCGGTGGCATGATATTGAATTAGGACAGCTCAATCCTGCCTATTCAGGAACTTGTAGCCTGAATGGTTTTAGAGGATGTCAAGAGTAATCATACTTAAAGTTGCTGGAGAGAAAAGTCTGAGTTCTAATTGTGAACTTTATCCTGATCATTAGGAATCAGCTTGCCTGTTCAGCAAATTTTTGCCAAAAGATTCAATCTTGAGATTGAGCCTTGCTGTGTTGAGTTGCTAATACCTGAGCGACGTGTTTAAGGAGAACCATGCTTAAGAGATACATTTGGCTTGTTGTGGTCACTGTATTTTTCGCTTTTCAATTGTTTACAGGAAGGGCGATCGCCGCTGAACTCGACCAAGCCACCCGCACCGTCAAACTAAACGAAGCAGGAGAAACGACTGTTCTCAGCCTGGAGCAGGTTTCTGAGGGCAAGCGCCTGTTTAACTATGCCTGCGGTCAGTGTCACGTAGGCGGCGTTACCAAAACTGACCCCAATGTGGGTCTAGATCCAGAAGCTTTAGCGCTGGCATCGCCACCTCGAGATAACCTGGAATCTCTGGTCGATTATTTGCACGATCCCACGACCTATGACGGGTTAGAGTCTATTGCCGAACTGCACCCCAGCACTCAAAGCACAGACATTTTCCCTAAGATGAGAAACCTGACTGAAGACGACCTCGTTGCCATTTCAGGTCACATCCTTCTACAACCCAAAGTTGTAGGTGAAAAGTGGGGCGGCGGCAAAATTTACTACTAAATTTCTGCCAGCTCTCTGTCCGACCATTAGAAAAACTTGTTTTTCCTTGGGGCAGCCTCTACGTCTGCCCCTCTCTTTTAAGAATGTTCCAAGGCAATTACGGTAAAGCCTGCAAGCGTAAGCGGTCATTCCTGTGTCATGTTGCGTTCTACAGTTCGTTACCTGCTAATTCTGCTCATCGTGAGTGTTGGTCTGATTACCTGGAGCCTACCTACACAGGCAGCTACTCTAGACCCCTATGTCGTGAGATATCTGAAGGTTTCTGAGCCAATCGCTCTTGACCTGGACGAAAAGCAGACCAAATTGTTTTCTGCTGAAAACCTCTCTCAAGGCAAGCGCCTGTTTGAGGAAAACTGCAAAAACTGCCATGTGGGTGGGGCAACTTTGCCAGATCCACTCGTTTCTCTGTCAATTGAAGCCCTGCGAGGAGCCATGCCTCCGCGTGACAACATCAACGGCTTAGTCACTTTTCTCAGACAACCGATGACCTACGACGGGACAGAGGAATCCTTCTTCTGCCGTCAGATGCCTGAGAGTTGGGTATCCCAGTCAGAAGTTGAGAACCTGGCAGCTTTTATTTTGAGGGCAGCCCAGAAAGCTCCGGGGTGGGGAAGCGCCTCTTTTTAGCGCAGAGCCGCAAATTTGTCCCACAAAAACTTGGATTTACCCAATATTGACCTTTGGAAAGCTTTAGAAGGTAAACATTCGGGCTAAGATCTGATTTGATAATTGTGAAACTTATGGAGTAAGTTCATTTATGGCTTACCCTTCATGAGAAGAATTGACGAGGTTCGGCCTCTAAGATTTTCTACATTTGTAAGTTTCACAACAAGTTAAATTTAAACCTCTAGAGGTAACCATGAAATTGATTGCTCTAGTTTCAAGGAGTTTAAGTCTAGCCCTCTGCACAATTGCATTGGTTGTTAGCACCTTCCTACTAGTAGTTTCTCCCGCATCGGCGGCAACTCACACCATCAAGATGGGCGCTGACAACGGCATGCTGAAGTTTGAGCCGTCTACTTTGACTGTTCAAAGTGGCGACACCGTTAAGTGGGTCAATAACAAACTCCCTCCCCATAACGTCGTTTTTGATGACAAAGCCATCCCCACTAACAGTAAGGATTTGGCAACCAAACTTTCACATCAACAGCTGATGTTTGCTCCTGGCGAATCGTTTGAGGTTACTTTCTCATCCGACATGCCTGCTGGTGATTACAGCTATTACTGTGCTCCTCACCGAGGCGCAGGAATGGGTGGCAAGATCACTGTAGAGGGCTAGTAGAATTCGGGCTGACAGTGCAGCATCTATGATAGGTGGGCTTGAAGCTCATGCCGGACTAACGGCTTATTTGTTGTTGCACTAGCCCGTCTATTAGAACTGGCTCAGAATTTTCGGCATAACGCTGAGAAGCGAAGCATTCGTAACTTAGGGGTAGAAACTTGAAGCGGTAAGGCTGTGTCTTTTCAGCCGATCTGTTCAAGTCGCTGCCCCTAGTTTTGTGTTTACAGGCATAGCTCTTGACGCAGTACGTATGTACTGATATTGTTTTGGGGTCGGTTACTCAGTCTTAGTTAAGTCCTTGAATGGCGTTAGCACATCACTTTTGTGCTTGCTTTTTGGTGTGCCTTTTCGTCTTCAAAGCACAGCAGATGGAGGATAAGGTAATGGAAGATAGTCCCAGTATTCTTTCACACATCTCGATTGGCACAAACGATTTTGAACGGGCGATCGCCTTCTATGACCAGGTATTGCCCACACTAGGCTGCAAGCGGATTATGGAGCATCCAGGTGCAGTCGCTTACGGCAAGCAGTATCCAGAATTTTGGGTGCAAACTCCGATCGACGGTAACCGTGCAACAGTTGGGAATGGAACCCACTTTGGTTTTATTGCGCCTACTAAAGACTCTGTCCACGCATTTTATGAGGCGGCTCTAGCAGCGGGTGGTATGGACGAGGGGGCACCAGGAAGCAGACCTGAATACGGAGAACCCTATTATGGCTGTTTTGTCCGCGACCCAGATGGACATAAGATTGAGGCGTCTTTTTGGGATATGCAGCTTGTCCACGAACTATACCTTGACCAGCCTGGGACTGTGGAGAATTCCTAGCTGACTAATTCGTAGAGCTTCTGTGTGAATGGTAGCGTGTCCATGCTGTGCTACCATTCACCGCTTTAAAGGCAATTCGTGTGAAGGGCTTTAATCCTATCCGTTGTAAGGTAAGTGGGCTTTAGAAGTTCGTAGGATGTGTTTCTCACGAACTTTTTGAAATTTCTATATTCTATATATGACATTGCAACACAGTTGCAATCCCATTCTTATAATCTGAGGATGTAGAGTAGATTTTTGTCGGAGACGGGTAATCAGTGGCATTAAAGTCAGTAAGAGTGGGAAATAAAGCAGTAAAATTTGTCACCGATGCAGCTTTTCCTCTATGTAGGATCAGCGTAATCTGGGAAATTTTTTAGCTTTTTATCTTAGCTGTGCAAGGGGACTCTCCATGACAGACAATGATTACCTCTCCCTGATTCAGCAAGGAGTAGAAGCCTGGAACCGTTGGAGAGGCGAAAATCCCGAAGTTAAGCCAGATTTGAGTAGAGCTTATCTTTTTGAGGCTGATCTGAGTGGATTTGACTTAAGCCATGTAAACTTCAGTCGGGTTTGTCTGATTGGGGCTAATCTTAAGCGGGCAAATCTGAGCGGCGCGGAGCTGGATGGAGCTTATGCAAGTGGCGCGAACTTGAGTGAAGCAAATTTAAGTGGGGCCAATCTCAGGAGCGCGAACTTGAGTGAAGCGAATTTGAATGGGGCTGATCTGACTTCTGCCCAGTTAGAAGCTACTGATTTGACGGCAGCTCAGTTGACGGGTGCTTGTCTAGAAAATTGGCGGATTAGCAGGACAACCAAACTGCATAAAGTCGAAAGTCGATATGTCTACCTTGATCGGCAGCAGAAACGCTGTCCGCTAGAGGGTGACTTTAAACCAGGAGAGTTGGCTGCGATGCTTCAGGCAGAGAGCGATCGCTCACCCATCCAGCCGTCCCCGACACCGTCTCCTCCTCCCAAACATAAACAAGTTCCACCAGTCTGGATATCTCCCCAAGTTCCCGGAGTTGAATCTAAACCTGCTCCGGTTGAGTCACCTCCTGAAAAACCGACAGAAGTAGCTGCTCTGCAACCAGTTGCTACTCCGGGGCGATCGCGTTCGATTCCCTGGGAGATTTTGGTAGGAGTTGGAGTTGGGTTAGCGGTGATTGCTGCGATCGCTAGTTTTCCTCGCACTCGCACGGTAACTGAACTTCCGCCACTAGTCTGCAATGAGCCACCGTTACCGTCCCTTTTTGATAGAGCGCCCGACCATGAGTATGAAGATGGCACTCGCTTTTATGGCAGCTTTTCAAATACTGCCCCTCTGGATGGTAGAGGCAGCATGATGTATCCCAATGGCGATCGCTACGATGGCGAGTTTCGGGATGGGAAACGGAACGGTTGTGGAACATTTACCTTCGAAAATGGTCGCAACTATGTAGGTCAGTTTCGAGACGATCAATTCCAGGGACAGGGAATTTGGACGCTAGAAAATGGCGATCGCTACATTGGCGAATTTCAAGCCAACAAATGTAATGGGCAAGGAACATTTATATCCGTAGATGGATCTCAAAAGACGGGAATTTGGGAGAATGGTGACTTGGCGGGCGACAACCTGTCCTGCGACCGATCCCCTTTGAGGCTGCCGGGTTCTCCAGAATGAACCTTTTACCCATTTGACGGGAGTGTTAGCTTTGCTTTTACTTCTCTACCCACAAAACCTGGGGAAAAAGAGGTTGGCAGCTAGAACGGCTCCCTCATTTAGGGAATTGCACAACCAAACCACCGATACACCGTGAGGAGAAAACACATGGATAAGCGGTCGTCCAATTTGCTGAAGTTTTTATTTTTTGCGGTAACCTTGTTGTCTGCTGCTAGCCTAACCGTTACATCTCTAAAGCTAGCTCAAGCTCAAGACTCTCCCCCTCCAACGCCCACCCCTTCGCCAACGTTACCGACTCCGACTCCCACACCTGGGGCGACTCCAACTCCGACTCCGACTCCCACGCCCGGAGTGACTCCAACTCCCACACCTGGGGTGACTCCGACTCCAAGTCCAACTCCCACACCTAGGGTGACTCCGACTCCCACGCCCGGAGTGACTCCAACTCCCACACCTGGGGTGACTCCGACTCCAAGTCCAACTCCCACACCTAGGGTGACCCCAACTCCTAGCCCAACTCCCACACCTAGGTTGACCCCGACTCCTAGCCCAACGCCAACCCCAGATTCTAATCCTCGGGCACTTTGGTAAGAACTGGTAAGAACCGGTAAAGAACTAGTTCGATTAGATCGTACTAAAAAATAGGGGGAGGGTGAACCCTCCCCTTATTTTTGATCTAACTCTTACAGTGTGGTTATATCTACGGTTCCACAATGACTGCTGTTCCAGGAGTGACAATTTCGTATAGCTCACGAACATCTTCGTTGTACATTCGAATACAGCCATGCGAAGCTGCACGCCCTACACTTTCGCGATTGGGGGTGCCATGAAAACCAATATAGTTATTGCCATCTGTCCAAAAGGCAATCCACCTTTCCCCAAGTGGATTTTCAGGTCCAGGTGGCATGGTTTCCCCAGTGAGCGGATTTGTCCATCCTGGGTTTTGTAGCATGTGCAAAACCTCAAAACTGCCTGTTGGAGTTTCCCATCCCGCTCTACCGATCGCCACTGGATAGGTCGTTTTTAACTCATCATCTTGATAGACATAAACCCGGCGCTCCCCTAACTTCAGCACCAGTCGCACTTCTTGAGCTTCTGGAAAGACGGGGTCTGGTGGCAACAGCTCCGGTACTACAATTTGTGGCTCTAGCGTCGTCGTAGAAGGAGTTGCAGCCTGATAAGTTACTGACTCAGGAGCTACAGTTTGAGCCGCAGAGTAAGGCTGAATGGATAGAAGAAGAATTGCTGAGCCCAAGCAACCCCACAGAGAACGATTCAGAAACACGCTGTTACGACCCTTGCTAACTACAATCGAAAGTTTTAAAGGAGTAGTGTGAGACAAGTCTCTGGAATAGAATGAGAAATCTTAAGCTAAATGTCAAGATTCAAAGACAGGAGATTCCTTTACCAGGTTCCTCTGATAGATAACACTCTCGACTCTATTATTCTAAGAATAAAGTGCTCCATCAGCATGAGACGCAAAATAAGGCAGAGTTAAAAACTCTGCCTACCAAGTCGGATTTTTGGAACGAGTTTTGTGAGTTAACTCGCTTCAAGACTGTAGGGCTAAGTGGGTTGACTTTGGGACATTGATGCTTCGGTTTTGGCGATCGCCAACAATGTCTTCAACACCGAATCTGGGTTCAAACTGATTGAATCAATCCCCTGCTCCACCAGGAATTGAGCAAACTCCGGATAGTCACTGGGTGCCTGCCCACAAATGCCAATCTTGCGATTAAACCGTTTTGCCGTCGCAATTACTCGCTCTAGCTTGCGTTTCACCGCTTCATCGCGCTCGTCAAACAAGTGAGATACCAAAGCTGAGTCGCGATCAAGTCCTAATGTAAGTTGGGTTAGATCATTAGAACCGATCGAGAAACCGTCAAACACTTCACTGAAGCGATCGGCTAGCTCTACGTTGCTAGGTAACTCACACATCACGTATACCTGCAAGCCATTCTCCCCTCGCACCAGTCCGTGCTTAGCCATTTCATCTAGAACTTTACGCCCCTCTGCTGGAGTGCGGCAGAACGGAATCATCGGAATCACATTTGTCAACCCCATTTCATCCCGTACACGCTTAAAGGCTTTGCATTCCAGTCCGTAAGCAGCCTGATACTTCGGGTCGTAGTAACGTGATGCTCCACGCCAGCCCATCATCGGGTTTTCTTCTTCTGGCTCAAAGTCCCGTCCCCCAATTAGGTTGGCGTACTCATTACTCTTCAGATCCGACATTCTCACCACGACTGGATTGGGATAAAATGCTGCCGCTAACATACCAATTCCAGATGCCAGTTTGTCTACAAAGTAGTTTGACATCTCCTCATACTGAGTGGTGAGCTGACTAATTTCCCACTTAGCGGCTTTATCCTTAAGCTGGTTGAAATGCAGCAGTGCCAATGGATGCACTTTAATGTGATTGGCAATGATAAACTCTGTTCGGGCTAACCCCACACCATCATTCGGAATTAGTGATAGCCGAAACGCTTCATGAGGATTGCCTACATTCATCAACACCTTGGTACGGGTGCGCGGCAAGTCATTTAACTGGAGTTCTTCAATCTCGAACGGCAGGATGCCGTCGTAGACGTGCCCTTCCTCCCCATCGGCACAGGAAACGGTAACTTCCTGCTCATCTCGGAGAATTTCAGTGGCGTTGTCACAGCCTACAATGGCTGGAATTCCTAATTCCCGTGCAATAATTGCAGCATGACAGGTGCGTCCGCCCTGATTCGTGATGACCGCACTGGCCCGTTTCATAATTGGCTCCCAGTCAGGATCAGTACGCGTCGTTACCAGCACTTCTCCTTCCTGAAACTCATCTAGCTTACGGATATCAATAATGGTTCGTACCTTACCCTGACCAATCATTTCACCGACTGCACGACCTCTGAGCAACGGTTCTGCTTTTTGTTTTGCCGTGAGTTTATAGGTCTTTAAAACATTGCTTCCCTTCTGGGAGTGCACCGTTTCGGGACGAGCCTGCACGACAAACAGTTCACCTGTTGTGCCATCTTTTGCCCATTCCACATCCATTGGGCTGTATGCATCTCGCACGTTAGAGTAATGGTCTTCAATGATGCAAGCCCATTCTGCCAACTTCAGAATTTCATCATCTTCCAGAGCATATTTTCCCTGATCGACTTTAGGCACGGGCAGGTTTGTGGTGGGTCTGCTGCCACCAATGTCATACACCATTTTGATTTCTTTACTACCCAGACGCTTTTCTAGAATTGGGCGAAAACCTTGTTTCAACGTGGGTTTGAACACAATGTATTCATCTGGGTTAACCACTCCCTGCACCACGTTTTCACCTAATCCATAGGCAGCCGTGACAAGTGCCGCATTTTTAAAGCCACTTTCCGTATCGATTGAAAACATTACACCTGCCGATGCCAGGTCAGAGCGCACCATTTTTTGCACGCCAACGGATAGAGCAACCTCAAAATGGTCAAAGTTTTTAATTGTGCGATAAGAAATGGCGCGATCGGTAAACAGAGAGGCAAAACACATATGGCAGGCTTCTAAAACGCCATTAATGCCATTGATGTTGAGATAAGTGTCTTGCTGTCCGGCAAAGCTTGCGTCCGGCAAATCCTCAGCGGTTGCACTGGAGCGGACGGCTACATCAACACCGCTGTAGCGACTGAGGCAAGCCTGTCGCTCTGCTCCATTCAATGCTTCACACATTTCGATATCAACGTCATATCGTGCTGAAAGCTGCACGTAGGCATCTACGATCGCCTCCTCTAACTCCGATGGAAAGGGCGTGTCTAAAATTAACGTGCGGGCTTGTCGTCCTCGTTCCCGTAAGTTGTTGATGTTTTCTACATCCAGGTCAGCCAATAAACGTTGAAGCCGAGCTTTTAGCCCCGCTTTCTCCATGAAATAACGGAAGGCATGAGCCGTTGTGGCAAAGCCCGTTGGAACGTTCACTCCCTTGGGCGTGAGTTGCTGGATCATCTCTCCCAGAGATGCATTTTTGCCGCCTACCAGGGGTACATCACCAATGCCAACCTGCTCGAACCAAAGCACAAATTCCTGTTCTTTTAGCTCTTGATTCAAGGGAGAAATATCTAGTTTTCTGGTTGTAATCATGTTGTTTACTCCACAGAGTTCAGTAGAGAAGCAGCTATTTTGTTAATCAGGTTTGTTAGCCAAAAGTAAAATTCTTGCCGATAAAAACTTCTTTTTGTCCAGCTTTTGAAAGGTGTAGGGAAGGAGGTTAATGTAGTTTTTGCAGGTTGGGTTAATACTAGCGTAGCTCAACAAATGATGAGGTTGCCTTTTTCTGTTTAATCAACTTCACATAGCAATCCTAAATGGGTTATCGAAGGGTATGCCTCACACAGTCCAATCCTTCTACAATCCACTTGAAATGGCGCTAACTTCACTGCCACGAGTTATAAAACAGGTGTTAAGGCGCTTAAAGTTTTATTTTGATCTATGAAGGGAGCTCGCCTAGTCGAGGATATTTTCTGATTTAAGATTAAGAAATGAATTTATCAATACATTTTTGCGGCCATGTTTAGTAATGTATGTATCAATAATCTAATTGTTGTAAGCTTGTTGTAAGCAACAGATATTCCTTCACATCCTCTTCCTAAAGATAGAAGAAATGAGGGGTTTTTCTCATTCTATTAAAAGCTTGCTTTGCTTAAATCGTTAATATCTGACTTTTGAAAAGACATGATTAACCTGAGCCAAAAAAGTATCAAGATAAAGGCGGAAGCTGTTAATAAAGCAGATGCAATTTCTCAGGCAGGGAAGCTGCTGATTGAGAATGGCAATATGCAGCCGGGATACATCAGCTCGATGATGGAACGAGAGAAGGTTGCTCATACCTATCTGGGAAACGGGATTGCGATTCCGCATGGGCTGCCCAAAGATCGAGATTTGATTTTAGAAACGGGCATTTCGGTCGTGCAAATCCCGGCTGGGGTGGAGTGGAATCCGGGGGAGCAGGTCTATCTTGTGGTGGGAATTGCGGCAAAATCTGACGAACACCTGGAAATTCTCTCTAACCTGACTCATGTTTTGGATGATGAGCCAACAATTCAGCGGTTATCCAAAACGACGAATCCCGATGACATCATTGCTTGCCTGACCAATCAAACTTCTAATGGCAATGGGGCAAGTGCCACGGAGACGGATCTCGCGAAGAACGACTTTGCCAAGGCGGTAGATGTAACCATTCCTGGCAAAACAGGACTTCATGCCCGTCCAGCTACCGTTCTGGTGAATGTGGCGAAGGAGTTTGAATCGGAAATTCAGATGCGCTATGGAAGTCAGACTGCTAATGCTAAAAGTTTGGTGTCGTTGCTGAAGCTGGGTGTGGAAGGGGGACAAACCGTTCGCCTGATGGCACAGGGCAAGGATGAGGATGCAGCACTGGCAGCCCTCAGGCGAGAGATTGAGGCAGGTTTGGGAGAGGAAGCGGAGGAAACCTCCACAGTTACTTTAGGACGAGCTTTAACCTTTGAGTCGCCTGCGGTTCCTGGGATTGCAGCTTCACCAGGATTGGCGATCGCCCCCTTATTCCAATTCAAGCGCGGCAAGATCGTGTTTGAACATACGGCAAAAGATCCAGTGGTAGAAGAAACTCGACTGCGGCAAGCCGTTGAAACTGGCAAAGCACAACTGCAAGACCTGTATGAAGAGGTAAAAGCGCGATCGGGTGCGGGTAAAGCAGCTATCTTTTTAGCGCATCAGGAGTTTTTGGGTGATCCCGAACTCTTAGCGGATGTAGTGAATCACCTCAAAGACCAGCGCAGTGCAGCCTGGGCATGGCAACAGGTTTATGAGCAGCGAGCGAGTGCGCTAGAACAGCTTAAAGATCCATTGCTAGCGGGTCGAGCAGCCGATTTGCGCGATGTAGGGCGTCGAGTGCTGCGGCTGCTTGCCGATACGGTTGAAGATGAGCCTGTGTTGCCTTCTGCTCCGGTGATTTTGATTGCCGAAGACCTGACTCCATCAGATACGGCAGGACTTGATCCAACCCTTATTTTGGGTTTCTGCACAGCTTATGGTGGACCAACTTCACACAGTGCGATTATTGCGCGATCGCTTGATATTCCGGCGCTCGTTGGTGCAGGTCCAGCCGTCCTTGACTTAACTGATGGCACTCGCTGCATTCTAGATGGCGAAAGCGGCAACCTCTATCCCCGTCCGTCTGAAGTTGACCTGGGGACCGCCAGAGTCGCCCAGCAAGACTTGCAGGCGCTACGTGAAAAGGAACAGCTTGCCCGATTCCAGCCTGCCATCATGACCGATGGGCATCGGCTGGAAGTGGTGGCAAATATTGGTGCGGCTGTTGAAGCAGAACAGGCGGTAAATGCGGGTGCAGAGGGTGTTGGACTACTTCGGACTGAGTTCCTGTTTTTGAATCGTTCAGAGCCACCGTCAGAGGAGGAACAGTTTGCTGCTTACACTCAGATGGCTGAGGCATTAAATGGTTTACCGCTGATCATTCGCACTTTGGACATTGGCGGTGACAAGTCTGTGCCTTATTTGAACCTGCCATCTGAAGAAAATCCGTTTTTGGGTGTGCGTGGAATTCGGCTGTGTTTACAGCGTCCCGACTTGTTTCGTCCTCAACTGCGGGCGATCTATCGGGCTGCTCAAACCGGTTCGGTCAAGATTATGTTTCCGATGATCGCGACGTTAGAGGAACTTCAGGCAGCAAAACAAATTGCTGAAGAAGTGCGGTTGGCGATCGGCGCACCGCCGGTAGACATCGGCATGATGATCGAAGTGCCTTCGGCAGTATTAATGGCAAATGAGTTTGCTAAAGAAGTTGATTTCTTCTCTATCGGTACAAACGACCTAACGCAATATGTCTTGGCGATGGATCGCGGTCATCCCGTCCTGGCAAAACAGGCAGATGGACTGCATCCAGCCGTGCTGCGAATGATTCACCAAACCGTACAGGCGGCAACGGCGGCAGGTAAATGGGTGGGAGTCTGCGGCGGCATGGCAGGCGACCCCAAAGGAGCGGCAATCCTGGCAGGGTTGGGCGTAGCGGAACTGAGCATCAGCATCCCCAGTGTGGCGGCTGTCAAAGCCAAACTTCGCAGCCTTTCCCTTTCTCAAACTCAGGACTTAGCAAAACGGGCGCTGAACTGCCGCAACGCCCAGGAAGTCCGCAATTTAGTGTAATTACCTTGTGCATCTCCTATGCATTCCAACATTGCCACCATTACTCTTAATCCGGCCGTTGACCAGACGGCTTCCATTTCTCATTTCAGGGCAGGTGAAGTGAATCGGGTGGAATGGGAGCAGGCAGACCCCGGCGGCAAAGGGGTAAATGTAGCCTCATTTCTCACCGATTTTGGCTTTTCGGTCAGCGTTTCTGGCTTTTTAGGGAAGGAAAATGCGGAGCTATTCGATTATTTCTTTACCCAAAAAGGTATCCAAAACCAATTTGTCACCATTCCTGGAAAAACTCGCGTCAATATCAAAATCATTGATGCTGCTCAAAAACAAGTCACTGATATTAACTTTCCGGGACAGCCACCGACAGAAAGTGATATTGCTAAGCTGCGTCAGGCGATCGCCACTCTAACCCACGACCACGACTGGTTTGTGCTATCGGGCAGCGTTCCCGCTGGGCTATCCACCGATATCTACGGGAAACTGGTGTCTGAGCTAAAAGCACAAAACAAAACCGTTGTTCTTGATGCCAGTGGTGAGAGCTTGCGACAGGCAATTCCCTTTGCTCCTTACGCGATTAAACCCAATATTGATGAGTTGCAGGAATTGGTCGGTCACCCGTTGGAGGGGGAGGAGGCGATCGCCCAGTCTGCCCAAACCCTTCTGGAGAAAGGAATTTGCTCTGTTGTCGTCTCAATGGGAGCCCAAGGAGCCATCTTTGCAGAAAGAGAGGCGATCGTGGTTGCCCGTCCGCCTCTGATTGAAGTTATCAGCACTGTTGGCGCAGGAGATGCAATGGTGTCTGGCTTTATCACTGCAAAGTTACGCGGACTCACTTTAGCAGACTGTGCCCGACTCGCAACCGCTTTCTCCATCGGTGCGCTCAGCCAGGTTGGGCCCCGCTTACCTCCACCTAAAATGGTTGAATCTTACATGAGTAAGGTTGATGTGCAGGTTCTATAGGTTTAATCATTTAACAACCTCTAATAACGATGAAAACAATCAAAAGAATTGCGGCTGTCACCGCCTGTCCGACTGGAATTGCTCATACCTTTATGGCGGCTGAAGCGCTGCGAAAAACCGCTGAGGTGATGGGTTATGACATCAAGGTTGAAACCCAGGGATCTGAAGGAGTCAAAACTCCCTTATCAGAGGGCGATATTGCTGATGCAGATCTAGTCATCATTGGCGCAGATATTCACGTTGACCCGTCTCGCTTTATGGGAAAACCAGTTTACGCAACTTCCACCAGTCGTACCATTCGCAGTACCAAAGCGGTGATTGAAGAGGCGGTTTCTGAGGCGCAGCAGGAATCAGAGGTGCAGCAATCAGAAGTTGATGTGCCCGCTCTTCCAGTTGAGGCAACGGTTTCATCGGCTGCTACTTCGGTTGCCTCAAACTCACCTTCTAACGGGCAAAAACATCTGGTTGGCATTACCTCCTGCCCAACTGGAATTGCTCATACCTTTATGGCGGCTGAAGCTTTACGCAAAGCGGCTGTGGCATTGGGGCATGAGATCAAAGTGGAAACGCAGGGTTCTGTTGGAGCGAAGAATCAACTTACACCAGAAGACATTGCACAGGCAGATGCGGTAGTAATTGCGGCAGATACCTATGTAGATTTGTCTCGGTTTAAGGGAAAGCGAGTCTATGAAACCTCAACCAAGCAAGCTTTGAAGGTGGGTAAAGGAGTCATCAACGATGCTTTAGCCCTACCAGAACCAGAACAGGCTGTGGCTGGAAATGGTAAAGGAGATTATCTACAGTCAGTTCAGCAGGCAAAAGCAGACCGAAGTGCGAAGCGATCGGGCCCTTATCGCCACTTGTTAACAGGCGTGTCCTACATGCTGCCTGTAATTGTGGCAGGTGGTTTGATCATTGCTTTGTCGTTTGTATTTGGGCTGGAGCCGGAAGAGGGAAGTTTTGGCGCTGCTTTACTGCAAATTGGCGGTGAGTCTGCCTTTGCATTGATTGTTCCAGTTCTCTCTGGCTTTATTGCCTTTTCCATTGCCGATCGCCCCGGTTTAGCACCAGGACTAATTGGCGGCATGTTAGCAGCCAATCTCGGAATGGGTTTCCTGGGCGGCATTCTCTCTGGCTTTCTAGCAGGATATATTGCTCTACTGGTGCGCGATAAGATCAACTTGCCAGCTAATCTGGAAGGACTCAAACCCGTTCTGGTGATTCCTCTACTCTCCACTTTAGCGGTCGGATTATTGCTAATTTATGTCTTTGGAGCGCCCGTCAAAGCAATTTTGGATGGACTCACCGCTTTTCTACAAAACATGGGGCAAACCAATGCAGTCATTCTCGGTTTAATTTTGGGCGGCATGATGGCAGTAGACATGGGCGGTCCAGTCAACAAAGCCGCTTATACCTTTGCAGTCGGTTTGTTGGCGAGCAGTGTATTTGAACCAATGGCAGCGGTAATGGCGGCGGGCATGACTCCTCCTCTAGGGCTAGCACTGGGAACTTTACTGGCGAAACGTCAGTTTACTGACGAGGAAAAGGATGCAGGCAAGGTTGCAACGGTACTGGGCATTGCGTTTATCACGGAAGGGGCAATTCCATTTGCGGCAAAAGATCCGGTTCGAGTGTTGCCTGCCTGCATTGCTGGGTCAGCCGTTACCGGGGCACTCTCGATGCTGTTTGGCTGCACCCTCCGCGCTCCTCATGGCGGCATCTTTGTACTGGCGATTCCCAATGCGGTGACTCAAGGTGGACTGTATGTGGTGGCGATCGCTGCTGGCACCTTAGTTACGGCAGTGGCGATCGCTCAACTTAAGCGCTGGCAGCCTAAAGCTAAAGCAGCCGTAGCTGAACCACAAAGCTAAAGATACATATCACTTATCGCTGAGTTCCTGGATCTCCAAATTCTCAAGGAATTTGGAGATTTTTAATATTTCACCTGTCCAGGTATGGCGTTTGCCTGCTTGCTAATAGTGCAGTTCCGTAGGCTGCTTCAGTTTGGGCAGAGGGAAGGACAGGTACCTGTAAGTGGCGCGATCGCATCTCAGCCCAAATCAGATTTTTTGCACCACCGCCCGCTGTGTAGACTTGAGATAGCGGAGTTGCGCCTAATTCTTGCAGCAGCCGATAGCCTCTCGCCTCAATTCGAGCAATGCCTTCTAGCAGACCGTGCAGAAATTCTACTGGGCGATCGGGTCGAGGGTCTAATCGAGGTTGAAGTTGGGGATCGTTAATCGGAAAGCGTTCGCCAGGTGTGAGCAGCGGGTAATAATCAAGCGGGCTGACTTGGGCGGGTTGAATTTGCTCACTTGAATGCTTCAGTTCTGCATCAGTGAAAAACTGTTTTAGTACGGCTCCGCCTGTGTTGGATGCGCCACCGACTAACCACAAATCTCCTAAACGATGGCTGTAAATGCCATATCGAGCATCGTCCACACGGGTTTCGCTGAGCAGCTTTAGCACCAGAGTGGAGCCGAGAGACGTGACGGCCTCACCTGGAAACTGAACTCCACTAGCAAGAAAGGCAGCAATGCTATCGGTCGTTCCCGCACACACCAAACAGTCGGCAGGCAAATGGAATTGCGTGACAATTTCCCTTTTTACCACTTCAATCGGTGTCCCCGGAGCAACAACCTGCGGCAGCTTAAAAGAGACAGGTAACTCTTGCATCCAGTTGGGATAACGTAACTCACCGACGTCATATCCTAATTTCAAGGCATTGTGATAATCACTGATACCCAGTTGACCGTGCAACAGAAATGCAAGCCAATCAGCTTGATGTAGGAAATAGGCTTCAGAAGAAACACACATCACCTCTGTGCAAGTAGCCCACCATAGCAGTTTAGCAAGGCTGGAGGTGGCGCTAATTACGGTGTGATTGGGCGGGGCGATCGTTTTCACCTGATCCATCACCGCCATTCCACGCGCATCGTTGTAGAGAATCGGCTGATCGAGCGGAATGCCCCGAGCATCACAAATTAGCACCGTGGAAGAGGTGCCATTGATGGCGATCGCCTTTAACTGTTGACGAATTTCTACAGGAAGCTGTTCAAGTAGGGTGAACAGTGCCGTTTGCCAGATCGTTGCCAAATCCTGATCATCTTCAAATCGGAAACTGGTTTGAGCTTGGATTTGTTGGTGGGTGTTGATGGCGATCGCCCGTGCGCCTGAAGTGCCAAAATCGATGCCCACATAAGAGCCGGACACTCCGGCCGGGGTGTTATCAGACGGTGTGTAATCTAGTGCCATGAAACGCTAGAACCAGAATTTGGAGATAGGGATAAGCCTGTCAGTTCCAACAATGCCATACATTCGGCAATTTCCGTCAAGGTCGTCACGCTGCTCCCGATCAACGCAACAGATTGCTCAACCTTTAAGCAAAATTTTGCCTCCATCTTGCCTGCATCTACAAAAGTATGCAATGATTCTCCAAGAATTTACGGTAACTCGGTAGAGATACAGTAATTTTGAAATTCTACTTATTCTAATTCCCTGTGAAGCGGCTAAGCCTTTTCACCTCAAGCTTTGCGTTTTTTGTAAGGACTGTTCCCTGAGTCGGTTTTATTTTTGAGGAAGTATCCCATGATCGCTAACAGCAGACGCACACTGATACCCCGTTGGGTGAGAGGCTTTAGAGCACTGAATCCAAGGCAGGTTCCTGGCTTTGCGTTCCTGTTCTCGCTAGTCTTCAGCCTAATTTTGGTAACGAGCAGTTGCAGTGCTCCCGCTGGAGACAATCCGGGCACGATCAAGCTCGATTTTGCTTACTACAATCCGGTTAGCCTGGTACTAAAGGACAAGGGCTGGCTAGAAGAAGAGTTAGCTCAAGATAACGTCAGCGTTGAGTGGGTTCAGAGTTTGGGCAGCAACAAAGCCCTAGAATTGCTCAACAGCCGCAGTATTGATTTTGGCTCTACGGCTGGTGCTGCCGCCTTGCTGGGCAAAGCGAATGGCAATCCGATTAAGTCGGTTTACATTTACTCAAGGCCGGAGTGGACTGCCTTGGTAACAACGGCTGATTCTGATATCAACACGGTTGAAGACCTTCAGGGACGGAAAGTTGCGGTGACCCGAGGAACTGATCCTCACATTTTCTTACTGCGGGCACTGGATCAAGTCGGTTTATCAGAACAGGATATTGAGGTTGTCCAACTTCAGCATGCAGACGGCAAAACTGCACTGGAGCGAGGAGATGTTGATGCTTGGGCGGGGCTTGACCCTCACATGGCGCAAACTGAGTTAGAAAAGGGTTCTCGCTTATTTTTCCGCGATCCTGACTTAAATACCTATGGCTTTTTGAATGTGAGAGAAGCATTTGCCCAGCAATACCCCGATTATGTAGAACGGGTGCTGGCAGTGTATGAACGGGCAAGGCAGTGGTCTTTGGAAAATCCAAATGAGTTAAAAGCGATTTTGCAGAAGGAAGCGAAACTTAGCGATGCAGTTGCAACCAAGCAATTAGAACGAACAGATTTATCCAATGCGGTGATTGGTCAGGTGCATAAAGACACGATTGTTGCGGCAGGAGATGTGCTTAAGAGCAGTGGTGTCATTCCTGGCTCAATTGATGTCAATCAGGTTGCTGATGAACTGGTCGATCCACAGTTTGTTGAAAAGGTTGCTAGTCACCAGAGAGTTATCAGTCACCAGAAAGTTGTCCATCACCCGCAGCACTCACACTCATGAATTATCCGTCGCCTCCCAAACGCCTAAATTCTGCAACGCTTGCGCCTGTTCAGCGAACTCGATCTCAGTCCCGTCGGCGACGACTAGGTTTAAGAGGACACTGGACGCTGGGTTTCATTCTGCCTGTTGGGTTACTGGTTGTTTGGGAACTGTTGTCTCGAATCGGTGTGTTTCCTCCCAACCTGTTGCCTGCACCCTCTGCGATCGCCCTCACTTTGTGGACACTCACCCTCAGCGGTGAACTGTTGATTCACATTGGAATCACGCTCTATCGTGTTTTTCTAGGATTTCTCATTGGTGGAGTTCTCGCCACAATTCTGGGGGCATTGACTGGATACTCGCGTGTCGCAAATCAACTGCTCGATCCATTGTTTCAGGCATTGAGAAACATTCCATCACTAGCCTGGGTGCCCTTGTTTATTCTGTGGCTAGGAATTGCTGAAACATCCAAAATTGCTCTGATCGCCGTTGGTGTGTTTTTCCCCGTTTATCTGACGCTGATGGCGGGCATTCAGCAGGTTGACCGCAAACTGGTAGAGGTGGGGCGGGTCTATCGCTTTAGTCAAGCTCAGTTAATCTGGCGAGTCTTCTTGCCTGCCACATTACCTTCCTACATCGTGGGCTTGCGAAATGGCTTAGGTTTGGGCTGGATGTTTGTGGTGGCGGCTGAAATTATGGGAGCCAGTCGAGGGCTGGGCTTTCTCCTAATTGATGGTCAAACGACGGGTCGCCCAGACATCATCATTGCTAGCATTCTCCTGTTTGCCATCATGGGTAAGCTGACAGATACAGGATTGGTGGCGATCGGCAGACGGTTGGTGAGTTGGCAAGACTCCTACAGTTTGCAAGCCCAAAAGAATTAAGCAGAAAAAAGGTTGTGATATAAATCCGGGGAAGAACCAGGAATGTTGCGAGTCGAAAATGTCTACAAGCAATTTGACAACAGTTTTTTGGCGCTAGACGCAGTCAACTTAGAAGTTCATCCTGGGGAAATTGTCAGCCTGGTGGGAACAAGTGGCTGCGGCAAGAGTACGCTACTGCGAATCATATCAGGACTAGATTTTCCCAGTGAAGGGGATGTCTGGATTGACAATGAACCGATCGCCAATCCTCATCCTGAAGTAGGCATGATTTTTCAGGAACCCCGGTTAATGCCCTGGTTAACTGTAAAGGACAATGTCCGGTTTGGACTGGAGCAAGCAGCAGATAGTGAAGCAGCGATCGCCACAACGCTGGTAAAAGTAGGATTAGCTGACTTTGCGAATGCGCTGCCGCGCCAACTTTCAGGTGGCATGGCTCAGCGAGTGGCGATCGCTCGTGCCCTGATTACACAACCTTCAATCCTTCTATTAGATGAGCCGTTTAGTGCGCTCGATGCCTTTACCCGCACTAAATTGCAAGATCATCTGCTGCACATTTGGGAATACGACCGTCCGACGATGTTACTTGTTACCCATGATATCGAGGAAGCTCTGGTGTTAAGCGATCGCATTATTGTGATGAGAAGCAACCCAGGACGAATCCATCGAGAATTCGTTTTGGATCTCCCCCGTCCTCGCAAACGCACAGATACTCATCTACAACAGTGGAAAGAGCGACTGTTAAACGAGTTGGATTTGTCATTGGTGCGATCGCTCACAGGGGTATAGATAACGCACACCAAAGAGGAGAATTATGGGAGTTTTATCTGAGGTTTTAGCAGCAAACCAGATTTATGTTGAGAGCTGAATAACTGTTGTCAGTACAACAACAAGGACTATGTTGGGTTCCGCTTTGCTTCACCACCTACAAGTTAGTCCCTTGCCACTCACCGATGCGAAGCGCGTTCTGCCACAAATTCACAGATCCTTGCGGAGGGGGACGAGCACGTCCCCTGCTGGGGGTTTTGGGAAACCTCCAAGGCTGTTTGGCTGTTCTCCAAGAAACTCCCCAAAAACTATCGCTTTCTCAAGCGAATAGCGAGGCGATCGCCCACATACTGAGCAATCTGCACCAGGATAACTAGCAATACTACCGTCACAATCATCACCGTCGTATCAAACCGCTGATACCCATAGCGAATCGCCAAATCGCCCAACCCCCCTCCCCCTACAACACCCGCCATTGCCGAATAGCTCAATAGGCTAATCACCATAATGGTGATACCTAGAATTAAGCTAGGCAACGCTTCAGGAATTAGTACTTTGAGGACGATTTGCCAGTGATTACAGCCCATCGACTGTGCTGCTTCAATTAAGCCGCGATCGACTTCTAGCAGTGCAGTTTCAGCGACTCTAGCAAAAAAAGGAATTGCTGCAATTGTGAGTGGCACCAGTGCCGCCGTGCTGCCGATGGTAGTGCCGACAATCAATCGCGTAAACGGAATAATTGCCACCAGTAAAATGATGAACGGGATCGATCGCCCCACGTTTACGATCGACCCCAGAACCTTCTGAATTGCAGAGTTTGGCAAGATATGATTAGGAGCAGTAATCACAAGTAGCAGTCCCAGGGGTAAACCAAACAGGACGGCTAGTAGGGCGGAAATTCCTACCATGTAGAAAGTTTCAACCGTCGCTTGCCAAAGACTTTCCATCAACACGGGATCAAGCATCAATGCACCTCATGCCTTAAATCTTGCACTTGAAGATAGTCCAACGCTGAGCGGACATCCTTACCTGACAACTCAACGTGAAGTTGTCCAACTCGCTGACCACCCACTGTATCCACAGTGCCGCTAATAATGTTGACATCCACGTCAAATCGTTTTGCCAAATCAGAAATGAGTGGCTGGTTGGCAGTCTCACCTCGAAAGGCGATCGTGACCAAGACGGAACCAGGGCGAGACTTAAAACCATTCCGTTGAGGAAACAGTTCTCTAGCAATGAAAGAATCAGGCTGCGCCGCCAACTCACTCACGGTTCCCTGCTCTATCACTTTTCCGGCTTCAAGAATGGCAACGCGATCGCATATTTGCTTAACCACACCCATTTCGTGGGTAATCAGCAAAATAGTCAAACCCATGTGGCGATTTAAGTCTCGCAGTAGCTCTAAAATGGAACGAGTTGTTTGTGGGTCTAGAGCAGAAGTGGCTTCATCACAAAGCAATACGTTGGGATTAGCTGCTAGCGCTCTAGCAATGCCAACTCGCTGTTTCTGTCCGCCTGACAACTGAGCGGGATAAGCACCTCCTCTACCTTCTAGCCCCACCAGCGATAGCAATTCTTCTACCCGTATCCGCCGCTTTAAGCGGCTGTAGCCTATCAGTTCCAGTGGAAATGCAATGTTTTCAGCAGCAGTACGGGAACTAAGTAAGTTAAAGTGTTGAAAGATCATGCCAATCCGCTGACGGGCTCTTCGCAACCTTGCACCCGACAAAGCAGTGATTTCCTCATCTCCAACCCATACTGAGCCTGAAGTGGGTTTCTCCAAGCAATTGACACAGCGAATTAGAGTACTTTTGCCTGCGCCACTTTGCCCTAAAACACCGAACACTTCTCCTGCTTTCACCTCAAGACTAATACCATCTAGAGCGGTAATTTTTCCTTCTCCTCTCTGGTAAGTATAAATTTTGTATAGGTCACGGATGCTAATCACGGCTTTAAAGATGTGAGGAGTGAGGGTATTTAGAAAACGGGGATAACGGCTCCGTCATATTTTTCTTCGATGAATTCCCGTACTTGAGGATCAACCAGAAGTTCGTTGAGGGTTTGGATACGGGGATCGTTTTCTTGTCCGCGCAGGGTGGCTAGTCGGACGGCGTAGCGTGAGCCTTCTGGGTTTTCGAGGGCGATCGCATCCTCCCGTGTATTCATCCCTGCTTGCACCACGAAGTTGCCGGTAATGATAGAGACATCCGCATCATCTAGCGATCGCACCAGAGAAGGCGCTTCAATTTCAACAATTTGCAGGTTTTTAGGATTCTCAACAATATCCTTGGTGGTTGCCAGTTCTCCAACTCCCTCTCGCAGCGTAATCAGCTCATTCTCTGCTAAAAGCTGCAAGGCACGATTCAAATTCGTGACATCATTAGGAACAGTGATTGTAGCATTATCAGGAAGTTCATCTAGCGACTGAAACCGTTTTGAGAAGGCACCTACCGGGTTCAGGTGAATTGCGTTGAGCGGCACCAGATCAATCTCATGCTGCTTGCCAAAATCTTCCATAAATGGAATGTGCTGAAAGTAATTTGCGTCTAACTCGCCTTCCTTGAGAGCCAGGTTGGGCTGATTAAACTCATTAAATTCAACGATTTCAATCTCCAGCCCGGCTTCAGGAGCTAACTCATCTCGCACAAATGCCAGAATTTCCCCTGCCGGAACAGGCGTAACTCCAACCGTCAACACTTCATCTTGAGCAGGCTGTTCGCTTTGAGTGGTTTGCCCAGAGGATGTAGTTTCAGGAGTAGAGCAGCTTGAAACTAAGGTGGTTAATGTAAAAGCTGCCGTCAATAGAACAAATAGACGTTTGAGGGGTACAAAGTTAAATTGTCCTTACTTTGAGTTCATCCTGTTCAACCTCATTGAATCGCTCAGGGTAGATGACTAAAATGCCAATCACAGTGCAGGAATCACGGAACCTTGATATTCCTCCTCAATGAACTGTTTCACTTCTTCTGAAGTGAGTAATTCAGCTAGCTTCTGCACGTTTGGGTCTTGCTCCCGGTCAGGTAAAACAGTGAGTACATTAGCGTAAGGATTGTCCTCGGCAGTTTCTAGGGCAAGAGCATCTTCACTGGGGGACAGGTTAGCCTGCAAGGCATAGTTACCGTTGATGATTGCCAGTTCTACGTCCTCTAAGGCACGGGGCAGTTGGGCGGCTTCTAGTTCAGCAAATTCAAGGTTTTTGGGATTCTCTTCAATATCTTGTACTGTCGCTTCTACACCTGCACCTTCCCGTAGGGTGAGTAGTCCCTGATCTTCTAAGAGTTTGAGCGATCGCCCCAAATTGGTTGCATCATTGGGAATGGCGATCGTTGCTCCATCGGGAACCTGTTCTAGAGATTCGATTTCGTTCGAGTAAATGCCTAGTGGCTCAATGTGGACGGGTGCGACAGCCACCATTTCAATTCCCCGTTCTGCGCCAAAATCTTCCATATAGGGAACATGTTGGAAATAGTTGGCATCAATTTGCTCGTCATTGAGTGCCAGATTAGGCTGCACGTAGTCTGAAAATTCTACGATCTCAATTTCTAAGCCAGCTTCCTCTGCCAGATTGTCTTTGACATACTGCAAGATCTGGGCATGGGGAACCGGGCTCACACCAACAGTTAGCGTTCCACCTTCTGCTTGTTCTGCTGCGGGCGATTCACCCGCAGGTGACTCACTCACTTCTTGGGAAGGAGTGCAGCTTGAAATGATAGTTGTAGCCGCGAAGGTGCTGGCTACAACTAAAAGAAATCGACGGCTAAGTGAAAGACGGACATTCTGGATCTTCATGATGGTCATACCTCAACAGGCTGCCTCACAGTGGGCAGTTGTAAATGTTCTCGCAATGTGGTGGTGGTGTATTCAGAGCGAAACAGTCCCCGGTGCTGTAGCTCTGGTACAACCCAATCCACAAATTCGGTAAACGTTCCGGGTAAGTGAGCCGGGGAAATCACAAATCCATCGCAGGCTTTTGCTCGAAATAGGTTCTCCATCCAATCGGCAATTTGTTGGGGAGTGCCTGCGATTTGAGGGGCTAAAACTCCTTGACCGTAAAGCTGACCAATATCGGCTAAGGTAAGATTTTCCGATCGCGTTAACTCTTGAGCGACTTCCAACAGTCCCCGCAACCCCTTAAAGGGAATGTCCACAAGGGGCTGGTGTAAGTCATGTTGAGAGAAATCATAGTCGGCATGGCTAGATAGGGTAAAGAGTCCAACAAGTGGATGAATTAAGTCATTGTGGAAAGACTGTTTTGCTTTGGCGATCGCCTCTGTTTCTCCCACAAAGGGTGTAAACGTGGGAAGAATTTTGCAGTCATCAGGGTGTCGTCCAAACTGACTCAGACGAGACTTAATATCGTCATAAAACGCCTTCATCTGAGCAGGCGTATGCTTGATCTCAAAAATCACTTCTGCCCACTTTGCCGCAAAATCTTTGCCGCGATCGGATGATCCCGCCTGGATGATCACAGGTTTTCCCTGAGGCGAGTGGGGAACTGTCAGTGGACCACGAACATTAAACCATTCTCCTTCGTGGTTGACATAATTGACCTTACTGGGATCGGCAAAAATGCCGTTTTCCTGGTCAAGAATCAGTGCATCGGGTTGCCAGCTATCCCACAGTTTTGCGGTGACCTGAATAAACTCATCTGCCCGGTCATAACGGCGATCGTGGTCTAGATGTTGCTCTACGCCAAAGTTTTTTGCTTCAGCCGTGCGTCCGGATGTAACGACGTTCCAGGCAGCTCGTCCGTTGGATAAGTGGTCTAACGTGGCAAACATCCGCGCCAGATCGTAGGGCTGATAGTAGGTGGTCGAGCGAGTGATCCCGATACCAATATGCTTTGTGACGGTTGCCATCACCGTTGCAATCAGCATGGGATCAAGTCTCACCATTCCCTGAGCGCCGTACTGCAAGCCCACTTTAGGACTATTGCCATACTGGTCAGGCAAGGCAAGCGCATCAGCAAAAAACACCAGATCAAATTTGCCCCGCTCCAGTGTTTGAGCAATGGTTTGATAAAACTCAGGCTGCAAAAAGCCTAACTCTGTCTGGGGATGCCGCCAAATCGCGTGGCTTAACACCACGTGAGAGGAATGCATGAACCCAGCCAGATGCAGTGTACTCATGAGTAATAATCAGGCTTAGGAAGCTGTTGGTTAAGTGCCCAGTCACCGATCGCCCGAATTTTGTAGTCCACCGGGTCGTGTAAGGTAAACGTGCGAAGGTTGCGCCAGTAGCGATCGAACCTATATCTAGAAGCCGTTGAGCGAGTACCCATTACTTCAAAAATGCGGCTTGTCACATCCAGTCCAACTTTGGTCGCGAGAATCTTGGCAGAAGCGATCGCCACCGCACATTTCCCTCTTTCCTCTGCTGTGAGTTGATCCCCTCGCTCCCAGGTTGCTTGAACCTGTGTATTTGCCTGATCAGTCAGAGCGATCGCCGCTTGCAAATTCACCCACATCTCACCGTAGTGCTGCAAGATGTAAGGATCTTGTGTTGCCTGCTCAACTCCAGAAGTCAACCACGCTCTGCTCTCCGTCCGAGTGTATGCTTGAGCTGCTTCCAAAGCCCCCAGTGCAATGCCGAGATAGATGTTGGCAAAAGTGATTTGAGTCAAGCAAGAGCGAATGGTTTTGAACACACCATTGTTTAAATCAGGGCGCAAGATCTCTTCTGGTTGAACAAGCACATTATCAAAAGTGATGCTGCCACTGTCAGTTTGCCGCTGACCCATGTTGTCCCAATCACCATTTACTGTCACACCCTCACGAGCAGTAGGGACAATGGCGATCGCAAACCCCTCCACTCCAGGCAACACAGCACTCACTGGAATCAGGTTGGAATCAACGGAACCCGAACAAAAACTCTTGATGCCATTTAACCGGAAGTAATCTGCCTCTGGGGTAAGTGAGACACGACGGTCAAGCGGATTAAACCCGTTACACCAGAACCAGTTATTTTCTGCCGTAAGTTTGTAATATCGCTCTTTTTGTTCTGCCGTTCCAAAAATGTGTGGAGCAGTCGCCCCTAAATGGTGATAGGAAAACAGATGAGCAATGGAGCTATCTACTTTAGCAAAGTCTCGCGTAATCTGAAGAGCCGTTGTCCAGCGATCGCCAATTCCGCCATATTCCTGGGGAATCACCAGCCTGAGCAAACCGCTCTGCCGCAGCTTGTCGCGCTCGGTTTGGGGCGTGCCCCCCTTTGCATCCCGCTCAACGGCAGTTGCAGCAAACTCTTGAGCCAGTGATGTGGCGATCGCCCGGTAGTCCACTGCTTGAGAATTTTGAGAATTTACAGCTTGCTCGACTGCTAATGACATGCTTCCAATGTTATTCCGTGCAATGGACTGAATCTGTAGCTCCACGACAATCTACAGTAAATTGATAGATTTACCGTATTAATTCATCATGATTTCACAAGCACCGTCAAAAATCAAGCCTTACGGTGCTGGATTGGGATAGCGGTGATGTACTGCTTCAATTTCTACTAATATCTCATCACTCAGAATCACTTCCAGGCTGTCTAAATTTTCCTGCAACTGTTCCAAGGTGGTTGCGCCAATGACGGTACTGGTGACAAACCAACGGCTTTGCACGAAGGCGATCGCCAGTTGAGCCGGAGTAAGATTATAGCGCTGAGCAATGTCAACGTAGGCAACCACAGCTTCCTTTACATTCGTTTTGAGATAACGCTGTCCAAACCCTTTGAATTGTGTAATTCTGGCTTTCTCAGGTTGTTTAGAAAGGTACTTCCCAGACAGCATCCCAAACGCCAGCGGGCTGTAAGCCAACAGTCCTACGTTTTCATAGTGACAGGTTTCTGCTAGCGCCCAATCAAACACGCGATTGAGCAAATTGTAAGCGTTTTGAATTGACGCCACTTTAGGCAATCCTAATTTCTTTGCAGCATGACTGAACTCAGAGACTCCCCAAGGCGTTTCATTACTCAAGCCGACATAACGAATCTTGCCTGCTTGAATCAAATCTGCAAATACAGATAGCTGCTCGGCAATGGCTACCGTTTCCCTTTCCTGAGTGGGATCGTACACAGATTGCCCAAACAGTGGAACATAGCGATCGGGCCAGTGAATCTGATACAGGTCAATGTAGTCAGTCTGCAACCGCTTCAAACTATTATCAACCGCTTGTTTGAGGTTCTCCCGGTCAATCGCTTTTGCTCCATTACGCACCCATTTCATGCCTCGACCCGGCCCCGCAATTTTGGTAGCAATAATCAGGCGATCGCGCTTCTGTTTCTTTAACCATTTACCGATGTAAGTTTCAGTTGCGCCATAGGTTTCAGCTCGGGGTGGTACGGGATACATCTCCGCTGTGTCGATGAAATTGATGCCCTGGGCGATCGCATAATCTAACTGTTGATGAGCCTCTTCAAGAGTATTTTGCTGTCCATAGGTCATCGTTCCCAGACAAACTTCAGAAACCTTGAGATCTCCCAACTCTCGGTATTGCATAGCTCCCCTCAAACTCCTCCAAAACTGTAAATGTACTTCCCTCTACTTCACTATTCCACTATCTCACCACTCTACTGCCCAGAAGAAGAGCTATGGCAATCCTATTTGATTGAAGTTTTTGAGATTGCAGGAGTTACGCAGAAGCAAGAGCTAATTCAACACAGTTTGTCTGGACAGGAGTTTCCATAACCAGGCTGTACCAATTCCCCACGTGCCGTTGATCAGTAGTGCCGTAATAATTGCGGTGGGATTTCCCCCAGTGGCGATGGGCTGCCCCTTGAGCGGAGCCACAATGAAGAAGGTAACAAGGGTGGGAACAATCGCGCCAAATAAGAATGTGGCAAACCAGTAGCGGCGATCGCCAGGTAAATAAGGAGAAATGGCAGCCAAAATCAATCCCCACACGCCACCCCAAAATGATAACGACCACACTTGAGGAATTCCGAAGGGCTGAGTTGGGTCAATAGAATAAGGCGCACGGGATGAGAAGTTTATACTATACAACAACGCTAATACACCTTGATGAAAAACTAACACTGCAATAAATCCAGCGGCAAAGGCAAACGCGAGTTGTAGTGACTGAGTTCTTTGAGCCATAGTATAGATACTCCAATGATTGATATATAGGAAAGGGTAAAGAACAAAAAACAGACGCACTGCTGCGCCTGTAACTTAGGAGAAACGGGAAACGGAAACTAATCTAGAATTTTGAGCTGACCCGGTTTTACCTTCCAACCAAATGCTTTAGACAAACGATTGGAAAGGCTGAATTGTCCAGCAACTTCACCCAATTCTAGAATTTCCTCATCGGATAATCCTTGATTGCGTAACAGTTCTAGGTCGTTGGGTGATAAGTCACTGTCTAACCGAGTGAGTTTTACGGCAAAGTCTAGAATGGCATGTTCGCGATCGGTTAAATGGGCTGTGCGATAGTCATTGGCAACGGCATTGGTGAGTGCGCGATCGCCCGTCACTGACAATAACTGAGCCTGGTGAGTCAACACGCAAGATTCACACCGATTGGTTGCAGAAACCACCACTGCAATCAACTCTCGCTCTCGATGGGATAACCCTCCAGCACTGTGTTGAATCGCATTGTAATAGTGCCACCACCGCAAGAAATGCTCAGGGTTAAGCGCATATCCATAGAAATAGGGATGGACAAATCCATAGGCATCGCGCTGTTGCTGAAATAGGGTTTTGATTTCATCCGGCAGCTTTGCTTCATCGGGCAATGCCAACCAGGATGCAGATGCATCATTCAGCTCTGTAGAAAGCTCCAAAACATTGACATCGCTGGAATTTGACATAGGAATTCCTTGAGGTTGTTAGAACAATTTTTCTCATTACCCGCGTTCAACGCTGACCCAATCGTGGCTATCAACAGCCATTAACAGTGCCAGAGCTGGAAAAACTTATGTCCAAAATACGATTAATAAAGTACGGCAAGTCAATCGAGATACCGTATTTAATTTGAAATATTCGCATACCTATTCAGAAAGCGCAAGCAGGCTGGCTGCTGTAAAATTAATCTACGGCAGTCTGATTGATGTACCGCGTTTTGCCCTAATGCCATCAATGTGGCTAATAGAACTTAAAGAGGTAGGTAGTCCGTGTCTCCGATTCCAGTCGTTAATATCCAACCCCTCATCACTGGAATTGGTGATCGCATTTTAGTTGCTGAGCAAATCCGGCAAGCCTGCCAAGACTGGGGCTTCTTCTACATTACGGAGCACGGAGTAGAAGAGCAGTTGCAACACGACTTAGAAGAACTCAGTCACCAATTTTTTGCTCAAGATTTCGACACCAAGATGCAAATCCGCATGGAGTTGGGCGGTCGAGCGTGGCGAGGCTATTTCCCGGTTGGGGATGAATTGACCTCTGGCAAACCCGACCAGAAAGAAGGGATTTATTTTGGGGCTGAGTTAGATGAGGCTCATCCGTTGGTCAGGGCAAGCACTCCGATGCATGGCGCAAACTTATTCCCGGATACGATTCCGCTGCTGCGTCAGACAGTGCTGGACTATATGAATGCCATGACTCAACTAGGGCATACCCTGATGACAGGAATTGCCCTCAGTCTAGAGTTAGAGGAAACTTATTTTAGCGATCGCTACACTTATGACCCGCTGATTCTATTTCGCATTTTTAACTATCCGTTCAACTCTTCAACTATTGATAAGCACTCCCTTTGGGGTGTTGGTGAACACACCGATTACGGCATTCTGACGATTCTCAAACAGGATAGCTGTGGTGGATTGCAAATCAAATCCAACGCTCAGTGGATCGATGCCCCCCCTCTCCCTAACACCTTTATTTGTAATACTGGCGATATGCTCGATCGCATGACGGGTGGTCTATATCGCTCTACACCACATCGAGTGTTGAATCAATCAGGGCGCGATCGCCTCTCCTTTCCTTTCTTTTTTGATCCAAACTTTAGCGCCGAAGTTAAACCGATTCAACATCTTTCACTTCATCAAAACGACAATAAATATGAACGTTGGGATCAAGCCAGCGTTCATGAATTTCGTGGAACCTATGGAGATTACGTGTTAAACAAAGTGTCCAAAGTGTTCCCGATGCTGCGTCAAGCAGTGTTATAGATTGGCAAGGGGTAAAGATGGATTTAAAGACACTCAATAAGGTGAATACGTCTCAGCTCAATCGCTCCTCAAAACGAGATCTTAGCGTTGCGAGTAAAGTATTTGCTGCATTGATCATTTTAGTCCTACTCTCCAGTTTTTTTGTGATTGTGAACGCGGGAGAACGAGGAGTTTTGATGCGGTTTGGGCAGGTTCAGCCCCAGGTGTTAGATGAAGGGCTGCACACGATTATCCCTATTGTGAATACGGTGCAGAAGTTGAGTGTTCGCGTGCAAAATCAGGAGATTTCAGCCGAAGCTTCTTCTAAGGATTTGCAGGAAGTTTATACCGATGTAGCGTTGAATTGGCATATTGTTCCAACGGAAGCAAACGTGATTTTTCAGGAAATTGGAGACAGAGTTGCTATCGTCGAACGGATTATTAATCCTGCGGTTGAAGAAGTCCTTAAAGCGGTGATGGCAAAATATACTGCTGAGGAAATTGTGACTCGACGAAATGAGGTAAAAGCAGAAGTTGATGATTTGCTGACAGAACGGTTAGCGGCTTATCACATTGCGGTAGATGATATTTCTTTGGTACATGTGCGTTTCTCAAATCGCTTTAGAGATGCGGTCGAGGCGAAACAAATTGCTGAACAAGAAGCCAAGCGGGCAGAATTTGTTGCCCTGAAAGCCAAACAGGAAGCAGAAGCACAGCTTAATTTGGCAAAAGGAGAAGCAGAAGCACAGCGCTTGTTGCGGGAAAATCTAACGCCAGAGATGCTGCAAAGACAGGCGATCGCCAAATGGAATGGCACCTTACCTCTCATTGTTGGCAGTGAAGGACCAAAACTTTTGGATTTGAATCGATTAATTCAACAAAGTGCCGGATTACCAACAGCTGGATCATCTAGTGTTGGATCACCTACTGCCGAGCCTTCTACCGCTGCGTCCTCCGCCGCTGCGTCCTCTTGAGCAGTTTGGTTCATTAACATTTGCTCAAAAGCGACTGCCGCTCGGCTTTGAAAGCGTTCTCGATGTTTGAGCTTCCACACGGGCTGAACAATGTCTAAAGTGGTCAGGCTTCCCTCTTGTTGAGTCACAGCGATCGCCCGTAGTGTTCCTAACTGCAATTCTTTCTGCACCATTAGGGCTGAGATTGCGGCGGCACCAATTCCCCCTTCAACAACAGATCTCACCATTTCACTGCTGGTTAAAACTAATACTACATTGAGTTGGAACGGCTTAATACCCAATCGCTCCAGGGTTTGCTCAAACACTTGCTGAACGCCCGAACCCGGCTCTCGCATCACCCATGATGTGGTGAGTAATTCCTCTACCTCAACTTTGCTGCGGCTGTACCAGGGATGAGTTTTCCCGACCACAATTTGGAGGCGATCGAGCCCGACTTCCTCCTGCTCCAGCAAATTCCGCAACGTGGGTTTGACCTCTCCATTCACTAGCCCCAAATCAAACAGTCCTGATGCGGTTCCTTCACAAATTTCCTCGGCGTTGGCCAGGGTACAATTGACCACAATCCCTGGATATTCTTGCTTGAATTGAGTAATTCGTTTTGGCAACCAGTAGTTCCCTACGGTGAGACTTGATCCCAGCCGCAATTCCCCTCGCTGCAAGCTGTTGAGTTCTCGCAGTCCACGCTCGGTTAAAACTACCTGGTCGAGAATCTTTTGCGCTTCTGCTTCTAGCAGTTTTCCGGCTTCGGTAATTTCGATGTGTCGCCCAACGCGGTGAAATAGGCGTATTCCATACTCTTTTTCTAAAGTACTGATAGCGGCACTGACGGCGGGCTGAGTAATGTAGAGTTCTTCCGCAGCACGAGTAAAGTGTAAATGTTCTGCGACAGCCAGAAAAATTCGCAATTGCTCAAACGTCATCAATCTGTACGTGCCTTACTTTCTAAGCATTAAATCCGGTAAATCAATCGAAATTTAGTACTTTAAATAATGCCATAACCTTTCCTACAACGCAATCCTAGTAGCTTCAAAGCTTTCTCAAAAAATGGATGCCTTAATACCAACAGCAAAATTCTGAATTATTTTAATGTTTGAAAAAGGTTTCTAAGCTACTTTTGACCTGAATGTGTAGTGCAAAAAAGAAGACGATCACCACTATTTCTCAATAGAAATAGCGAACTAGGCTTTTCACTTTTTCACTAAAAAAGAAAGATAAACCTATTTTCCTATGTAAAAATCGGAGAATTGAACACTGCTATGGAAAATTAACTTCACGCTGTTTGAGCTATTGTCAAACCTGCTCCAGGCAAGAGCTTTAAGCGTTCATAAATTACTTTTATCAATTCAAAAAGAAAGAGTATTTGATCCTATTCCTGCTTATCTCTACATTGGAACTCATGCTCTTCGCAACGGATCCTTGCTGAGGCAAACCAATCAGTTTATGCAGAAGCGATCGCGCTTTGTTTTTACATCAAACTACTGGAACTTGCCTGATGGTAAATCAATCAAACTCAAAACCTACTCGCAGCACACACGGCTTAAAGCCTGACTGTCTGCCATTTGGAGAGGTGCTGGCACAATCCTTTGCTGTAATTGCTCCAACTACGATTCCGGCATCCAACCTTGGATTGATTGTTGCCTTGGCAGGAAGCGGAACCTGGCTTAGCCTCCTCATTGGCATGGTTGGATTACTGTTTGTCAGCATCAATATCAATCAGTTTGCCAGCCGTTCTGCATCACCGGGTTCGCTCTATTCCTACATTGCCAAGGGGCTGGGTCCAACCGCAGGCGTAGTATGTGGCTGGAGTCTGGTACTAGCTTATTTGTTTACTGGAATGTCGGTGCTGTGCGGCTTTGCTAACTTTAGCGACATGCTGCTAGGGCATGTAGGAATTCATTTTTCTGCAATCACCTGGCTAACTTTGGGAGCGGCGATCGCCTGGTATGCCGCCTACAAAGACATCCAGCTTTCAGCAATGGCGATGCTGTGGATGGAGGGCGCGTCTATCGTTTTGATCTTGGTTTTGGCGTTGATTATTTGGACACACACGGGTTTTGCCCTGGATTGGTCGCAGTTAACCTTACATGACGCGACACCGGGCGGAGTGACGATGGGGTTAGTGCTAGTCCTATTTGCCTTTTCTGGATTTGAAAGCGCTACTTCCCTAGGTGATGAAGCAAAAAATCCGCTGCGGAGCATTCCTAGAGCTGTGATAGGCAGCGCAATTATGGCAGGGCTATTCTTTATTGTGACTGCCTACATTGAAATCTTAGGATTTAGCAGCACAGGCACGTCAATCACCACCACAGAAGAACCTCTCGGTTTTCTTGCCCATCAAGTGGGTGTAGGTTTTTTGGGAGATCTGGTGGCATTTAGTGCCCTGTTTAGCTTTTTTGCCTGTGTGTTAGGCAGCATCAATCCAGCGGCACGAGTGTTTTTCACAATGGCGCGTCATGGGCTGTTTCCCTCAATGTTGGGTGAGGCACATAGTTTCAATCGCACTCCCCATGTGGCAATCTCACTGTGTTCGCTGCTGATGTTTTTGGTGCCTGCGGGGCTGTCACTCTTTCACATTCCCTTATTCGCAATGATGGGATATCTGGGGGCGATCGCCAGCTATGGCTTCTTAACGGTTTATATTTTGATTTCCGTTGCAGCTCCCGTCTATTTGATGCAGATCAACAAACTTCGTTCACGCGATGTGGTGTTTTCGGTGGTGGGCGTTGGCTTCATGAGTTTACCTGTGTTGGGCAGTGTAGGAATTCCGGGAAGCAATCTGTTCCCTGTTCCTGAAGCCCCCTACAACCTGTTTCCCTACTTGTTTTTGCTCTACCTCGCTATCACCTGCGGTTCGTTCGTTGTTCAGCGCCTTCGCTCTCCTCGCACAGTTTTGATTATGGAGCGCAGTATCAATGAAATTCATGAACGATTTACTGCCTTTGAGCCAGTCGTGGTGCCATCTTCAGGAACTGGTCCACTACCCTCTTCCCCGTTTCCCTTACCTCCTGATCATTGAGGACTATCATCTGTGAATGAGTTACTGAAAGCCATTTCAACTGGATTTACAGCATTTACTGCCACTAACCTGGATGACATTTTGATCCTGCTTCTGTTCTTTTCCCAAGTTAATTCGGTGTTTCGACGACGACACATTGTTGCAGGGCAATATTTAGGATTTGTGGCACTGGTTGCAATCAGTCTTCCCGGCTTCTTTAGCAGTATGGTGCTGCCTCGCCCCTGGATTGGCATGTTAGGAATTGTCCCGATTGTGATTGGGTTGAGCCGTTTAATCAATCCCGTTCAGGATGAGGATGAAGAAGCCGAAGCACCACAGCCGCCTGAGCGTTCCTGGTACTCTAGCTTGTCACCTCAAGCCTATGGCGTGGCGGCCGTGACATTTGCGAATGGAGGTGACAATATCGGCATCTATGTCCCCCTATTTGCTAGCAGCAATGGACTCACTTTGTCAGTCATTTTGGCGGTTTTCTTTGTGCTGGTAGGAGTTTGGTGTTTTGCTGCCTATCGCCTAATGCAAGTGCCTGCGATCGCCAAATCGCTCACGGACTACGGTAATCAACTCGTTCCGTTTGTGCTGATTGGCTTAGGAATTTTGATTTTGATTGATAGCCACACTCTAGAAAATCGTGGTCTAGCAGTGCTGACGCTAGTAATTAGTGGTCTGTTTGGGCTACACCTGTTTCGCAGTGCAGCACGTCCCAACGTTGTGGTGACCAATCTCAAGCAAAATTAAAGGAGTCACTATGAATACCTAAATACATCATGGGCTGGATCGTACAAGCCATCACGACAGGCATCGCTGCCTTTGCTGCCACTAACATTGACGACATCATCATCTTGATGCTCTTCTTTGCCCAGGTCAATGCAATCCTCCGCCCTTATCACATTGTTGCAGGTCAATATCTAGGGTTTTTAGTATTGATTTTGGCGAGCCTTCCTGGCTTTATAGGTGGATTATTGATTCCAAAAGCATGGATCGGGCTACTGGGAATTCTGCCAATCATCATTGGAGTGAGTCAGCTTCTCAATCGCGATAAACCAGATACCGATGTTCAGACCTTATCGCATCAGTCAGGCTCGACCTCAGAGCGATCGCCCTCATCTAAACTGGCAGCGCTACTCACCCCGCAAACCTACAGTGTGGCAGCCGTCACCCTCGCCAATGGAGGAGACAACATCGGCATCTATGTTCCCTTATTTGCCAGTTGTGATTTGCCCATGTTGCTGCTAATTCTTACCGTTTTTTTCGTGCTGATTGGAGTGTGGTGTTATGTTGCTTATCGCTTAGCCCGATTCCCGGCGATCGCTCATCTTCTAACCCGCTATGGCCGTGCGATCGTTCCGTTTGTGTTGATTGGTTTAGGGATGTTCATTTTACTTGAAAGCAAAACTTATCAACTGTTCACATCTGCCCCATTGTTTTAGTTCTAAACTCGAAGGAGATTGACCATGAAACTGTTCAAATTGCTGCTGATTGGATTGATGCTTTTCCTCAACATTGCCGTTGCTCAACCCGCTCTCGCCGATCCACCTCCTTTAGATCAAAATCCTGACTACACCCAAATTACTGAGACGTTAGTCAACTTGACTCAAGCACAAGATACCGACACTCCCCCTGAAGGAATGACGATGGAGCAAGTGCAACAGCAAATTGCGGATTTGCAATACCAGAAATACATTATGGAAACGGGCGAAGACACGATTTGCCGCAATGATACGGCTCAAGTGATCGCCGTCTATGGTGACAAGTCTAAAACATCAACTTCCACCTTTGATCAGGTCATGTACCTTCTGCCCGCAGGAGCAGAAACCGATGATGATTGGGCTTGCAAAGGAATCTACTTGCCTAATGATGTCAAAGTAGCAGGGTTGAATGTCGGCAGCGCAGCCGCTATTAAAGTTCTGCAAGGTACCCAATTGATCGCGACAGAAAATCCCGATACAGGAGCGATCGAGTTAAATCTTCCCGCAACCCAAGTCTTCAAGTCTGGAGATTTGAATTGGGAAATTCCCGATTTGACCCAGGCAGACCTGACCACTCAATTTCCCGCTGCACCCTTAGATTAAGCAACTTCAGGTCTCCGACTTCTTTGAGAAGTCGGAGACCTGAACAACTAAACTGGTTCATTCAGGAGCAATCATCTGAATATTCTAGAATTTTCCGTATTAGTGTGGGCTGGCTCGTTCCTGGCAGGATTTTTGGGAGCGTTGACGGGTTTAGGTGGCGGTGTGGTGATCGTTCCGCTGCTGACCTCTGTATTTGGCGTGGATATCCGCTATGCGATTGGGGCATCGCTCGTCTCAGTGATTGCAACCTCCTGTGCAGCAGCATCCACCTACATTCGCCAGGGCTATGCCAATTTAAGGTTGGGTATGTTTCTGGAAGTGGCCACAACTATTGGAGCCATTGTAGGAGCACTACTGGCAACCATGATTTCGATCAAGCTATTAACGCTGGTGCTGGCGATCGTACTGCTCTACTCCGCTTATTTAGCCCAGCAGCCCAGGGCAGAAGCTCTGACAAATGAAGCAGAAGAACCGCTGACTCAACAACTACAACTGCATGGCACCTATCCAACCCCTGATGGGTTAATGAGCTATCAGGCTTACTCGGTGCCACTGGGATTTGGGCTAATGTCGATCGCAGGCGTTCTATCTGGACTATTGGGAATTGGCTCTGGTGCGTTGAAAGTGCTAGCAATGGACCAGGTCATGCGCCTACCGTTTAAGGTATCGACTACCACCAGCAGTTTCACGATTGGCGTAACGGCGGCTGTTTCTGCGGGTGTGTATCTGGCGCGAGGCTATATTGATCCAGGATTGTCAATGCCTGTAATGTTAGGGGTGTTTCCTGGTGCCTGGTTGGGTGCAAAAGCGTTGATGGGTACAAAAGTGAGTGTGTTGCGGGTTGTATTTAGTGTTGTCCTGGTCGTGATGTCATTCAAGATGGTTTACAACGCATTTGGAGAGATGTGAGATGCCTCCCGAGTCCGAAGTTCAAATACCTACCTCAACCGTAACCGCCCAAGCCCTGTCGATCGCCCTTGAGCATCCTCCAGTCGTTGTTGATCTGTCGGTCAGTTGTCAGGACTATCCCCAGCACCAGTTAGACGAGCGATCGCCTGATTGCCGATTAGGAATAATCCTCAGCAATCTACTGAAGTATGGTGTGTGGCTTGCCACTGCAATAGTTTTATTGGGCGGCATTCTATATCTTGTCCGACACGGTATGGAACCCGTTAACTACCATATTTTTCAGGGCGAACCTGATATGTTTCGATCGCCTGCCGGAGTAATCGATGCAGTACTTTCCGGTCGTCGTCGCGGCATTGTGCAGCTAGGGCTATTATTCTTAATTGCAACCCCCGTCCTGCGGGTTCTAGTGTCTTTTATCTTCTTTATTAAGCAGCGCGATATTCCCTATGTAATCATAACGGGCTTAGTCATTAGTGGCTTGCTCTACAGTTTGCTGGGAGCCTATTTCTAATACACTTCATTCATGCAGAATGGGCTAACTTCCAACTCACCATCACTAGGATCAGGTAAACAGCAAATCGCAACGCTTTCTGAGGTGCGGCTTGACAGAGTTTTGCCCCTATCAACACACCCGGAATTGATCCAACCCAGATGGGAAGAACTAAGCTCCAGTCCACTGTCCCTAGCGTTAAATGTCCTAAAGAGGTGACGCTAAGGAGAATTGCCGCCTGAGTTAAATCAGTGCCCACTAATTTCTTAGCATCTAGTTGAAACAGGGCGATTAATACCAGGGCAAACATTGAACCAGATGAAACGCTGGTAATGCCAACCATGCAGCCTAATATTGCACCAACCGCGATCGCGATCGCCCTTCCATTCAAAGTATCTAGATTCAGCTTGGGTAAGGAGGGCAATTCCAGCGACGGAGCCACCATCATCAGGATCAGTTGCAGGAGTGCCACCAGCGTGATCATCAGAATGGCAATGCCCAGTAATCGCAGCAGTAGACTATCTAAATTAATGTCACTTTGTCGAATGGAATGCAGCAGACCAACCCCAACGAGGGAACCCGGCACACTGCCTGAAGCTAACCATTTCACCGCCTGTACATCAACCGTCTGCTGCCGCCAGTGTTTTACCCCACCCACAATTTTCATCAACGTTGCGGCAACTACGTCAGAGCTAACTGCTATCGAAGCAGGCACCTGAAACACAACGATGAGCATGGGTGTGATCAGAGAAGCACCACCGATTCCTGTCAGCCCCACAATAATTCCAACTACAAAACTGAGGGATGAAAGCAGTAGGTAGTTCATCTTAGCGATCGCCTCCAAGGGGCCACAGCACACTCAAGCTAAACGAACTTCCTTCTAGCTCTAACCCAGGAGTTTCCAAAATGTGGAAATGAATTAACCCCAAAATAATTAAGGTGTAGACCGTGGAGGAAACTACACCTGTAAGCAGTTCTTTCTTAAGATTGCGCTCTTTTGCCTCACCCTGGAAGACATCCATAATCCCCAGTTGCATCAGCAGGATTCCCGCTACATTAGAGAGCCAGTACCCGGCGATCGCCGCAGGTAAAAAGAAATCAGGCGAAAAGCGGCTTGCCAGGTAGCCCAGCCCATAGGCAAACGGTAGATTAAAAAACAGGTCGTTCCACCAGGAGAGCGGCGACAGCAAATACCCCAAGACTAACAAAAAGCCACCCCGCAGGCGTTTGAGTGGAGTTGGTTGTTCTGGGCTAAACGCCGAAGTTGAATCAACGGGCGCATCTGGTTCTGACAGACGTTCCATAAAATACGGTAATTTGACGTAGTTACCGTATTTTATCACCGTGCTGGACGAAAAACTGCAAATTTGCAGTTCCAGCGCCAACCTTTACATGCTTCAAATAATTGAACGCACTACTCCGCCATCTACTCGCAGTGCGGCTCCATTCGTGGCCGAGGATAGAGGACTGGCAACAAATGCAACTAGCGCAGCAACTTCTTCGATAGTCGCAAAGCGTTGAATCAGAGAAGAGGGGCGCGTTTTCTCAAAAAACTCCTTCTCCACCTGCTCTGGTGAAATCTTTTGCTCTGTTCCCAATCCTTGAATAAACTCTTCTACCCCTTCTGAGCGCGTGGGTCCTGGTAGCACTGAGTTTACGGTGACATTGGTCCCGACTGTTGTTTCGGCTAAACCTCGTGCTAGAGATACCTGAGCAGTTTTTGTCACCCCATAGTGAATCATTTCAGCGGGAATATTCACGGCAGACTCACTGGAGATAAAGATGATTCTCCCCCAGTTTTTCTGCATCATCTTAGGCAAGTAATGTCGAGAGAGCCGAACGCCACTCATGAAGTTTACTTCCAGGAATTTTAGCCACTCATCATCTGAAATTTCGCTAAAGGCTTTTGCACCATAAATGCCCAGGTTGTTGACTAGAATGTCAACCTCTGGAACTTGTTGAAACAAAGCGTTTGCACCATCAGCGGTACCCAAGTCAGCAGCCAGTCCTTGCAGTTTGACATCGGGCGTCTTTTGTTTGATCTGATCAATAGCTGCATTTACTCGTGCTTCGGTGCGTCCGTTGATAATGACGGTTGCTCCTTCTTGAGCCAAGGTGGTGGCGATCGCCAGTCCAATTCCAGCCGTCGAACCACTCACCACTGCAACTTTGCCAGTCAGTTGAAGATCCATAGTCTTGAATGTCCTAGAAAGCGACTGGAAACTCAGACTATTTGAACGGTTTCTAGCGACTCAAGTCATCCCTCTGACGAGGGGAAAAAGGGCGATCGCCCCAAATTTCTTCATCAGTTCCAATTATTTTGCATCCTCTGCATAATCGCGTGCACACGCTATATTGACCTCTTGCGATAGATGACTAATGATGAATTTGTTCTTCACCTAACCTGGAAGCTGCTCTAACGTGCTGCGATTAAAAGTAAAGTTTGGGTAAAGGGCGTTTTATTCTAGAGCCTAATTCACTCTGATCCGGGCGTTGAAATCTGCTGATGACCAAACTGATTATTCAAATTCCTTGCTACAACGAGGAAGCCACCTTAGGAATGACGCTAGCTGAGCTACCGCGCCAGATTCCTGGCATCGATCAGGTAGAGTGGCTGATTGTCAACGATGGTAGTAGCGATCGCACCGTTGAAGTAGCGCTAGCCAATGGAGTAGATCATGTCGTCAGCTTTGCCCGCAATCAAGGATTAGCTCATGCCTTCATGGCAGGGTTAGAAGCGTGCCTTAAGGCGGGGGCAGACATCATTGTAAATACGGATGCAGACAATCAGTACTGTGCGGCTGACATTCCCAGGTTGGTTGAGCCGATTTTGCAAGGCGAAGCAGACATCGTGGTAGGAGCGCGACCGATTCGGCAAATTAAGCATTTTTCGCCCATCAAAAAGCTGCTGCAAGGGTTTGGCAGTTGGGTGGTTCGGCTAGCCAGCAAAACGAATGTCGTGGACGCGCCAAGCGGCTTTCGGGCAATCAGTCGAGAGGCAGCGCTGCGACTAAATGTGTTTAACGAATACACGTACACCCTAGAGACCATCATTCAGGCAGGGCGGCAAGGGATGGCAATTAAGTCAGTGCCGATTCGCACAAACGGCTATTTGCGTCCCTCGCGGTTGGTGAAAAGCATTCCCTCGTATGTGAAGCGATCGCTTCTTACCATTCTGCGAATCTCAATGACCTACAAGCCGCTACGTTTTTTCGCGGTTTTGGGCAGCATTCCCTTTTCTATGGGCTTTTTGCTAGGAGTTCGTTGGCTAGTCTTGTTCTTCCTAGAGAATGGGACGCGATCGCGCGCACCTAGTCTGATTCTGGCGGCAATCTTGATTCTGATTGGCTTTCAACTGTGGATGTTTGGCTTAGTCGCAGACCTGATGGCGGTCAACCGCAAAGTATTAGAAGATATTCAATTGCGCCTGCGTCGAGCAGAACTGAATTCCAACCAAAAAGAGCGATGAAAATGGGGAACGGGATAAAACACAGCTTCTGGAGCCGCTTTCAAACACAGGTGATTCAACCCAAGAATTGCACGCACTGTGGCACATGTGTGGGACTGCATCCAGAGCTGCTGGAGTTTCGGGAAACTCCATCTGGTCCACTGCCCTTTTTGCGTCGAGCTTTGACTGATGCAGAAGACCAATCGCTGGGGCTGGCATGGGCAGTTTGCTCTGGGCGTGGCGTTCCTTATCCTAACCTGCTGTCATACCTGAACAACGGCAAGCCTAACAGTCCGCTGCTGGGTGCTTACCGGCAGGTGTTTACGGGCTATGCGGCTGACCCAGCCGTTCGACGGCGCGGTGCATCGGGCGGAGTAATCAGCCGAGTCCTGATTCATTTGCTAGAAAGCGGTCAAATTGAAGGAGCCGTCGTGTTGCGTCAGGGCTTGCATTCCCCAGAAGCCGCGACCCCGGTAATCGCTACCAGTCGAGAAGAAATTCTTGCAGCGGCTCAAAGTATCTATGCCGTCACTCCGACGCTGACGATTCTGCCTGAAATCGCAGCATTCCCTGGTCGTCTGGCGTTTGTTGGGCTCCCCGAACAGGTCACTGCACTGCGAATGCTCCAGGCAGCAGGACATCCTGCTGCTCAGAAGGTCGTATTTGTGGCTGGTCCTTATACAGGGACGAACATGTATGCGGGAGCAGTACGGGCGTTTTTGCGGATGCAGGGGGTGAAGGATGCGATCGCCATTACTTCACTCCAGTGGCGAGCAGGCGAATGGCCTGGCTACCTTCAGGTTGAAACCGCTGATGGGCGTGTCTTCAAAGCCCAAAAGTTTTACTACAACTACCTAATTCCTTTCTACATTTCGCGCAACTGCCAGATCACGCCCGACTTCACCAACGAAGCCACCGATCTATCGGTCGGGGATGCCTGGTCGCCCCAATTTGAGCAGGCAGGGGGTGGACATTCTGTGATTGTGGCTCGAAGTGAATTTGCTGAAAAAGTTCTGTTCGCGATGCAGCAATCTGGCAAACTGACGCTAGAGCCAATTCCCGTCAATCAAGCATTGGGAATGCACGGTCATATGCTCGACTTCAAAAAGCGAGGCAGCTTCATTCGGCTAGCCGTGCAGCAGCGACAGGGCATTCCTGTTCCTGACTTTGGCTACCGTCCTGAAAAAATTCCCCTCAGTCGCTGGCTCGTCGAAGTTGTAATCAGCGGTTCTTTTCTAATTGGTCGTCAAGCTTGGGCAAGATGGCTAGTTTCTAAACTGCCAATGGAGCTCGTTGGTCCAACCTTTAACTTCTTGCGTAAAACCTGGAAGGGGTTGTCTAAGCCGACTAAGCGGAAGGGGTTGGCTGAGGTGAGGTTTGTTGAGGAGGGGGGGAGCGATCGCTGGCAAGAAATTCAGTCCAATGTAAAAGGGTAGAGTGCTATAGGATCAAACTAAACCAGACTATCAGTAAGATTTGGTGAGGGTGATACGCTTTTATAGCAGTTCTTCAGAACTCCTAACTCGTTGTGCGATCGCCCTCAACCTCAATGTCTGACTTGCCTTCCCAATTTCGCCACTACGTCAACTGCCAGATGGCGCGGGTGCTAACCCAGATGGATCGTGACCCTGATTCACCCACTTTTGGCTGCTTCGATCGCAACTACTGGCATTACAAAATTCGTGATTTTCCCTCGGCGATTCTTCAGCAGGGTATTTTTACTTTAGAGGCAGCACGAGCTAGACAAATTGCCGTCAACGTTTCCTCTGATGTAATCGAGCGCTGGTGTGTCGGTGCAGTGAATGCGCTGGCACGGCAGGTCGATCGCCAGGGTGGAGTAGACGAGTATTACCCGTTTGAGCGCAGCTTTCCAGCAGCGGCGTTTGGGCTGTATGCGGCAAGTCGAGTGCTATATGACTGGCAAACCAACGCCCCGCATCTACTTGATTCTGTAAATGAGGCTCCCCTAAGGCGACTGGCACAGAAGCTAGCGGGACGGGTAGAGCAAAAGGCAATGAATCAACAGGCAGCGGGACTAGCGGGGATTGCGCTGGCTGCAAAGGTGGGAATCATTGCCCCAAGCGCCATTCAGCCGATCGCCGATCGCCTCTTCCAGTCGCAGCACCCCGAAGGTTGGTTTAACGAGTATGGTGGGCCAGATTTCGGCTATCTGACCGTCACTCTGGATGCACTAGCCGATTATCATGACGTAACTCACGATGAGCGAGCGATTCAGGCAACGGATAGGGCGATCGCCTTCCTCGCTCAACTGGTAGGCGCTGACGGTCGATTGCCTTCTACTTTGAACTGTCGCAACACTGATTATGTGGTGCCTTACGGATTGGTTCGGGCTGCATCCCGCAATCCTCTAGCAAGCTGGTTAGTTGAAACGCTATTTCGCGATTTAGGACAACCCAGCCATCCGATCTGGGCAACAGATGACCGCTACCACTGTCATTATGTATTCGCCAGTATTGTAAGAAGTTTGCCTTACTTAGACGCAATGCAAGCAGCTCAGGCTCCAACTTTTCGACCTGAAGTTTGGTTGGAGGGTTGTGGTTATTGGGTTTGCTGGTCAAGCGATCGCCAGTGGACTACCTACGTTGCAGCGCGCAAAGGTGGCTTAGTCAGAATTCATCGTCAGAATCAGCCGCCTGTTGTTGACCACGGTTGGCGAATTGGGGCAAAAGGCGGACTCTGGACAAGCAACTGGTGGTCAGATGAGTGGTCGATTCAGCGGCAGGGACAGGAAATTTGCATTCGCGGCAACTGTCAGAAAACTCAGTTTCACGTTGCTAGCCCTGTCAAACATGCCGTTCTGCGGCTGTTGGCCTGGCTGTTTGGTGAAAAGCTGGTCCCGTTTTTAAAGCAAAAAATGATTTTTCGATCAGGTAAGGCAGACGGGCCGCAGTTTGAACGACGGGTACAGATTAGTTCCAATGGAGTGCAGCTTCAGGATCAGATGGAGGCACGGGCAGGGGCGATCGCCACGACTAGCCCACGCCAAAACCTGCGCCACGTTGCCAGTGCAGACAGCTTTAGCCCTGAAGAATGGCAGCCTGCGTTACTTCCCCCAACTCGTCAAGCGCTGGATCGCAAGCTGCAAGTTAGTGCTAATTGGGCGGCAGGCTCGGATCTATGAAACGGCTGGTTTCTCTGGCGGTTAGCCTACTCATCCTGGGTGTGATTTACTGGCAAATCGACACTCGTGGACTGGTGCAGGTATTTCAGCAGAGCGATCGCCTCTGGTTGGGAATCAGTCTGGGAATGGTCGTGCCGCTGACGCTGATGACGGGCTGGCGGCTTCAGCAACTCATGCCCCACGAGCGAGACAAGCAGCAAGCAACCTCTCCACCTTTGCCGTTTTGGGAAGCAAATCGCTTAATTCTGGTTGCCTGTGTGTTGAACATGGTGCTGCCCTCAAAAATGGGCGACATTGCTAAAGCTTACTTCATGCGCGATCGCGGTCACCTGGATGGCTCTCTCGCCGTTTCCCTGGTGGTATTTGAAAAAGCCTGCGATTTGCTGTCCCTGTTACTGTGGTGCGCTCTGGGATTGGTGCTTTACCCGCAAAAGGGCTGGATCTTTTGGGTAATGACTCTCAGTGTCGTATCGGGGCTGATTGTAGGACTGCTGCTGTTAGGGTCGCGCAAATTTGCTCAGTTCTTCTTTCAGCTAGGTCAGTTCATTGCTCCCAAAAAAACAAAAGCCAACCTTGAAGCTTTAGGTAAAGCCTGGGAAACCATGCACGCCTATTTTTGGGGCGATCGCCTGCACCTGCTCAAGATTGTTGGCACTTCAATTCTGATCTGGTTTTTTCATCTACTGCAAATCTGGTTTTTTATCTTCGCTCTCAAAGCCTGGACACCGTTTTTGGCGAATCTAGCACTGGCTCCGTTGGCAATTTTGGCAGGATTGCTGCCACTTACCTTTGCTGGAGTGGGTACCCGTGATGCAGCGATTATTGCTTTTTATCAACCCTTTATCGACACACCAACTGCTGCTGCATTAGGACTGTTGTGTACATCGCGCTACTTGTTGCCTGCGATCGCTGGACTCCCCTTCCTTAGCGAATATTTAGGTAAACTGCGTCGTTTAAAGAGAACAGCCCGTAACCCAGAAAACCTTTAGGAAAGCAACAGCCTTGATACGATGGGTAAACTTCTCCTCGACGAAAATAACTCGATAAAAATAAAGCGATCGCAACGGATGGAAAAAGGGCATTGCTGATCTGATGTATGAATTTCGTAGGGTCATGGCATTGCCATGACCCTAACTAGAAACTGCTCCAGTGCCCTTCAGGGAGCAAAACACCACCCCAGTGCTTTGCCTGCTCAAGGGACATTCGATAGACCCAGGCTTTACCTACTGGTTGGCGATCGCTCCCCCAGACTTCAATCTCCTCCCGCTGATATTCGTTTTCCTCAGCAGGGCGATCGGGGGCATAGTTCTCCCATTCATCCAGATCCTTTAGGACAGTTGAGTCAGCAAAGGTCAGCAAAAATCCGTAAACCCAACCCTTTCCTAGCGTCATTGCCGGATAGCCCATTGGTAGCGCAAACAGTTGACCGGAGGCGATCGCTTCACACACCGCCACTACTTTCCCCGCACAATATCTTTGATAGGATGCTTCATCCGGTTTCAACGTTCCGTAGACGAATACTCTAACTAGAGGTGAGTCACAGCCCTGTTGAGCCTGGAGCATAGGAAGTAGACAGAGATCTAAGTTAACTGGCTCAAGATTCTATAACGTCGTCGTCATCCATGACCGATCGCCCATTACCAATTACGATGACTGCTAGCCCCGCTTAGCCCCACGAATTTGAGTAGCTAGGCTATTTCCGGGAAGTCACCATTTAGAATGGTGTAAATACTTAACGTTTGAATCAGGAGACCTGTGCGTGGAATCCCGTTATAACCCAGCGGCGATTGAGGAAAAATGGCAGCAAGTTTGGGCAGAGCAAGCGCTGTATCAGGCACTAGACGACAGCGACAAGCCCAAGTTTTACGCGCTGTCGATGTTCCCTTACCCGTCGGGCAACCTGCACATGGGACACGTCCGCGTCTACACGATTACCGACGTGATTGCTCGGCTCAAGCGAATGCAGGGGCATCGCGTTCTCAACCCAATGGGCTGGGATGCGTTTGGGCTACCCGCAGAGAATGCTGCCATTGATCGGGGCATTCATCCAGCAAAGTGGACGTATCAAAATATTGCTCAGATGCGAGCGCAGCTTCAGCGGTTGGGCATCTCCTTTGACTGGGAACGTGAGCTAGCAACCTGCTCGCCCGACTACTATCACTGGACGCAGTGGATTTTCTTAGAGTTCTTCCAGGCAGGGCTAGCCTACCAAAAAGAAGCAACGGTTAACTGGGACCCGATTGACCAAACCGTTTTGGCAAACGAACAGGTGGATAGTGAAGGGCGTTCTTGGCGATCGGGCGCTATGGTCGAGCGTCGCCTTTTGCGTCAGTGGTTCCTCAAAATCACCGCTTACGCTGAGCAGTTGCTCAAGGATTTGGATCAGCTTTCTGGTTGGCCCGAGCGGGTCAAGCTGATGCAGGAAAACTGGATCGGCAAATCTACTGGTGCTGAAGTCGTTTTCAAAACGGAAACTGGAGAGGCTTTGCCCATCTTCACCACTCGCCCTGACACGCTCTGGGGTGCAACCTTCATGGTGCTCTCACCAGAGCATCCTTTAGTAGAAAAGTTGACCACTTCAGAGCAAGCGGAAACTATTCAAGCCTATCAAGCTGCCGCTGCCGCTCAAAGCGAAATTGACCGCACGGCTGAGGATCGCGAGAAAACAGGCGTTTGGACAGGCAGTTATGCAGTCAATCCAGTCAATGGCGAGAAGTTGCCCATCTGGATTGCAGACTACGTGCTGATGGGCTACGGTACGGGCGCAATTATGGCAGTTCCCGCCCATGACCAGCGTGACTTTGAGTTTGCCAGAAAGTTTAATTTGCCAATTAAAGTCGTTGTTCAGCCAAACGACCAGACTCTTGATGCGGATAGCATGACCGCAGCCTTTGTCGGTGAAGGGGTAATCGTTCACTCTGAAGACTTGAATGGGGTTGCGGCTGGGAAAGCCCCAGGGCAAAGTGTTGAAGCGGCTGTTCAATGGCTGGAGAAAAACGGCAAAGGCAAAGGCACCGCAACCTATCGCCTGCGCGACTGGCTGATTTCTCGTCAGCGCTATTGGGGCGCACCCATTCCGATCATTCATTGTCCCAACTGTGGAGCTGTTCCGGTTCCAGCAGCAGATTTGCCTGTGCAGTTGCCAGAAGACGTAGAGTTTTCGGGACGTGGACCTTCCCCCCTAGCACAGTTAGAATCCTGGATTAACGTGCCCTGCCCCAGTTGCGGCACCCCGGCAAAGCGCGAAACAGATACGATGGACACGTTCATCGATTCCTCGTGGTATTTCTTGCGCTACCCGGATGCTAAGAATGGTCAGCAGGCGTTTGATCCGGCAAAGGTGAACGGCTGGATGCCGGTTGACCAGTACGTGGGCGGTATTGAACACGCGATCTTGCATTTGCTGTATTCGCGGTTCTTTACAAAAGTGTTGCGCGATCGCAACCTGCTCAATTTCGACGAACCCTTCCAACGTCTATTGACTCAGGGTATGGTCCAGGCGGCTGCTTACAAAAATCGGACTACAGGTAAATACATTCCTCCGAGTCAGATTAACCCTGCCGACCCTAAAGATCCTGAAACAGGTGAGCCGCTGGAAGTCTCCTACGAGAAGATGTCAAAGTCAAAGTACAACGGCATCGATCCAGAACAGGTTTTGGCAAAATACGGCGCGGATACTGCTCGGATGTTCATTCTATTTAAGGCTCCACCCGAAAAGGATCTGGAGTGGGATGATGCGGATGTCGAAGGTCAGTTTCGCTTCTTAAACCGAGTTTGGCGCTTGGTGGCAGAGTTTGCTGAAAAGGGGCGATCGCCTGCCGCGTCTCCAACTCCAGCAGCCGAGTTAACCAAGCCTGAAAAGGAACTGCGATTTGCCATCCATTACGCCATCAAAGAGGTCAGTGAAGATCTGGAAGGCGAATATCAATTCAACACTGCGGTTTCAGAATTGATGAAGCTGAGCAATGCTTTAGCAGATTCCACTTGCAAAGACTCACCCATTTACGCAGAAGGAATCAACGCTTTAGTTCTGCTCCTGGCTCCTTTTGCGCCTCACATCGCAGATGAAGCATGGAAAGTGTTGGGACATTCTGGCTCAGTGCATCAGCAAAGCTGGCTTACGCCTGATCCAGCGGCACTGGTTGTGGACGAAATTCCGTTAGTGATTCAAATTAACGGCAAAACGCGAGGTACGATTCAGGTGCCTGCCCAAGCAGACAAGCCTGCCCTGGAACAGTACGCCCGTGAGTCAGAGATCGCCCAGCGCTACATCACAGATAAGGAAGTTAAAAAAGTGATTGTAGTGCCTGGGAAACTGGTGAACTTTGTAGTGGTCTAAACCCGATCGGATTCGCTCTAATTAGCTGACAAATAGTTTCTGACTGAGGCAGGATGTAGCTCATCCTGCCTTATGTCATTGTAGAGATAGGATCAGCAGCCACTCAGACGGGACAAACCCATGAAACTACGAAATTTAGGACATATATTGACTGGAGTTCTTTTGGCTGCTGTAGTTGCCTGCGCTCCTCCATCAACCCAAACGCCCTCTGCAAGCCAGGATATCCAACCCGAAAGTGAAGCTTCTTCAGATGAATCATCCCCTGAAGCTCAAAGCTATAGCGAGTCATCTGCCCCTGAGACTAAAACGGCTCAACTCAGTGTAGAAGGGGAAACAACTGAAATCGAGCTAGAACGCTTTGTCTCAGAGTCTTCACCTTTTATCACTTACTTTCCCGCTGAGGACTTCATGCCAGAGGTAGCAGGAGGAAGCAAAGAAGAGGGCGATCGCTTCTACTTCAGCCCAACGGGTACGCCAGACCAAAAAGCCTACGTCCAGATCGTTTTTCCAGAAGGGGCTTCTAGCTCTGAGGACGTGAAGGAACTAGTTTTGGGCGGTAAAGGCTTGTTAGCAGCCAACAATTGGGATGAAGTTAGTCAAAACAGTTCTTCTGCCTATCCCTGGGCAGTAGAGGAAATCATTTATGAGCAAGATACTGAAGCCGAAATCTACACAGGCGTTGTTTACATTGGCGAACAGAACGGTGAAGCTTTCTACGTAATAACTCACGCTCCGGTTGAATACGGTGATGGCTTTGATCCAAGAGCAAACATGATCTTAGAAAACTTAGAAGTCAGTAATTAGAAAATTGACAAGAACCATCAAAAGCAGAGAGGGAAGGGCGATCGCCCTTCCCTCTCTGCTTTTTCATCCTAAGGTGACTCTATTCCATCATGCTCGAATCTCAAAATCATTCGCCGTAATGGATGGAATTGAGCCAGTGTTTGTAGTTAACTGTGCAAACTGAACACCTGTGTAGAACAAGTTTCCAGTACCCAAGCTGTAGACAATGTTGGCACTGCCTGCTCCTGCGTCAGTTTCAACAATTGCAAAATCGCTCTCTTGGCTAAAAGCTAAACCTGGCCCGCTTTGCAGGCTAAAGGTAGTTTTATCCAACACAATTTTGTCGGTGTTGGATTGGAATCCTTCAATTCGGTCTGATCCCACATCGCCAGTTGCAAACACACTGCCGGTGTCATAGACAAAACGGTCAATTCCAGTCCCACCTTTGAGAACATCATTTCCTGCGCCCCCATTGAGGATGTCATCCCCGTTGTCGCCGTTCAAAATGTCATTCCCAGCTCCTCCAAATAGGAGGTCATTTCCTTCACTGCCAGAGATATCGTCATTTCCACCCAAACCAGAGAGTGTGTTGTTACCTCCATTTCCAGTAATGGTGTTGCTGGAATTATTGCCCGTACCGATGAGGGCATCACCAGTTAGAGATAGGTTTTCCAGGTTATCACTCAAAGTGAAATTAAAAGTAGATTGAACGGTATCTAATCCTCCATCGGTTGCCTCAAAGATAGTGTCAAGGTCATCAACGATGTAGGTATCATTGCCGCCACCGCCTTCCAAGATGTCAGCGCCATCGCCTCCAGTCAAAATGTTGTCACCTTGATTACCAATAATGCGGTTAGCAAGTCCATTGCCTGTGCCGTTGATGTTGCCTGCGCCCGACGCTAGGGTCAGGTTTTCAACGCCTGCTCCTAAAGTAAAGGTAACTTTAGAGATGACTAAATCAGCTCCAGAACCACCCATTTCATCAACTTGGTCGAGCAGACTATCAACATAGTAAGTGTCATTGCCTGCACCACCCATTAGAACATCGTTACCGGCACCACCATCTAGTCTGTTGTTACCAGCATTGCCAATGATAGTGTTTCTGAGGGCATTACCTGTACCGTCAATGTTGTCTTCTCCAGTCAGGGTCAGGTTCTCAACATCATCACCCAGCACAAAGGTGAATCCTGCTACAACGGTGTCAATGCCGCCGCCAGGGAGTTCGACGACGCGATCGCCTGCATCATCAATGAAGTAAGTATCGTTGCCCAAACCACCACTCATTTCATCAGCGCCTGCTCGACCATCCAAAATGTTGTCACCGCTATTGCCGATAATGGTGTTAGCTAAAGCGTTACCTGTACCGTTGATAGAAGCTGACCCAGTTAAAGTCAAGTTTTCGACGAAGTTGCCCAGCGTATACGTAACGCTAGAGTTTACTTGGTCAGTTCCCTGAGCCTCTAGTTCGACGATGACATCACCACCGTTGTCCACAATGTAGAGGTCATTTCCTGTTCCACCGATCAGTCGATCTGCACCAGCTCCACCATCTAACCTGTTGTTGCCTGTATTCCCTGTTATTGTGTTGGCAAGCTCATTACCAGTACCGTTAATGTCGCCAGCTCCAGGAGTCAAGGTCAGGTTTTCGATATTGCCCCCCAAAGTGAAGTTAACGCCAGAGCGAACTAGATCCAGCCCATCCCCAGCTTCAGTGACGGTATCTCCTAAATTGTCCACGATGTAGGTGTCATTGCCTTCTCCACCACTCATTGTGTCTGCTCCAGTTCCGCCATCGATGAAGTCATCACCTGCGCCGCCGCCCAGAACGTTACTGCCCTCATTGCCGACAATGGTGTTATTCAAGGCGTTGCCATTGCCAGCAATATTGCCAGCTCCAGCAGTCAGGATGAGGTTTTCAACGTTATCACTCAAGCTAATGGAGACACTGGAACGAACGGTATCGATTCCCTGGTTAGCTTCCTCAAAAACGGTGTCGCTCAGGTCGTCGATGATGTAGGTGTCGTCACCTGCACCACCTCTCAAATGATCTACGCCTGCTCCTCCATTCAGGATATTGTTGCCTTCGTTACCTGTGATCGTGTTGTTTTCGGCGTTGCCTGTACCGTTGATGTTTCCGGCACCGATTGCCAAAGTGAGATTTTCAATGTTGGCACCGCTGGCATTGCTCAAGTCAAAGGAAATGCTCGAAACAATCGTATCTATTCCACCTTGAGCACCACCAATCGTTTCAGAAACAACGTCGCCTGTGTTGTCTACAAAATAAGTATCGTTACCTGCTCCACCACTTAACAGGTCGGCACCAGCTCTACCATCCAAGATGTTGTTGCCTGCATTACCTGTGATGGTATTGGTAAATTCATTGCCTCTACCATCAATATTCTCAGTACCTGTTAGAAATAGATTCTCTACCGAGGTGCCTGCACCCAAAGTGTAAGATGCTCTAGAGAAAATAGTATCAACGCCTTCCCCAGCGTTTTCGGTAACGATATCGCCACTGTTATCAACGAAGTAAGTATCGTCGCCTACTCCACCAACTAGCGTATCAGCGCCTTCACCGCCGTCTAAAATATCATTACCGACTCGTCCTTCTAGACGGTTATTGCCGCTGTTACCCAGGATTGTGTTTGCTTCGGCATTGCCAATCCCATCAATGTTGGTTGAACCGGTCAGTGTCAAGTTTTCTAGATTAGTGGCGAGGGTATAGGTGATGCTGGCTTCAACAGTGTCGATGCCTGTGGTTTCAGTGATGCGATCGCCCGCATTATCCACCACGTAGGTATCATTTCCTGCTCCGCCAATCAGTTCATCGGCACCCACACCACCATCTAGCCTGTTGTCTCCTTCATTTCCAGTGATTGTGTTGATAGAACCGTTGCCTGTACCGTTGATGTTGCCTGCACCTGTTAGAAGAACCAAGTTCTCAACGTTGTTGCTCAGGGTAAAGCTGACACTAGATTCAACGGTGTCGATGCCTGCATTGACTTCTTCAACTACAGTATCGGTAACAGTGTCAACTACATAGGTGTCGTTACCGTTGCCCCCTCTCATTACATCAGCACCTACACCACCGTTAATTCGGTTGTTGCCGCTGTTGCCACTGATGGTGTTATTGAGAGCATTACCTGTGCCATCGATATTTGCAGTCCCTGTTAGAGTCAGGTTTTCTAGATTGTTGCCCAGGATGTATGTAACGCTGGCTTCAACGGTATCGATTCCGGTGCCGGTTTCGATGACGCGATCGCCTAAATTATCGACCACATAGGTATCATCGCCGTCTCCACCAATCAGTTCATCAACGCCTGCACTACCGTCTAAGCGGTTGCTGCTTTCATTGCCTCGAATGGTGTTATTTTCAGCATTGCCTATGCCGTTGATGTCACCTGCCCCTGCGACCAAAGTCAGGTTTTCTAGATTTGCCCCAAGGGTATAGGTGATATTAGACTCAACAGTGTCATTGCCAGCGTTAGATAGTTCGATAATGATGTCGCCTGCGTTGTCAACCACATAGATGTCAGCGCCCAATCCACCGCTCAGGTTGTCTACCCCTGCCCCGCCGTCAATTCGGTTATTGCCGCTGTTACCAACGATGGTGTTTGCCAGTCCGTTCCCTGTACCGTTAATATTTCCGGTTCCGGTCAGTGTCAGGTTTTCGACGTTTTCACTCAGAATGAAGTTGACGCTAGACTCAACTGCATCAATTCCAGCGTTTTCTGCTTCGATGACGGTATCGCTAATGTCGTCCACCACATAAGTGTCACTGCCAGCTCCACCACTCATTACGTCAGCGCCAGCACCCCCATCCAATCGGTTGTTGCTGCCGTTACCGATGATTGTGTTTCTGAGCGCGTTACCTGTACCGTTAGTAGCTGTTCCAGTTAGGGTCAGGTTCTCGAAATTAGCCCCCAGCGTGAAATTAACACTGGATTCAACTCGGTCAATGCCCGCGTCTGCGTCTTCAAACACAGTGTCGCTGAGGTTATCGATGCCATAAATGTCATCGCCCAGCCCGCCGCGCATAACATCAATGCCTGCGCCACCATTGAGAATATCGTTTCCGGCTCCACCTTCCAGAGTATCGTTGCCTGCCAAGCCAGAGAGGATATTGTTGGCTCCATTGCCGATGATGGTGTTGTCGCCCGTGTTGCCAATACCATCAATGTTTCCGACACCGATGAGTTCCAGGTTTTCAAGGTTAGAAGCGAGGGTGGAGGTAATACTAGAACGAACTGTATCAATTCCTGTCCCTACTTCATTAATGACATCACCCTCGTTATCAGTGATATAGAGGTCGTTGCCATCGCCGCCGCTGAGCAGGTCGGCACCTGTGCCACCATCTAGAACATCGCTGCCAATACCTCCTTCTAAGACATCGTTGTCAGCCTCGCCTCTGAGGATGTTGTTTCCGGCATTGCCTCTGATAGTGTTGCTGAGTTCGTTACCTGTACCGTCAATATTGCTGGTTCCAGTCAGAGTCAGATTTTCCAGGTTGTCCCCTAGCGTCAAGGTAACGCTGGATTCGACAGTATCTAGTCCTGTACCAATTTCAATGATGCGCTCGCCTACATTGTCAACCACGTAGGTATCGTTGCCATCGCCACCCACCAACTCATCCGCGCCAGCACCACCATCTAATCTGTTGTTTCCAGAATTACCGATGATCGTGTTAACCCCAGAATTACCTGTACCGTTGATGTTTTCAGTTCCGGTCAGCGTCAAGTTCTCAACGCTGTCACCTAGTGTGAAGGTGATACTCGATTGAACCAAGTCAATGCCTTCGTTGAGCAATTCAGTAACAGTATCGCCAACGTTGTCCACAATGAAGATGTCATTGCCTGCACCACCACTCATGATGTCTGCGCCAGCACCACCATCAATTCGGTTGTTACCGCTGTTGCCTCTGATTGTATTATTGCCTGCGTTACCTGTACCATTGATGTCCAGTGCGCCGGTTAGAGTCAGGTTCTCAAGCTCGGTTCCCAAAACAAAGGTGACACTTGATTCAACAGTGTCAATGCCTGCATTGGAAGCTTCGATGATTGTGTCGCCCAGATTGTCTACGACGTAGGTGTCGTTTCCTAAGCCACCAGTCATCTCATCTGCGCCAGCACCACCATCAATCCGGTTATTGCCGCTATTGCCAATGATGGTATTGTTGAGGGCGTTGCCGGTGCCGTTAATGTTGTCTGTCCCAGTCAAGGTCAGGTTTTCAAGGTTGTTGCCTAAAGCAAAGCTGACACTAGATTCTACGAAGTCAATTCCAGCATCTAGAAGCTCAGTGACGCGATCGCCTGCATTATCAACAATATAAGTGTCATTTCCTGTGCCACCATTAAGGCTATCTGCTCCGGTTCCTCCATCGAGTCTGTTATTGCCACTGTTGCCCATGATGGTGTTGTTCAAGGCGTTACCAATACCATCAATGTTATCCGAACCCGTGAGGAAGAGGTTTTCAACGAATTCGCCATTGGTTGCTAGATTGAACGAGACGCTGGATTCAACTGCGTCGATGCCAACACCAGAGACTTCCTGGATGCGATCGCCCACATTATCCACAATGTAAGTATCGTTTCCTAAGCCACCAATTAGTAAGTCGGTTCCAGCACCACCATCCAGGATATTGTCGCCATCAGTACCAGTAATGGTATTGGCACCAGCATTACCCGTACCATTGAGGTTTCCAGATCCTGTCAAGGTGAGATTTTCAAGGTTATTACCGAGCGTATAGTTGACATTGGATCTGACCGTGTCAAGTCCTTCGTTAGAGTTTTCTGAGACAAGGTCGTTAATGCTGTCAACAATGTAGGTGTCATCACCTGCACCACCACTCATTACATCATTACCTGCACCACCGTCTAGAGTATCGTTGCCGCCGTTCCCAAAGAGTGTGTCATTGCCACCCAAACCATTCAACGTATTGTTACCGTTGTTGCCAGTAATGGTGTTAGCTACATCATTACCTGTTCCATTGACGTTAGCGGAACCAGTTAAGGTCAGATTTTCAAAGTTTGCAGCTAGGGCAAAACCAATACTAGAGTTGATTGTATCAATCCCTTCGCTAGTTGCTTCAGTCACAACATCACCAGCAGCATCGATAAAGTAGGTATCATCTCCGATGCCACCTACCATCGAGTCGTTGCCTACACCTCCGTCCAGGATGTCGTTACCCGCACCACCAACTAGGACATCATCTTGCCCACCACCGCCGAGGGTATTGTTGCCGCTGTTGCCAATGATTGTGTTTACACTCTCATTACCTGTACCATTGATGTTCCCTGTACTAGTCAGGGTTAGGTTTTCTAACCCAGCACTCAGGGTGAAATTAACACTAGCATTTACGGTATCCGTTCCCTCATTAACATTTTCAGAAACAACATCGCCTACATTATCTACAACGTAGGTGTCATTTCCCAAGCCACCCCTTAATGCATCTGCTCCAAGTCCACCATCTAAAATATTGTTGCCGCTGTTCCCAATGATGGTGTTGTTCAGGTCATTACCTGTACCGTTGAAGTTTCCTGTTCCTTCTAGGGTCAAGTTTTCAATGTTCGCAACTAGAGTAAAGGTACTTCCTGCCAGGATAGTATCAGTGCCTTCTCCAGCCAGTTCAGTCACAACATCGGTAGACGCGTCAACAATGTAAGTATCATTGCCCGCGCCTCCAGTCATTGTGTCGTTACCTACGCCTCCGTCTAGGAGATCATTTCCTAATCCACCTAGCAACGTGTCATCACCAGCACCGCCACTAAGGACATCATTACCTGCTAAACCACTGATTGTATTGCTGCCGTCATTACCCGTTATTGTGTTAGCAAGGTCGTTGCCTGTACCGTTTAGATTGGCTGTGCCGCCCAAAGTCAGGTTTTCTAGGTTACCACTGAGGGTAAAGGTGGTGCCATTAGCTGCGCTTGTGGCAAAGACGGTGTCTGTTCCTTCATTTATGTTTTCGATGGCGCGATCGCCCACAGCATCAAAGAAATAGACATCATTGCCTATATCACCCAACATCGTGTCACTGCCTACACCACCATCGAGAACATCATTACCTGCACCACCGTTCAGAGTGTTGTTACCGTTGTTGCCTGTAATTGAGTTCCCTAGAGCATTGCCTGTTCCATTGATGTTGGCGTTGCCAGTCAACGTCAGATTTTCTAAGTTGGCACCTAGCGTGAAAGAGACGCTGGAATTAACCAAATCGGTTCCTTCTTCAGCATTTTCGACTACTGTGTCGCCAATGCCATCGATGGTGTAAATATCATCGCCAGCCCCACCTCGCATAATATCATTGCCAACACCGCCCTCTAAGGTATCATTGCCAACGCCACCCTCTAAGGTGTCATTGCCAGCACCACCCGTTAGGATGTTATTGCCGCTGTTGCCAACTATGCTGTTAGCAGCAGCATCGCCTGTTCCATTGATATCAGCTTCGCCGTTAAGGACTAAATTTTCCAGGTTGTTGCTAAGAGTAAAAGTATCGATAGAAACGACCGTATCAATTCCACCGCCTGCTGCTTCAACGATAGTGTCACTCGTGTCGTTAACAATGTAGAGGTCATTCCCTGCACCACCGATCAGGGTGTCCGTTCCGTCACCACCATCTAAAGTATCGTCACCAGTGCCGCCAGTGAGGGTGTCATCTCCACCGCCACCACTTAAACTGTTGTCACCACTGTTTCCTGTAATTCGGTTGTTCAGGTCATTACCTGTGCCTTCAATCCCGTCTGTTCCACCCAGGACAAGATTCTCAACATTGTCAGCCAGAGTGTAGGCACGGAGTGCGGAGATTACAGTATCATCGCCGCCATCGGTGTTTTCGGTGACAATGTCTCCTTCGTTATCAATGACATAGGTATCATCCCCATCATCACCTGCTAAGGTGTCAGTTCCTTCACCACCATTGAGATAGTCGTTTCCTGCGCGCCCTTCTAATGTGTTGGCACCACTGTTACCAATGATAGTGTTATTCAAGGCATTACCGATGCCGTTGAGGTTGGTAGTACCCGTTAGAATCAGATTCTCGACCTCGTCGCCCAAAACAAAATCAATGCTGGAAATAACTCTATCAACGCCACCACCAGGAGTTTCATTAATAGTGTCATTAAGGCTGTCAACGATGTAAGTATCATTACCAGCTCCACCCGCCATGCTGTCGTCACCAATGCCGCCATCCAGGAAGTCATTGCCATCACCACCTTGTAAGATGTCGTTACCTGCTGCACCTCTGAGGGAATCGTCACCCAGCCCACCCGTGAGAATGTTGCTGCCACCATTACCAATGATGGTGTTGTTGAGACTGTTACCTGTTCCACTGATGGCTGCGCTGCCTGTAAGGGTCAAGTTTTCAACATTGCTTCCCAAGGTAAAGGAAACAGTCGCGTTGACGGTGTCCGTTCCTGCATTAGCGCCTTCGATAGCGGTGTCTCTGACATTGTCAATAAAATAGAGGTCGTTACCCACACCCCCTCTCATTGCATCAATGCCAATTCCACCATTCAAGGTATCATTACCTGCATCTCCCTGAAGGATGTCATTGCCACTGTTACCGATGAGGCTATCATTACCCGCACCGCCTATCACGATGTCGTTGCCTGCTCCACCGTTCAGAATATTGTTGGAGGTATTTCCAGTGATTCTATTGTTGAGGGCGTTACCTGTTCCTCTGATTGCCCTGCCTGTTAAGGTGAGATTCTCCAAGTTACTGCCTAACGCCCAACTGGCAGATGCTTGAACCGTATCTATACCCTGGTTACTTCCCTCAATAATTCTGTCACTGGCACTATCTACTACGTAGATATCGTTACCAGCACCGCCTCTGAGGGTGTTTGTACCTGTACCACCATTGAGGGTGTCACTACCGTCACCGCCATCTAGCAGGTCGTTGCCATCTAAACCAAACAGTACATCGTTACCGGCAAGCCCAAATACAGAGTCAGCACTATTAGTGCCCCGAAGTGAATTGCTTCTGGAATTGCCATTGATAGTTGCCATGTTTAATCACCCTCGACCAGGATTAGTATTTGACTGAAAAGCAAAAGGAAGTGTTGATTTTAAGATTTCCGCTCTCAAAATCAGTTAAAGTTCTCGCAGTGTGAGAATGCTCTATAAGAGAGTTCTTCTCCATCAGAAAGATCACTTAACTAGGTGAGGAAACTCTGATGTGCTTAAGAAGTTCTCAGGATTTTCACTAGGATCGTGTTTCGTAAAGTTGCTACTGCTACGGATATACATTCATGCTGTAGAGCTTTGGATCGTCTCTGATACACCTTTAAACTGAGGCTTTGATTAGAGTACCCATCCCCTCTTGGTAATTCGCACAATCCGTTTTTTTACAGAAGATGAAACTGATGGGGAACTGACTACGGGCAGTTTCGTTCATGAAGTAAATTTACAGAGGAATCTTTCACTCTCGGTATCTGTGCTGATTTGGTACTGCTAAAATGCAAATTTGTGTTGGTTAACGTGAATTAAAGTGAGCAATTTGAAGGGTTGACGACTTTGCCCTAATAGACTTTTTGGTTTGTTCGATTCAACAAATTGGACTGCATCTACTAGCCCACAAAATTCCCTCAAATTTGTGGGTCAATCAAAAGCGTTCAGTATTTCCGTGGAGGCGCTGGTACTTGTCTGCTGTGGAGATACTGGCGGATAGGCGATCGCCCTGCCTCCGCCATGAAGCTTATAAATACGATACTCTTGACTAGAAGCAACTTCTCTTTAAGTCGCTTGACTGTCGCTCTAGCCATCCATGACCCAAACCATCGATTATCTCAGTCATCTCAATCCATCTCAGCGTCAAGCAGTTGAACATTTTTGTGGCCCGCTGCTGGTTGTAGCAGGGGCAGGTTCCGGCAAAACACGGGCACTGACTTACCGAATTGCCAATCTAGTGCAGACGCATCGGGTTGACCCGGAAAATATCCTGGCCGTTACCTTCACGAATAAGGCGGCACGGGAGATGAAGGAACGGATTGAGAAACTGTTTGCCGACCGGGAGGCGCAGGCAAAGTATGGCAAGCCTCTAGAAGCTCTGCCTGAGCGAGATCAGGTAAAGCTGCGATCGCACGTCTATAAGACCATTACCAAAGAACTGTGGATCGGCACCTTTCACGCCCTCTGCTCTCGGATTTTGCGGTTTGACATCGACAAGTATCAAGACCCGCAGGGGCGAAGCTGGAAGAAAAACTTCTCGATCTTTGACGAATCGGATGCTCAAGGACTGGTCAAAGATATTGTCGTGAACCAGCTCAACCTGGATGACAAGAAGTTTGATCCGCGTTCCGTTCGCTATGCCATTAGCAATGCCAAAAACCAGGGCTGGTCGCCTGCTGATATGGAGCGGGAGCAAGCGAACTTTCGGGGACGCACGATCGCCAACGTCTATTCTATGTATCAGAGTGCCCTGGTTGAAAACAACGCTCTTGATTTTGACGACCTGATTTTGATTCCGGTGCAGCTTTTCCGCCAGAATGAGCAGGTTTTAGCATACTGGCACAAGCGATTTCGCCACATTCTAGTAGACGAATACCAGGATACTAACCGCACCCAGTACAACTTGATCAGCTTACTGGTGACCAACGGTGCAGATTCGCGTAAGTTTGATGACTGGAACTACCGATCCATCTTTGTGGTAGGTGATGCAGATCAGTCAATCTATTCTTTTCGGATGGCGGACTTCACTATTCTGCTGGACTTTCAGCAAGATTTTGGTGATGGTTTGCCCGATGACGACACCCGCACAATGGTGAAGCTAGAGGAAAACTACCGCTCTACTGAAAACATTCTGCAAGTTGCCAACCACCTGATTGAAAACAACACTGAGCGGATTGATAAGGTGTTGCGTCCAACACGGGGAGCAGGCGAAACGATTTTTTGCTTTCGAGCGGACGATGAAGTCGCCGAAGCAGAGTTTGTAATTGGTCAAATGCAGCAGATGGCGGCACAGAATCCAGAATTGAACTGGGGCAGTTTTGCCATTCTCTATCGCACTAATGCTCAATCTCGCTCGTTTGAGGATTCGCTACTAAAGCGCAGCATTCCCTACACGGTTGTGGGTGGGCTGCGATTCTACGATCGTAAGGAAATTAAGGATGTGTTGGCGTATTTGAGGGCGATCGCCAACCCTGCCGACACTGTGAGTCTGAAGCGCATCATCAACACTCCCCGTCGCGGCATTGGTAAATCCACGATCGACCGACTTGAGACTGCTTCCAGAGAGTTGAACGTGCCGCTGTGGGAGATTCTCAGCGATGAGACTTCTGTGAAGACTCTGGCAGGACGGTCTTCTAAATCCGTCCTTAACTTCGCTCAGGTCATCCAATCCTGGCAGGAAAAAGCCGATTCTTTGCCTGCTTCCCAAATTGTTCAGGGCATTTTAGATGACTCTAGCTATTTGCAAGACCTGAAGATTCAGGGCACCGACGAAGCAGAAGAGCGCCTGGGCAACGTTCTAGAACTTTACAACGCGGTTCTGCAATTTGAAGAAGATACCGAGGACGCGAACTTATCGTCCTTTCTGGCAAATGCCTCACTTGCTTCTGACCTGGATAACTTGCAGGAAGAGCAGCAGTCCAAAGTTTCGCTGATGACGTTACATTCCTCTAAGGGACTGGAGTTTCCAGTTGTCTTCCTGGTAGGCATGGAGCAGGGGTTGTTTCCCAACTTCCGCTCTCTGGAAGACCCTGCCGCGATTGAGGAAGAACGCCGTCTCTGCTATGTGGGCATTACTCGTGCGAAGGAACGGCTGTTTCTCACTCATGCCCGTGAACGACGGCTGTATGGCTCTCGTGAACCTGCCAGTCCGTCGTTGTTTTTGGCAGAGCTGCCTCGTGACATGCTGCTCTCAAATAGTGCGAAGGCAATTCCTGTGCGCTGGACGCAGCCGAATGCCGAGATTAAGCAAAAAGTCGCTGATTTGCCCAACACCCATGAGGATGACTGGACGGTGGGCGATCGCATTATCCACAAAGCCTTTGGAGAAGGCAAAGTCACTCACATCTTTGGTGCAGGCAACAAAATCTGCCTCGCTGTCAAATTTCCTGGCATCAGCCAAAAAATCATTGACCCCAAAATTACCTCAATCCAACGTGTGGAATAGGAAACTTAGTATCTCGTGAAGAGGTGAGCTTGGAAAAATACCTACCATGGGTCGCTGTTGAATTGCGAAAGAGCATCCAGGAGGTTGTATCTAAAATAGAGCAATCTTTGGTTGATTCGTCTTCATGTTTTTTCTGCTTAAAAGTTTAAAGCTGCTTCTGGTGATCGCCACCTTATTATTTGCCTGTATCTTCAGAACTCCTTTTGCTGCGGGGTTGAGAGGATGGACTTTTGGGTTAATTCTTTTCATCAGTTTAGGAATTATTGCTTCTGAACTCATTACCTGGAAAGGAGAAAGAACAAAAACAAAACTCATTATTCAGTTTTTGGTGGTGGCGATCGCCAGTTCTGGCTTTTTCATTGCAACCGGTACAGAAGCCAGATTCAACTGGATTAAACACAGCGTACTCAACACAGAAATTATCCGATTAGAGAATTTAGGTCGGCATTTTGTGGTGGGGTATAGGAACTTTGATGAAGTTAGAGAGTTAGTTTCTAAGCGGGCGATCGGGGGAGTTTTTATCACTGCTCGTAATGTGCAAAACAAAACAAAGGACGAAATCAAGCAGGAGATTCAGACCTTACAAACAATTCGCCAAGGTCAGGGATTGCCTCCTCTATGGATTGCTACCGATCAGGAAGGAGGCATGATATCTCGATTGTCTCCGCCGCTGACGCTGCTACCTCAACTTTCAAGCCTGATTGACAGCGCAGCCATTGACCGAAGCAAAGACGAAGTTGTGAACTATGCAAAAACTCACGGTAGCGAGTTAGCCGAAGTTGGAGTTAATTTGAACTTTGCGCCAGTTGTGGATTTAAACAAAGGCGTTATTAGCCCCAACGATAAATTCTCACAAATCTATCAAAGAGCAATTTCTACAGATGCAAACATTATCACAAAGGTAGCTTCCTGGTACTGCCAAACTCTAGAAGAATATGGTGTGAGATGTACCTTAAAGCATTTTCCTGGACTGGGAAGAGTGGAGACAGATACTCACCTTGAAGATGCAGAGCTTCAGACTCCGGTTGAGGAGTTAGCCCGTGAAGATTGGATACCTTTTCGGACACTAATGTCTGATACTCAGTCTCTTACCATGCTGAGTCATGCAAAACTAGTTGCGGTAGACCCTGAACACCCAACTTCATTTTCTAAATCAGTGGTGACAGGAATTTTGAGAGATGACTGGAATTATAATGGCATTTTGATTACGGACGATTTCAGTATGGGAGCTGTTTATCGCAGTAAGGATGGGTTGAGAAATGCAACGGTTAAAGCGATTAATGCAGGAGTTGATCTCGTTCTCATCTCTTATGATAAAGATTTGTATTATGAGGCGATGGATGCTTTGTTGAAGGCAGATTTAAGGAATGAGTTAGAGCAGCAAGCTTTAGAAGAAAGTCGCAGAAGGCTGGAGACCATTTCATAGAGATACCCGTTTTGCCGCATTTCAAAGCATTCTATCGATACGGAGGACAAAGTCTGTTTAGAACCAGTAGGATCAAGCTATGAGGTTGCTGGCAGAACGATGAATGCTCAAGCGAATTTTTGGGATTGCTTTTTTGCTGCTATCACTCATGTTATTTACGCCAACTGCTCTGGCCGTTTCTTTGGATGCCGTACCCAATCTCCAGCAGTTTAATGGAAGGGTAACAGATATGGCTGAAATGCTTAGCCCTGACACAGAGGCAGAGTTGAATCAGCTTGTCTCAAAGTTAAATACTGAGAAGGGCAGTGAGGTGGTGATTATAACTGTGACAGAAACTCCAGCAGATATTACCTCAAAACAATTTGCTGCCAGCTTATTTGACCGTTGGGACATTGATCACTCGGCTCAAGTTCCTGGAGTTTTGCTACTGGTTTCTAGGGGCGATCGCCGCATTGAAATTCGGACTGGAATCAGAGCTATTGGAATGTTGCCAAATAGCCGCGTTCAGCGAATTATTGCACAGATGCAGTCATCTTTCAGGCTAGAGCGGTTTGACCGTGGAATTTTAGTTGGCGTTCAAGCGCTGGTTCAAGTCTTGCAAGGTTCTCGCCATACCTCGTTTCCAGCCTGGTTAGCTTTTTCTCTCCTATTTGCTGTAAGTGGTAGCGTTGCCGTCTTCGGTTGGCTAAGAGGTTCGCCTAGAAGCACTTTTGAGGGTATCAGCGAAGATAACTTTCGGGAGTGCATTAACTACTATCGCAGCACTGGGAAAGATATCAGCACCATCTATGGCGGCAATGGAACTGATACCTATGGCGGTGGTGATGGTGGTAGCTGTGGCGGTAGTGATGGAGGCGGTGCTGGAGGGGCCTGGTAGTCGAACAACTTAGCCAAGAGGTATTGATTTCAACACTCTAACATCAGTTAGTGCTTAGCTGCTCTGCCCGGTCGGTCGAACGATGATTTCATTCACATCTACATCTGCGGGCTGCTCGATCGCAAAGGCAATGGCACGGGCGATCGCCTCTGCTGGGATGATCGCCCCGCGAAATTCTTCTACCCACTGTGCTGCTTCAGCATCGGTGATAGTGTTGGGAAGTTCAGATTGGGTCACTCCAGGTGAGATCACCGTAACCCGGATATCCGTCGATTCTTGCCGCAGTCCTTCAGAGATGGCCCAGACTGCAAACTTGGTTGCACAGTACACGGCGGCTGTCGGATATACGTTGTGTCCGCCGATCGAGGATAGATTCACGAACTGCCCAGAGTGTTGCTGCTTAAAGGTCGGCAGGGCAGCAGCGATGCCGTGAAGGACACCACGAATGTTTACGTCAATCATGCTATTCCACTCGTCGATCTTTAACACGTCTAACTTAGAAAGCGGCATTATGCCTGCATTGTTCACCATTACATCAAGGCGACCAAACTTGTCTTTGGCAAACTCGACAAAGGCTTGCATCTCCTCAAGGCTAGTCACGTCCAGAGCGTGATATTCTGCTACGCCACCTTTCTCACGGATTTCGGAGGCGATCGCTTCGAGGCGATCGGTGCGTCGTGCCCCTAATACAACCCGTAAACCCTCACGAGCAAGTAATCTAGCAGTAGCTTCACCAATACCGCTACTCGCGCCTGTAATCAGCACAACTTTTTGGGTATTTTCGTTAGTTGTCATGAGACTATCTCTCCTAAATGAAAGGGTGATAATTGCCGTTAAGATTTAGCTTCACCTACTAGTTAGCAGCTTGAAGAATAAACGCTTTTTGCTTTTTCACGGACAGGTTTATCGTAGGCTGAATCCGCTTTTGCCTAAATACATAGTCCTTGCAAATGATTGCCTAATCCTCTCAAGTAGGGCGTTAGTTAGAGAAAACATTCTCTATAATGAACCCATGAAAAGTGTTCCATCAGTCAGGAAATCAGCATGACGGTCAAGACACTAAACCATGAAGCTGCGATCGGCGCTTCTCCTAGTAGGGAGGCTTTGCTAGCGCAGCAGCGCTTGGCGATCGCCAAATGTGCAGAATTGGCGGCATTAGTTGATCGGCACACGAGCAGTGAGAGAAGCGGCTATTATCCAACCGCGATCGATCCCTTAGTGTTTGTGCGTTGTGATAATTCCAAAACTATACAGGATGTTAGTGAACCACTGTTTGCTATCGTGGTGCAGGGTGAAAAAAAGTTATCGCTCAATGACGAAGTCTTTCAGTATGGTGTTGCTCAATATTTGGTGATGTCGGTGGACTTGCCGCTGAGCGTCTGCATGATAGAAGCGACACCCGATCAACCTTATCTCGGCTTGAAGCTAAAGCTAGACCCCGTCCAACTCTGTGAGATTATTGCTCAAACGAATCCAGATATCGATAAGCAAGAAAACTCTGTGAGAGGATGGTGCGTTAGTGATGCCGGCCCGTCCTTGATTGATTGCGCCATTCGGTTAGCAACGTTGTTAGATACACCGCAGGATATTCCGTTTCTCGCTCCGATGATTGTCCGCGAAATCTATTACCGTCTACTCACCGATAAACAAGGTGAAGCGGTTCGTCAAATTGCCACCTCTGGCAGTAATATGCAACGCATTGCGGAAGTGATCAGACAAATCAAAGCAGAGTTTACCAAACCACTGCGAGTTGAGGAGTTAGCTGAACAGGCGAACATGTCTGCTGCCTCGTTCCATCGCCACTTCAAGACAGTCACCTCAATGAGTCCTCTGCAATATCAAAAACATCTGAGACTGTTAACAGCGCGTCAGATGATGCTTGGTGAGGCGATCGATGCAACTCAGGCTGCTTATCGAGTTGGATATGAGAGTACTTCGCAATTTAGTCGTGAATATTCCCGGATGTTTGGTGCGCCACCAATGCGGGACATTGAACGGCTGCGAACGGCTTGAGCAGAAACTCCTGCTTTGCACTCAAGGGGACGGTGGATCTGTAGTAAAGTCTATCGAAACGCTCTTTGGAGTCAGTGTTTGAGAAGATGAGATCGGCAGCGATCGCTTATCTCTAGAAGTTTTTGCGATATAACCAGCGTCCGTTCGTTGGGACTATAAATACTTTGACGCAGGGTTTAAAGCAGAGAGCGGCATTTCAAGACAAGTTGAAACGCCGCTCTCATTGTTGTCTCTCGCTTCTACCCGCGTTCAGGATTGTCGCAGGTTAGCGTAGCCTCAACCTATAATCACTGATGACTGGCTGACGTTACGCTCAGAAACCTCTCGCAGAGCTTGTCGCTTGGACTGCGCGAAGATCATAACGGTCAAGGTTCATCACCTTGTCCCATGCCGCCACAAAGTCTTTCACAAACTTCTGCTGCGAGTCCACCGCTCCATAGACTTCTGCAAGGGCTCGGAGCTGGGAGTTTGAGCCGAAGATGAGGTCAACACGGGTAGCGGTCCACTTTTGTTCGCCGGTTTTGCGATCGCTCCCCTCAAACTCATATTCAGCTTCAGAGGTCGCCTTCCACGTGGTGCCCAGGTCGAGCAGATTGACGAAGAAGTCATTTGTCAGCGTCTCTGGTCGGTGGGTGAAGACGCCGTGCTTGTACCCGCCAAAGTTTGCGCCCAAGACGCGCAAGCCGCCCAGGAGAGCCGTCATCTGAGGGGCTGTTAGGCTCAGCAACTGCGCCCGATCGACCAACAGCTCTTCGAGCGATTCGCTGTGTTTGCCGCTCGTGTAGTTGCGGAACCCATCCGCAGTTGGCTCAAGCACCCCGAAGGACTCAACATCCGTTTTCTCTTGCAGCGCATCCGTGCGTCCCGGCTTAAAGGGAACCGTGACCTCGTGACCAGCGTTCTTTGCTGCTTGCTCAATGCCTGCGCAGCCGCCCAGAACGATCAGGTCAGCGATCGAAACCCGCTTCCCGCCAGACTGCGAGCTGTTGAACTCCTGTTGGATTCCTTCCAGGGCTTGCAGCACCGTTGCTAACTGGTCTGGCTGGTTGACTTCCCAATCCTTTTGCGGCGCGAGGCGAATATGTGCCCCATTCGCGCCACCGCGCATGTCGGAGCAGCGGAACGTTGAGGCCGACGCCCAAGCGGTTGAAACCAGTTGGGAGACAGACAGTCCCGAAGCAAGAATCTTGGCTTTGAGAGCGGCGATGTCCTGCTCATCAATTAAGTCATGATCGACTGCGGGAATGGGATCTTGCCACAAGAACTCTTCCTGAGGAACCTCTGGTCCGAGATAGCGCGATCGCGGTCCCATGTCGCGGTGAGTTAGCTTGAACCACGCCTTGGCAAACTGCTCTGCGAACTCATCTGGGTTGTCGCGATAACGCTGCGCAATCTGGTTGTAGATGGGGTCCATCTTCATGGACATGTCCGCTGTAGTCATCATGGGGGCGTGACGTTTCGACGGATCGTGTGCGTCGGGCACCGTACCTGCACCCTCGTCGCCCTTGGGCTTCCATTGCCACGCACCAGCGGGGCTCTTCGTCAACTCCCAGTCATATTTGAACAGGGTTTCGAGATAGCTGTTGTCCCACTGCGTCGGCGTGGGGGTCCATGCGCCTTCGATGCCGCTGGTGATCGCATCGACACCAACACCCGTGTTAAAGGCGTTCTTCCAACCGAGTCCCTGATCGATGACGGTAGCCCCCCCTGGATCAGGACCTACGTGTGTCGCTTCGCCCGCACCGTGACACTTGCCAAAGGTATGCCCACCAGCGGTGAGCGCGACTGTTTCCTCGTCGTTCATCGCCATCCGACTAAAGGTCTCGCGAATATCGCGCCCTGATCCGATCGGATCAGGCTCACCGTCTGGACCTTCTGGGTTGACGTAGATCAGTCCCATCTGAACGGCGGCAAGAGGATTCAGGAGCACGCGATCGCCTTCGTAACGCTCATTGCCGAGCCAGGCTTTTTCAGAACCCCAGTAGATGTCTTCTTCTGGCTGCCAGACATCCACGCGCCCACCAGCAAAGCCTAACGTCTTGAAACCCATTGACTCAAGTGCGCAATTGCCAGCGAAGATCATAAGGTCGGCCCACGAGATCTTCTTGCCGTATTTCTGCTTGACTGGCCAAAGCAACATGCGCGCCTTGTCAAGGTTGGCATTGTCAGGCCAACTGTTGAGGGGCTCAAACCGCTGGCTACCCGAGCCCGCGCCGCCGCGACCGTCGCCAGTACGATACGTGCCGGCACTGTGCCAAGCCATCCGGATGAAGAGCGGTCCGTAATGGCCGTAGTCGGCTGGCCACCAGTCCTGGGAGGTGGTCATCAACTCATAGATATCTGCCCTCAGGGCAGCTAAGTCAAGCCTCTTGAACTCCTCAGCATAGTTGAATTCCTCACCCATAGGATTTGCTTGGGGGGTGTGCTGGTGGAGGATACTCAGATTCAAATAATGCGGCCACCAGTCCCGGTTTGACGGCATATGACGAGGCTGAGATTTCTGACCGCCGCCCGTAAATGGGCATCCGCTTCCGCTGCTCATACTAATTTCCTATCAAAATGTGTGGGTGTTCTTCTGATGTACTGCGGGTATTGCAAACAAATAACACATGGACAATTATTGGGATAACACACAGACAATTATTGAGATAATCAATAAGCAATAAATCGAAGAGAAATATAATTAACGTTATGATTCGCAACAATGAGTTTTCGATTCGAAACAAACGATTATCCTAAATAGCCCAAGAGTGAGCCTGTACAAGCACCTGTACAAGCATAGGTATCCATAAGATGCAAAGCAGAGGGCGCGCTGTCGGGCTATCCCGTTTCATGTGGTTGACTGTAGTGTCCCCTGCTTCAGTTCCACCTATCCTCACTAACCTATCACTAGGGCAGAGCGATCGCCTCACTCACCCTTTTGATCTTACCCATATTTAGAAACTTCAGGTTTATGCGGGTCGGCAAAGCGTTTCAGGTAGCTGTTGGATAATCCGTCGGAATGGAGCCGGGTCTTCTAACCCTTGCGCTAGGATAAGTGCTCCTTGAACCAGGATGACCCCATCTTCTCCTCGTTGCCGAGCCACTGTCTCGTCCATTCCAGCATCAATTAGAACAGCAGCGATCGCCTCAATCCATACTTGCAGAAGCTTGCTGACTCTACCCTGAAACATATCTTTGGCTGATCCCAACATCAAAGCTGCCAGCAAACAGGGCTTTTGTCCACTGTCATAGGCTTTGTTGAGGCGATCGCACATCTTTTGCAGCCGCGTCAGCGCATCTCCTTCAGTTTGCAGCGCTTCTAAAGTAATTTGCTGTAGCCCTTGTTCTAGTGTCGTCAACACTGTTTCTACCATTTCATCTTTGCCGCCCGGAAAGTGGTGGTAAAGACTCGCCTTCCCTAGACCTGTAGATTGAGAAATTTTTGAAAGTGTTGCCCCGTCGTAGCCAAACTGCCGAAACAGGTCAAGCAGCTCTAACACATGATTTTGTTTGGATGTGGCTGATTTAGACATAGGTTTTGAAACTATAGGTTTTGAAACTACGGAAGAAGAGATTTTTGACCTTATTGACAATTCTACCGAACGTTCGGTACAGTAGCAGCGTACCGAACGTTCGGTACATAAAATCAAAGGAAAATCAAAATGATTAAGCTCTATGGTCACGAACTATCTGGCAATAGCTACAAAGTTCAATTGTTTTTGTCTCTGCTAAATCTAGACTTTGAGTGGATTAAAGTCGATTTGATGAAAGCAGAACATAAGTCACCCGAGTACCTTGCCCTTAACCCCTTTGGACAGGTACCTATGCTGATTGATGGCGAGACCAAACTTGCAGATGCACAAGCAATTTTGGTGTATTTGGCACGGCAATACGGTGGAGAGGAGTGGCTCCCATTGGATGCATTACCCCTAGCGCAAGTGGTTCGTTGGCTTTCAACGACTGCGGGCGAAGTGCGCCAAGGTCCTGAGAATGCACGACTCTATCATTTATTTAGGATGACGAATATTAACATCGAGCGAGCTACTCAAAAGGCAGAGTACATCCTGGCGCAACTCGATAAACATTTAAGCGATCGCACCTGGTTAGAATTTGAGCGTCCTACCATTGCTGATATTGCGGTTTTCCCCTACGTTGCTCTGGTTCGCGATGGCAAAATTGACCTCTCACCTTATCCTAATGTGTTGGCATGGATCGATCGCGTTAAACACTTGCCTCACTACATTCCAATGGCAGGAGTATAAGGAGGAAGATTATGGTTGCATCAGGTTGGTCACACTCTGAATCCCCTTTTCATGCCGGTGAACTAGCCATCCAGACCCGTCTGGGCGTGCAGGAGCAAATTGATAAGCAAGGGCGACGAGGCATTCGCAATTATCTTCCTGAACAGCATCGCCAGTTCTTTGCCCAACTTCCCTATCTAATTGTCGGAACAGTAGATACAGCAGGTAATCCTTGGGCTTCTATTTTGGTTGGGCAACCGGGATTCATCTCCTCACCGAGCGATCGCACTTTACAAGTCGCTGCTGCGCCGCTCTTTGGCGATCCCCTAACAACTACACTTGCGAGTGGCATTGACATTGGTTTACTCGGGATTGAGTTGCATACTCGTCGCCGCAATCGGATGAATGGTACCGTCACCGCAGTTCGTTCTGAGGGCTTTGATGTGCAGGTAGGTCAAAGTTTCGGCAACTGCCCTCAATACATTCAGGCACGGATGTTTGAGCTAGAGGACCATGATGTGATGATGCCTAAACCCGTTTACTCAGTTGAAACCTTGGGAGAAGCGGAGCGGTCCATGATAGCGATCGCAGATACATTTTTTATCGCAACTGCCTATCAGTCTGACTCAGCCGGGTCAGCATCAGGAGTAGATGTTTCCCATCGAGGCGGCAAACCAGGTTTTGTGCGAATCGACGATGATAAAACACTCACCATTCCCGACTTTTCTGGCAATCACCAATTCAACACCTTTGGCAACCTAGAGTTGAATCCTCGTGCAGGACTGTTGTTCCTCGACTTTGAGCGAGGAAACTTACTTTATCTCACTGGCAGTGCCCAAGTGATTTGGGAGGGAGCTGAAATCAGGGCTTACCCTGGAGCAGAGCGACTGCTGCGCTTCCAGCTTGAGAAGGGTTATCGAGTGGAGGGTAGCCTTCCCTTACTCTGGTCAGAGCCAAAGTTCTCACCTTTCTTAGCTCAAACCAGTTCATGGCAATCCCTCAGCCCTCGCTCACTCTGAATCAAAATAATTCACTTTCTACGCAGGAACCTAACGCTATGGAAATCAAGCCACCCCTTCCCCCCTTCACACTAGAAACCGCAACAGCCAAAGTTCAAGCAGCCGAAGATGCCTGGAATACGCGAGACCCAGAGCGAGTTGCTCTAGCATACACCGAAGATTCCGAGTGGCGAAATCGAGCAGAGTTTTTGCATGGATGGACCGCGATCAAAGAATTTCTCAAGCGCAAATGGGCAAAAGAGCTAGACTACCGCTTGAAAAAAGAACTTTGGTGCTTTATGGATAATCGCATCGCTGTGCGCTTTGAATATGAATGGCATGATGATTCTGGCTTTTGGTACCGCGCTTACGGCAATGAAAACTGGGAGTTTGCCGAAAACGGTTTAATGATGCGACGATTTGCCAGCATTAACGACGTACCTATTCAAGAGTCCGAACGCAAATTTCGCTGGGAGCGGTAATTAGGAAGTCAGTAAAAAAGTTAAATTTTGCTTTGCTCAACTCATGTTGAAGCGGTTTGCAGCCTTTTGAGACGTTAAATGAGTACGGGCAACTCATGTTTCCGGCTGCCACCGTTTATGTTGGTAAGCCTGATGTTGATTTATGACTTGATCCCACGAATGTAGAGCGATCTCATCTCGACCGCAGATATTTCGATGAAGCAGTTCGGACGACTACACCCTATCTCAATGCAGGTAAGCTTGAACGTTTTCTGGTGAGACAGCCATCTTACCAGGCATCACCGCACTTCCTACACCGGAGCACACACCGGGACACAGCTTTTATGCCGTTGAAAGTGGGAGCGAGAGTATCGAGTTTTGCAGTGATATTGTTCACTTTGCTTCGCTTCAATTTGCAAATCCTGAAATTACTGTTGTTTACGATGTCAATGCCAATGCCGCAGCGGAACAACGAGCGACACAGTTTGCCCGTTTAGAAGCATCACGTCGCTTGGTTGCAACTGCACATTTACCGTTTCCAGGAATAGGGCATCTCTGTGCAGAGGACGAGGGTTATACCTGGATTCCTGTAGATTATCGCTGGCGCGATTAATAAGCGTGAATACTGAAATCCTGTTCCCGTCTTTGAGGCTTGGGGCGACACAGAAAATTTGAGTCGATATGGCATTTATGCAATAGCCCGAACACCTGATGCAATCACACAAGATTGGTTAATAACAAAATTCAGGAGAACCGCTTCCGAAATTTTAGGAATAGTGAGTGTAGTCCTAGCTGTTCCCAACTCCAGGTTAAAGTTTATGATTCAAGGGATTAAAAAAGCTTGGCTTCGCCCATTTTGCCTGTTTTTGCTGACTGTTCTACTCACTTTCGGTTGTACAAGTATTAACTCCAATAATAGGGAAGCGACCTCAAGCAGTCAAACTCGTACGCCAAGCGAAATTACAACATCCAACACCGATCGCAACAACCAATTACGCGATCGCATTGAACAAATCTCTCAGGTTGCTCAAGGGCGGGTTGGGGCAACGGCCACCGTACTGGAAACCGAAGAGTCAGCATCTCTGAATGGAGGTCAACAATTTCCAATGCAGAGCGTTTACAAGTTTCCGATCGCGATGGCAGTTTTGGCTCAAGTCGATCAAGGAAATCTGGAGTTGAACCAAAAAATTCGGATTGAAGCAAGCGATATCGTTCAAGATAGTCAAATTCTAGAGGAGAATTCGCAAGGAAGGGAATTCCGTTTAGCTGAATTGTTACAGTACATGGTTTCTGAAAGTGATAGTACGGCTTGTGATGCCCTATTACGACTCATCGGTGGACCACAGCGTGTCATGGAGTATTTAAGCCGTCTTGGCGTAAATGATATCGTTGTAGCGAACACAGAGAACGAGATTCAGTTCGAGCAAGATCCAACATTGCAATATCGTAACTATGCAACGCCGGATGCAGCCGTTAATTTATTACGTGCTTTCCATGAAGGGCGAGGGCTTTCAGACTCCAGTCAGGACTCATTGCGACAATGGATGATAGAGACCTCGACAGGTCCAAACCGTATTAAGGGACTATTGCCTGAGGGAACAGTTGTAGCGCATAAAACAGGGACTTCAGCTACTGTTGATGGAGTGACGGCTGCAACTAATGATGTGGGGCTCGTAACGCTTCCAAATGGGCAACATTTGGCGATCGCCGTCTTCGTTTCAGATTCTAGAGCAAGCGATACAACCCGTGAGGAAGTCATTGCAAAAGTGGCAAAGGCAGCCTGGGATGAATGGAGTCAATAGCCTCTCTCTAGCGTTTGCAAATTTCGCTCAGTTGCGATGGCAACCATTCATACTAATAGCAATTCTCTGAATTTGGACTACACAAGAGTAGAACCTAACGTTATGACTCCAAAAAACAACCTTCCTGCTGGTTCCCAAGCCCCTCGCTGGCTGCAAAAAATCCAGTACGCACGGGATTCGATCGCTTATATGGAAGTTGCTGCACAACGTTACGGAGAAATTTTTAATGCTCCTGTTATTGGCAATCACCCAGTTGTGTTGTTTGTCAGCAATCCCCAAGCGATTCAGCAAATTTTCTTCAATGACACAAAGCAGCTTGTTACTCCACCGAATCAACTACTACAACCGCTGCTTGGAGACCACTCCCTTTTTGCCCTGGAAGGTTCTCGCCACCGTCGGGAACGTCGGTTGTTGATGCCTCCATTTCATGGCGAACGGATGCGAACCTATGGAGAATTGATTTGTGAATTGGCTGATAAAGCAATGAGTTCGCTATCAATCGATACTCAGTTTTCTGCTCGTCAGTTAGCGCAAGAAATCTCTTTAGCCGTGATTCTTAAGGTCGTTTTTGGAATTGAGCAAGAGGAACGATTTCACCGTTTAAAGTCACTCATTATTCAGTTCACAGATTCACTACAGTCTCCTTTTATTGGCGGTTTGCTGTTTTTCCCATCTCTGCAAAAGGATTGGGGAATACAAAGCCCTTGGGGCTATTTGAAGCATCTGAAACGGCAGATTGGAGAGCTTATCTATGATGAAATTTCCAATCGTCGCAACCAGCATCAGATGGGCTCGGACATTCTGAGTTTATTGATGTCAGCCCGTGATGAGGCGGGTGAACCAATGAGTGATACCCAATTGCATGATGAGTTATTGACACTGCTGTTAGCGGGTTATGAAACCACTGCAAGTGCGATCGCGTGGGCACTGTACTGGATTCATCGCCATCCCGAAGTTAGCGAAAAGTTACTTGTAGAACTAAATCAGCTAGGAAAAGCTCCAGATCCAATCGCCGTTGTGCAGTTGCCGTATCTCACTGCCGTTTGTAATGAGTCTCTGCGCCTTTTTCCCGTTGCAACGCTTACCTTTCCTAGGGAGGTCAAAGATCCTATAGAACTGATGGGTTATCAACTAGAACCTGGAACGAGAGTGTATGGTTGCATTTATCTAACTCATCAACGCCCAGATCTTTATCCAAACCCTAAGTTGTTTAAGCCAGAGCGCTTTTTAGAACGGCAGTTTTCTCCTTACGAATTTTTGCCATTTGGGGGTGGTGCGCGCCGTTGCATTGAGGAAGCATTGGCCCAATTTGAGATGAAATTAGTCGTCGCAACCCTGATCTCTCATTATCGATTAGCCCTGACAGATCAATCTCCTGAATATCCTCAGCGCCGAGGAGTTACGTTTACTCCAGCTAGAGGCGTACAGATGATTCTGAAGGAACGGATCTAAGCATCGCTCGTCCCAGTAATCGTGAATCGGAAGCAGGTTCAGAATGATATTCTTACAGACTGGCAATTCCTCGTCTCAAAGCAATAATGGTTGCTTGGGTACGGTCTTTAACTCCTAATTTGCTTAAAATTCGATTAATGTTTGATTTGACGGTGCTTTCAGTAATACTTAGAGCAGCACTGATTTCTAGATTGCTCATACCTTGTGCCACCAATCGAAGAACTTCCAATTCGCGATCGGTTAACTCTGGATTGTTCATGCGCTGCACTAATTTAGCGCCAACGTGAGGTGGAATATACTGCTGCCCACTATGCACAGTGCGAATCGCAGTTCGCAGTTCGTTAGGCTTACTGTCTTTCAGCAGATAGCCCTTTGAACCTGCCTGTAAACCTCGATAAATATCTTCGTCTCCGTCATAGGTTGTCAACACAATGATACGAGCCGTGTTGAATTCAGCACGAATTGCAGTAATGGCTTCAACCCCTCCCATCTGAGGCATTCGTAAGTCCATTAAAGTCACATCTGGCTGTTCCTGACGAAACAACTGGACTGCCTCAATACCATCCTTTGCATGACCAATTACAGCCATGTCTGATTCTTCATTAATGAGGGCTGCTAATCCTTGCTGGACGATGGGATGGTCATCTACAATCAGAATACGAATCACACTTGAAATGACGTTTGATTGGTTCATGGCTGTCTGTCCCGATTCACAATTACAATTTCTGCGCCTTGAGTGAGCCAAGTGTGATAATTAGCTCAACTCCAACCGATCGCCACTGTGATAACTGCGTGTCTAGTTCACGCAGTAGTTATTACACTAATTTGGCAAAGCGTGGGCGATCGCAAGGAACATTACACTGGAATTGATCAAAACATTCCAAACCTGATTAAGGTAACACACCACTGAGTTGTATCACAAATAGCTATTGAGAACATCAGTGCATTAGGTTCTGCCTAGTGCTATTCAGATCACAGGGTGATTTCAAATACAGAAGTTTTCACCAATATGAACTTAAGTTTGAATATAAACCTGAACTTAAGTTTGATGTAACTCTAATACTTCAGATTACCTAACGACTGATCGTTTTGTTGCCTTAATCATAGACTTTGAACTGGCGACAGATTTGAGTTAATCCCCTAAATTAAAGGTATTCCTCACCAGAGTTGATACCGAAGTATGAATTACACAGTGGAGTAGAAATTGCTTTGGCATAGTGCATCAATGACATTTTATCCACTGGCTACTGAAACTCGGTTGACCTGCCATTATGGATGAGGGAGATAGCGCTGAAAGAGGCTGTCATTTGCGATACACAAAACATTTAACATCTACTTGCAAAATTCTCAATGTTTTATATCATCTATCACTGTTGGCAAAGAAACCCCTAGCACGATTGACATTCACTCATAAGAACCAGTTAGGTTTCACATCGTCTATTTTCCAAATCCGAAACCTCTGAAAGACAGAGAGCAGAATTATGTACCAGGTTTCATCTTCTAATTGTGCTCAACTGCACCCTATTGCCTCTCACAAACGCAACCGTAATAGGGGCGTGGTGCTATCTGAGCAGGGATGGCAGAAATTGGCTCAGGCTAATGTTCTCCATGATGAGTTAGGCAATCGCTACACTTACGAAAGGCTCAGTGAGCGATCGCTCCTCAATGAACGCACCGTCAGCCGCATTCTCAGTTGTGAAGTTAAGGTAGACAAGCGAACCCTGAAAACCTTCTTTGCAGCGTTTCGCTTACGGCTTGATGAAGCTGATTATGTAGCCGCTGAGCGTCGTTCAGTAGAGCAGCTCACCACAAAACTTTCACTCTGTCCAGATTTGCCACATACTCCTGCTTATCCTATTGAGGCAAATTTGTCTCATCAGGAGCTCATTGAGTTATATCAACGGTTAGTGCAGGATTTGAGATACCTTTCTCAATTACTCAATTTAGATGAGGCGGGCAGAAGCATTCAATTGCACTCAACTGAACTTAATTAGCTAAGCGGTCTAACTTCAAGTCAACTGGAATTTTATACCGCTGATTGTTTATCTACAGGTTCGCTGATCGATCAAATTTCTCAAAAATGAAGGAGAGTTCATTATGAAACGAGTATTAGCTGCTACGGCATCGGCAATTTTGTTGACAGCAAGTTTCTCAACAGCTGCATTCGCCAACGAAACGACTCCAAATGACATTTTTAATCTCGCTCGTAACGGTTATTTTGAGGAAGAGGGAATCCCTAGTCACGGTAGTCTAATTCATGCTTACAGGTTTGGTAATGTAACCGCTCAAGACCTGGTCAATGCAGCGATCGCGCAGAATCGTCTATCTCCTGAGACCATGGAGGATGAGCACTTTATCCGTGCAATCGACCAATACTTATTGGATAACGCAAATAGAAATTAGGCTACTGGGTTAAGGAAGTAGAGTGATGCCAAAAGCCTGGGCAAATAATGCTTACTTGGAATCGCGCCAAGCAGCTTGACCCAGGTTTACTGCAATATATATTTCGGCATTGCACAACTTGAGAATGATTCGGAAATTTATAACATTCGGATCGCCCCTGTCGGGGCACGGTATTGCCGTGCCCCGACAAAAGTCGTTCGTCAAATGTGCAACGCCTATATTTCTATATCAAGAGTAGCTGCTTCTCTATCAAACAGAGATCAGTCTATCTCCAGTTCTCGTTATGCTGCTTCAGTCATGAATCCAGCTAAGTAATGTTCAACCTGTTTAATTAAACATAAATCTCGTGGGAGAGATCTCACTGTTGAACCTTTATGAAATCGAAGTTCTGCGAGTAGACCCGTTCCTACAGCGTTGTGAAGGCTGATTTAGGAAGGCTAGATGTGAAAATTTTGTCGGTTAACCAAACAAATCTCTACACAAAGGAAGAGGTCTTGACTATAGTTTCTGTATGTTCTTTGCTCAAGAAAGTGTAATTGTGCAATTGCACAACTGATTAGAATTACGTCTGATGTTTCCTTGGTCAAGTGACCGATGAATTTCTAGAAGTCGCTTCGTACCATTCTTTCTAGTACATGTCTCAAAGTGACTGAGGAATGGGTTGCAAAAGCGAAGTGATGAACCATTCAGAATTCAAAATTTGTAATTTACAGCCTCAGCGGATTGTAGTGGTGAGATCGCTCTCTGGATTAGGCGACCTGCTGTGCGCTGTTCCAGCATTCCGGGCATTGCGAGCAGCGTTGCCACAGGCACACATTACACTCGTTGGATTGCCTTTGGCACAAACTTTTGTGCAGCGGTTCAGTCATTATTTGGATGAGTGGCTGGAGTTTCCGGGCTATCCTGGCATTCCAGAAGTAACACTGTCGCCCCAACGTCTCACTTCGTTTCTTACTGAGGTTCAACAGACACGTTTTGATTTAGCACTGCAAATGCACGGTAGCGGCATTTATACAAATCCTTTTACCGTCTTGTTAGGCGCACAGGTAAGTGCAGGCTTTTTTATCCCTGGACAGTATTGTCCTGATCCTGAGTATTTTCTCCCTTATCCAGAAGGTGAACCAGAAATCAGGAGAAACTTACAGTTAATCACATCGTTGGGGATTCCAGCGCAGGGAGAGGAGTTGGAGTTTCCGATTTGGGAGTCAGACTGGCAGGACTTTTGGGCGATCGCCACTACTCACGATTTGCAGCCTGGAAGTTACATTTGCATTCATCCTGGCGCTAGCGTCAGCAGTCGCCGCTGGGAACCCGCTCAGTTTGCCACTGTTGCCGATGCTCTGGCGGCTCAAGGCTTTCAAATTGTCCTCACTGGGACAGCCGTAGAAGCGGAATTGACTCAAGCTGTCGCCACTGCAATGAACTCACCGTGTGTTGATCTGGCTGGCAAAACCAGTTTAGGGGCGATCGCCGCTTTGCTCAAACAGGCTCAACTCCTGATTTGCAACGACACTGGAATTTCTCACCTTGCCGCTGCCCTCCAGGTCAAAAGTGTAGTCATCTTCTCCGCCTCCGACCCCAACCGCTGGGCACCTCTCAATCGTCACCTTCACCGCATCGTTATCAGCCCCCGATACGCCAACCCTGACTTCTCTTCTTATCCTTCATCCCTTATCCTTCATCCTTCTACTATCCTCTCCCACGCAAATGACTTACTCAAAGAGCTAGCCTATGCTCCCTGACTACTGGCAAACGGTGCATCGTCTCGTAGTGATTTGTTTAGATGACTTAAATACAGTGATGCAGCTACAGTTGGCACTGCAAGCCTTGCGCTCGGCGCTACCACAGGCTCATATCACACTCTTGACCGCTCATTCCGACGATCAACTGCTTTCACTGTCCCCCTGGACTAATCAAACTTTAATGCATTCTACCGACGGCTGGAAAACCTTAGAATCAGACGCTTCTGCCTTGGGAGAAGTGGGTATCACCTCTGCAAAACAAAATTCAAATGGATTCAGTGATGTAGTGAATTTGATCAGGGTGATTAGAGCGCAGCAGTTCGATGCTGCCATTATCTTTACAGGTGAAGGGCGATCGCCTTACGCTCTAGCCTACATCTGCTACCTAGCGGGAGTCACCATTCGAATAGGCCAGTCTCAAGAGTTTGGTGGAAGTATTCTGTCTCATTATGTCAAGCCGCCCAGCAGCAATATTCATCCGCAAGAACGTCACTTGTTTTTACTCAAAGCAGCCGGATTTGAGCTTGAGGAATTGACCGATGGTAGGAACTTAGAACCTCGTGAGGTGAGTAATGCTCACCCTACTCTTGCCCATCCCATTCCTTTCACTTTGCAATCACCGTAGGAGAGCCAATGCAGCCATTACGGATTTTGACCTGGCACGTTCACGGTAGTTACCTGTATTATCTAACTCAGGTGCCTCACCAGTTTTACTTACCGATTAAACCTGGCAAACCCGAAGGCTATGGTGGGCGTTTACAGAACTTCTCCTGGACGGATAATGTTCACGACATTCCGGCAGAAGAAGTAAGAAATCAGGAATTTGACTGTATCTTATTTCAGTCTCGCCGCAACTATTTACAGGATCAGCATGAAATCTTGTCGGAGGCACAGCGTCGATTGCCTCGTGTGTATTTAGAGCATGACCCACCGAGAGAACATCCGACCGATACTCGCCATGTGGTTGACGACCCAAATGTGTTAGTTGTCCATGTCACTCATTTCAATAATTTAATGTGGGATAACGGCAACAGTCCTACTTGTGTGGTAGAGCATGGTGTGATGGTGCCCGAAGGCGATCGCCACACTGGAGAATTAGCAAAGGGTCTAGTCGTCGCAAACGGACTGCGAACTCGCGGGCGACGGTTAGGGTTAGATATTTTTGAGCAAGTGCGCGATCGCATTCCTCTGGACTTGGTGGGAATGGACGCTCAATCATTAGATGGGCTAGGAGAAATACCCCACGCGCAGCTTCCAGCATTTCAGTCACGCTATCGGTTTTTCTTCCATCCAGTGCGCTACACCAGTTTGGGATTAGCGGTCTGTGAAGCGATGATGGTGGGTTTGCCGATCGTGGGATTAGCAACCACTGAACTCGCTACTGTAATTGAAAACGATGTTTCTGGCTATGTGGATACCAACCTTGAGCAGTTAGTGAACCGCATGAAAGAACTGCTGCATGATCCAACAAAAGCCCGTCGTTTAGGGGAAGGGGCGCGAGAAGTGGCGATCGCCCGCTTTAACATCCATCGCTTTATTCAGGACTGGTGTGAGGTTTTTGAGCGTGCGGTTGATCAGTCTTCTACCGTTCATGTGGCAACTTCTACCCGACAATCTATCAGTCAATCTATCACTGTTTAAACAAAACCCCCTTTAAACTCATGATGACTAAACGAATTGCCTTGATTAGTGAACATGCTACGCCGCTGGGTATCTTTGGCGGAGTTGATAGCGGCGGACAAAACGTATATGTGGGACAACTAGCTAAAAACCTGGCGGCGATCGGTTACGACGTAGATGTGTTTACTCGGCGAGACAACGAACAGCTTCCCGAAGTCGTGGAATGGCTCAACGGGGTACGAGTCATTCACGTTCCGGCAGGTTTACCAACCTGCTTACCCAAGGAAGATCTGTTACCACACATGAGTGAGTTTACTCGCTTTATGCTGAATTGGTGTACTCATCATCGTCTGAGTTATGATTTAATTCACGCAAACTTCTGGATGTCGGCATTGGTTGCAGCCGACATCAAGCGAGCATTGGGAATTCCATTTATTGTCACCTTTCACGCTCTTGGTAGAGTTCGTCGGCTTTATCAGGGCAAGGACGATCAGTTTCCTGATGAGCGATTCACGATTGAAGATCGAGTCGTGAGGGAAGCTGATCATATCATTGCTGAGTGTCCTCAAGATCGAGAGGATTTACTACAGCTTTATCATGCCGACCCATCGCGGATTAGTGTTATTCCCTGCGGGTTTGACACTACTGAATTTTGGGCAATTAACAAAGTTCGAGCGCGTCTCACCTTGGGTTTACCTCCAGATGAACCGCTGCTCTTACAACTCGGGCGCATGGTGCCCCGCAAAGGTGTAGACACGGTCATTCGAGGATTTGCTCAGTTGTTGAAACAGCGTCACCTGAAAGCAAGATTGCTGATTGTGGGTGGAGAAGCCGAAACTCCCGATCCTCAGATCACGCCCGAAATCGGACGGCTTCAGGCGATCGCCCATGAACTCGATATTGGATCTCAACTCACCTTTGTCGGACGGCGGGGTCGAGATGTGTTGAAATATTATTACAGTGCGGCCGATGTATTTGTCACTACACCCTGGTACGAGCCATTCGGCATTACCCCCATCGAAGCAATGGCTTGTGGAACCCCTGTAATCGGCTCAAACGTAGGTGGCATTAAGTTCACCGTTAAAGATGGTGAAACAGGTTATCTCGTTCCGCCTAAAGATCCAGAGGCGATCGCCACTCACCTTGCTCGCTTGTTAGAAAACTCTCAGTTACGGAGTTTGTTTGGAAGACAGGCAACCCGTCGAGCGCAAGAGCATTTTACCTGGCAAAAAGTCACCAGTGCTGTCGCGGCTCTGTATGAAGAAGTCTTGGTTGGCAGAGGCAGCACCACTACAGAAGTGAATCAGTTTGCCATTTTGGATCGCGCCTTTGAGTCTGCGATGGTGGCAGTGGAGCGATCGCAACGGTTATTGCGTCCTTCCATTCAAGCTGCCTCCCAAGCCATGAGTACTTGTTTTTCAAGAGGCGGCAAACTGTTGATTTGCGGCAATGGTGGCAGTGCAGCCGATGCTCAACACTTTGCAGCTGAGCTAGTCGGTCGGTTCTGTTGTCCTCATCGGGCAGGATTACCCGCAATGGCTCTCAGTGCGGACAGCGCCTTTATCACCGCCTGGTCAAATGATGTGAATTACGAAGACATCTTTGCCCGACAGGTTGAAACCTTCGCCCAGCCCAATGATGTATTAGTTGGAATTAGTACCAGCGGTCGCTCTAAAAATGTGATAGCAGCATTCAGAGCAGCCCAGCGACATAATCTCACTTCGATCGCTTTGTTAGGTGGAGAAGGTGGAGAGCTGCGATCGCAAGCAGATATTGCAATCGTAGTTCCTGCAAATGAAACTCAGCGAATTCAGGAAGTACAGCTTTTAGTCATTCACCTACTTTGTGAATTGGTTGAAGCCCAGCTACTCACCCCCCAAGAGCCGGACACTAATGAGCGATTAGGCAGTTGGGAACTGGGTGTATTTGAAGCAGCAGGACAGCGAGACCGAGGAATAGGTGAGAAGGCTCCTCTATCGACTAAGTGATTGAACAAGTAACTGAATAAGTAACTAAATTAACCAGGAGAGACAAATGGAAGCATTGACCGGAAAAGTTACATTAGTGACGGGTGGCGGACGCGGTTTAGGAGCCTCAATCTGCCACACTTTAGCAGAAGCAGGGGCAGTTGTAGTTGTCGCCGATATTCAGTTTGACCTGGCTGAACAAGTTGCAAAAGAGCTTCAGAGTAAAGGATTTGAGGCGATCGCCTTACCCCTTGATATTACCCAAGACCAGCAAGCCGAAGCCGTTGTGCAGAAAGTGATCGACCAATGCGGCAAGATCGACATCCTCATCAACAATGCCGGAACCGATGTCACCTTACCGATTGAAGAACTTACAGTTGCAGACTGGGATCGGGTAATCAGCGTCAACCTGCGCGGCCCATTCCTACTCTCAAAGCTAGTTCTACCTCTAATGAAGCAGCAAGGAAGCGGACACATTGTTAACATTGCCTCAACTGCCTCAAAGCGAGTTTGGGCAAATGCTTCTGCATACCATGCCAGTAAGTGGGGCTTGTTAGGATTTAGTCACGCTCTGCATGTTGAGGCGCGATCGCACCAGGTTAAAGTGACTGCCGTTGTTGCAGGCGGAATGCAAACCCCCTTCATTCTCGATCGCTTTCCCGATACACCTTTAGACAAACTGCAAGACCCCAAGCACGTCGCCAATACCATTCGCTTTTTGCTGACTCAGCCAGCAGAGACAGTAATTCCAGAAGTAATGGTATTGCCGATGCAAGAATCGTCTTGGCCATAAATTAGAGGAATATTTTTGAACGTGAACTTTTATTCTATGTGAACTATTGTTCTACGTTCAAAAATACCCTTTTAGCAACATAACGAGGAATCAAGGATGAGCGAAAGGGCAGTTTTTCTAGATAAGGATGGGACATTGGTTGAAGATGTGCCTTACAACGTTGATCCGGAGAAAATCCGACTGACAGCGGGAGCTTTGGAGGCAGTGCGATCGCTCCATCGCGCTGGCTATCAACTGTTAATCATCACCAATCAGTCTGGGGTAGCTCGTGGTTACTTCCCCGAATCAGCACTAACTGCTGTCGAGCAACACTTACGTGAGTTATTTCAATCTGTTGGAGTACCCTTGGCTGGATTCTACTACTGCCCTCACCATCCTGACGGCAGGATTACTCATTACGCCACTCGCTGTAACTGCCGCAAACCCCAGCCTGGTTTACTCCATCGCGCTGCTAGTGAACATCGAATTGACTTAAAACAATCGTGGTTCATTGGTGACATTCTAAATGACATCGAAGCAGGACGACAGGCGGGTTGTCGCACCATCTTGATTGACAACGGCAACGAAACCGAATGGCAACTCTCTCGCCCGCGTCTCCCTCATCACATGGTCAACAATTTGATCGAAGCCGCAAATGTAATTCAAGCGATCGCCTCCCCTACCCCAAAAACACACGTTAAACTTCACCAAAATCTTGTACCAACCGTTCCCAGAGCCCTTGAGACACCACCGATGCGAAGCGTTCCCCTGCCTCCTCTCCCCAGTACCTTCGGAGAAGGTTTGGGGGCAGCCCTCCAAGGCGCGGATCACCCAGAATAAGCCATGTCCAACTTATCCTTAATCAACAGTTTTTCAAAACTCAACGTTCTGGTAATCGGTGAAGCTATCCTCGACTGTTACCTCAACGGCAGTAGCGATCGCCTCTGCCCCGAAGCTCCCGTCCCCGTCGTCAACATCACCGAACGTCTCAACGTACCGGGCGGAGCCGCAAACACTGCTCTCAACGTTAGTAGTCTAGGAGGTCAGGTCAAATTTCTCTCAGTCATTGGTGAAGATCCAGAAGCAGCTTTGCTGAAACAGTCTTTGGAGTCGCAAGGCGTTTCAACTGCTTATTTGCTTCAGGAGCGATCGCGCCAAACTTTAAGTAAACAGCGTATTATTGCTTCCTCTCATTTGTTAGTTCGATTTGATCAGGGCAGCACTCATCCGATTTCATCTGAACTTGAAACAAGACTCATCGATCGCCTGGTTGAACTATTTCCGACCTGTGATGCGCTTATTGTCTCCGATTATGGCTATGGCATTCTGACTCCATCTGTGATTCGTACTTTAGAAGAATTGCAGCGGCGATCGCCTTGCACTCTCGTTGTAGACTCCAAGCAACTCACCGAATATCAGTCTATTAATGTCACAGCCGTTAAGCCTAATTACAGTCAAGCCACTCACCTTTTAGGACTGAAAAAGCTTGAAACTAATGCAGATCGAATCGATCAAATCCTGCTACATGGGGAAAAGCTTCTTGATCTAACCAGAGCCAATATTGCAGCAGTCACTTTAGATCGCGGCGGTGCTTTAATTTTTGAGCGCGATCGCCCTCCTCATCGCACTTATGTCAAACCTGCTCCTCAATCACAAACCTCTGGTGCAGGCGATACTTTTACCAGCACTTTAGCTTTGGCGATCGCTGCGGGTGCTGATACTTCAACGGCGGCTGATCTTGCAGCGGCTGCAACAGCTATTGTTGTAGCTCAGCCTGGGACAACCGCTTGCACTATTGAAGCATTACGGCAATCTGTTGATGAGATGGATGATAATTTGCCTCATCCCAATCTTGAGCTGAATCAGAAGATTGGGGATGAGAGGAATTTTTCCAAACTGCTGACGATTCAAAACCAGTTGGAACATCAACTTAACCATTATCGTAACTCTGGGCAACGCATCGTCTTCACCAACGGTTGTTTTGATATCTTGCATCGTGGTCACGTTACCTATCTCAATCAAGCTAAAGCATTGGGAGATATTTTGATTGTTGGAGTCAATTCTGATGAAAGCGTTCGACAACTAAAGGGAAATACCCGACCAGTTAACGCTTTAGCCGATCGCATGGCAGTATTAGCAGCGTTGAACTGTGTAGATGCGATTGTTCCCTTTAACGAAATCAATCCTTGCAATCTTATTCAAGTTATCCGTCCACAAGTTTTTGTCAAAGGAGGCGACTACACACGAGAAACCCTTCCCGAAGCTTCACTAGTTGAGGATCTGGGAGGTGTCGTTAAAATTTTGCCGTTCGTGAGCGATCGCTCTACCACTCAACTCATTCAACAGATTCAAAACCTAAAAACCTATGACACAAGCAGCTTGGGATAACGCCAAAAATATCCTTTGCGTTAGGTTAGACACTATTGGTGATGTGATTATGACCACACCCGCCATGCGTGCCCTAAAAGCCTCACAGCCTGAACGACGCATCACCTTGCTCACCTCTTCGGCTGGAAGTGTGGTTGCCCCTCTTATCTCAGAACTGGATGATTTGATTATTTATGACTCACCTTGGCTAAAAGCAACGGCTCCTCGCAAGGATAGCAGTCTAGAATATGAAATGATTGAGCGACTGCGACAAGCCAACTTTGATGCAGCCGTAATTTTCACAGTTTATAGCCAGAACCCATTGCCATCAGCATTTCTCTGCTACATGGCAGGAATTCCACTGCGGTTGGCACACTGTCACGAAAATCCTTATCAGCTACTCACTGACTGGGTCAAAGATCCTGAACCCGATCAATTTACTCGCCATGAAGTTCGTCGTCAGCTTGATTTGGTAGCTAGCGTGGGCAGTGAAATTGCCGATCAGCGAATGAGTTTGCAAGTTCCAGAAGTAGCTCAAACTAGAGTTCTGCAACTGTTACAGGAATTAAACATTAACCTGGAACGTCCCTGGATTGTGATTCACCCTGGCGCAACAGCCCTCTCGCGTCGCTACCCTCCGGAACACTTTGCGATCGTTGCAGATCAGCTTGTGCAGCGGTACGGTATTCCAGTTATCTTTACTGGAACAGAACCAGAGCAAGAACTCATTGCGTCTATTCGTCAAGACATGAACGCACCTTCTCACGCACTTGTTGGCTGCCTAGATTTGGGAGAACTCACTGCACTGTTAAATGTGGCTCCTCTGTTAATCTCCAACAACACAGGACCAGTTCACATCGCAGCAGCCGTAGGGACCCCTGTAGTTGATTTGTATGCTTTGACCAACCCACAACACACTCCCTGGGAAGTGCCTAATCGCGTATTGTTTCATGATGTTCCCTGCCGTATTTGCTATAAGAGCATTTGTCCAGAAGGGCACTATCATTGTCTGCGGTTAGTAGAACCAGAAACGGTCGTTAATGCTGCTTTAGAACTTTTGCAAGCAGGACAGCATGGCTATTGCGTGGGTGCGACAGTGGCGATCGCCCCTTCCTTTACCCAACCCCTAACTACTCACTCTCAGCTACTAGAAGTCGTGTAATGGTAACTCGTGTGATGGCAACCATTGATATTCTCATTCCCACTTATCGCCGCGCTGCTGCATTAGCGGTTACTTTGACCAGTCTTTGTGCCCAAGCTTACCGGGATTTTCGGGTAATCATTTCTGACCAGACAGAGGACAGCGATCCGCTGGCTACTGGAGAAGTGCAGGTCGCAATACGGGTACTTCAAGCTCATGGAAATTCGGTAGTCACTCATAAACATCTGCCTCGACGGGGCATCGCAGAGCAGCGTCAGTTTTTATTGGAACAAGCCACCGCACCTTATGTTTTGTTTCTAGACAATGACTTAATTCTAGAACCCTATGTCCTGGAGTATCTTCTACAGGCAATTCAAGAAGAACAGTGTGGATTTGTTGGATCTGCGGTGATTGGGCTAAGTTTTTTGAACGATGTACGCCCTGATCAGCAGGCGATCGAACTTTGGCAGGAACCCGTTCAGCCAGAAGTAGTCCGCTCTGGAACACCGCAATGGGAACGATATAAGTTACATAATGCGGCTAACTTGTACCACGTTCAGCAACAGCTTGGCTGCATCAATCAAGCTTCTCACTTTCCCGCAAAAAAATACAAATATAAAGTTGCCTGGGTCGCCGGATGCGTTTTATACGATGCCGCAAAACTGCGAGATGTCGGTGGCTTCAGCTTTTGGCAAGAACTTCCCCCTAACCACTGTGGAGAGGATGTGTTGGCCCAACTGAGGGTCATGTCTCGCTATGGTGGCTGCGGCTTACTGCCATCGGGAGTTTATCATCAGGAGTTGCCAACTACGATTGTCGATCGCAGTCAGGATGCTCCCCAGTTGTTGTCGATTTAGGGTAGTCATTGGTCATTTCATCCGTCAATAAAAAGCCATCAATAAAAAGCTATGTCACACGCTGACACATTCCACCAGATTTTATTTGTTGAGCTATTAGGGGGGTTAGGGGATGTATTGATTGCACTACCTGCGATCGCCGCTCTAGCAAATTCGCACCCCCAAGCACAACTCACCGTTTTAACATTTGCGCCAGGGAGTCAACTGTTACAGCAGCATCCACTCATTCATCAAGTGATTGAGGTCAAACAAGGTGAGGCTCGACAGGCAGTTGATCAGACGTTGAAGAATCAGTCTTTTGATCTAATCGTTTCAGATACTAATTACGATGGCATCGCTGAAGCAATTCAGAGCAGTGGCGCAAAACGGACAGTAACGAACCTGTGGCGCAATCCTCCAGAGCACCAGAGGGTAGGCGATCGCTTCCTCAACATTCTGGTTGAAGAGGGAGTGATTGCTGTGGATGCGATGCCCCTTGACCAACCATTGATTCACCTAACCGCAGCAGAACATGAGTCAGCACATCAAGCATTAGGTGCAGCTTATTGTCCACTCATCGTTTTATGTCCTGATGCTGGAATGGCTGTCAAACGGTGGTCAACCGCAAACTTTGTACAGCTAGGACGCGCATTACAACGACGGTATGGTGCCACGATCCTAATTCCCGTAGGTGCAGACCCGGCACAAGCTGAGCACATTGCTCGACATATTGGTGGCACGGCACGAGTATGGCAACGAGGCTCTCTAAGACAACTAGCAGCGGTAATGGCAGAAGCAGATTTAGTGATTGCTGCTGACACTGGACCTGCGCGCATTGCTGCGGCTTTGAATATCCCCACAATTACCCTATTCGGACCGTCCTGGCACGGTCGCTATGGACAACCTTTCCCTCACATCAACTTGCAAGGTTATCCTGAGTGCCCTGAGCGAAACGTTCAGAACTTTACTGAGCAACGCTGCTGGTATGGCGGAGTTTGCCCATTTGACCAATGGGAGAGCTGTATGCAGGCGATCGCCCCTGCTGAAGTGTTGGCGGCAGTAGAAAGGATATGGGAGCAGAAGAGTGTGGGAGCAGGAAAGCAAAGCTTAAACCCTAAAACTCAAAACTTACAATTCAATTCTGAAAACTCACTTTCAGTAGATTGGAGAAATGTTCGCAACCTCCTGGTGATGCGATTGGATAATATTGGCGATGTGATTATGACTAGCCCTGCTTTGCGGGCAATCAAGCAAAATTTACCAGCGGCAAAACTAACGTTAATGGCAAGTCCTTCTGGGGCACTCACTGCGCCCTTGTTACCCTGGGTAGATGAAGTGTTGCCCTGGCGAGTACTGTGGCAAGATTTAGGACGGTTACCATTTGACCCAGAGCGGGAATGGGAGTTAGTTAAGTTTTTGAGCGATCGCCACTTCGATGCAGCCATCATTTTCACCAGTTTCAGCCAAAGTCCTCATCCAGTAGCCCTAATTTGTCATTTGGCAGGAATTCCCCTGCGTTTAGGAGAATCTAAAGAAAAAGGACTGGGCTTTCTGACTCACGAATTGAACTCTGCTCCTGATGAAATCCACCAGGTAGAGCGCAACCTGAGACTGATTGAATCAGTTGGTTTTGAAGTGAGCGATCGCCATTTAGCGATTCAAACCTCAAAATTCAAAATTCAAAACTCAAAATTTAAGCTTCCTAGAGAATTCATTTTGCTCAACCCTTGGACAACCTGCCAATCTCGCAACTATGACCCCGATCGCTTTGCCGCTGCGGCTCGACGGCTGAGTGAGATTACCAAATGGTCAGTGGTGGTAACAGGGGTTGAAAAAGATCGCGATCGTGCTTTCCCCTTACTTCAGGTGTTAGGCAACTGTGCCATTGATCTGATTGGTAAAACCAGTTTGTCAGAATTAGCAAATTTGGTGGCAGAGGCGCAACTGGTGTTAACCAACAACACCTCAACCATGCACATTGCCGACGCAACACAAACTCCAATGGTTGTTTTGTTTGCCGGAACTGAACGGGAATCACAATGGTGTCCTCGTCATGCTCCTGTTCGGTTGCTGCGTCGCCCTACTGTATGTAGCCCCTGCTATGCATTCACTTGTCCCTATAACTTGGAGTGTTTAGACATCCCTCCCGAAACTGTGGTTGCAGCAGCACTGGAGCTTTTAAGAGAAACTAATGCTGTTGTAACAGCTCTCAGGTAGAGGTACTGTAGCTGTTCACAAGTTTGCAATGACCAACGTCCAATGACCAAAACTCAGATCCCATGCTGCGCGTCACCTTAATTGCTGGTACCTATCAACCCGATCGCTGTGGTGTAGCTCACTACACCTCACGCTTACGAGAGGCTTTGGCAGAAGAGGTTGAGTCTATAGTGCTCACTACCCAAGCAGCAGCTCAAGCAGTACAAGATACCCGCGTTCGAGGAGTGGTGCAAGATTGGAGGTTAGCTAGCCTATTGCCATTAGTGCGGACGATTCAAACAACTCCAACTGATATTCTGCATATTCAACATGCAGCAGGCACTTATAGCTTTCAGCGTCCTATTTTTTTGCTGCCGTTAATCCTACGGGCTTTAGGTTATCGTCAACCCATCATTACAACAGTGCATGAGTATGGCTGGTGGGAATGGCAACCCAAAGGCGTTCCACCGAAACTGCTGGAATGGCTGAAGCAATGGGGACAACAGCATCAATGGTGGGATCGAGAGGATGGCTTTTTACTAACGGGTAGTCAGGCAATCATTACCACTAATGTAGAAGCAGAGAGTGCAATTCGCGATCGCCTCCCTCACCTATCCAATCGCCTTTGTCGAATTCCGATCGCCGCTAATGTGGAAGTGGCACCCATTGAGCGATCGCTTACTCGCCAGCTTGTGCGCCAAACCTACGGTTGGTCAGAGGAATCGTTAGTGATTGCTTTTTTCGGCTTTTTACATCCCGTTAAAGGACTGGAAAACTTATTTCTTGCATTCAAACAGATACTAACCACTATTCCCCAGGCGCGACTATTGCTCATCGGTGGAGTAGAGAGCTTAGCTTTACCTCAGAATGAAGCCAAACGCTATTGGGATAAGTTGCAGGCTCAGATCTCGCAGCTAGGGCTTAGTGAACAAGTAAAAATGACAGGCTATGTGAGCGAAGCGATCGCCTCTCACTATTTAAGCGGTTCTGATTTAGGCGTGTTACCTTTCAATCACGGTGTCACCCTCAAAAGTGGTTCCCTACTAGCGCTTTTAGCCCATCATTTACCTACTGTCGCGGCTTATTCTGACCCACCCGACCTGGAACTTGCTGTGGCAAATATTGTTTGTCCTGTGCCATCCCGTGACCCAGATTCTCTCACTGCGGCACTACTGAAGTTAATTGAAAATCCAGATTTGCAGAAACAACTGAGTGTAGCAGGAAGTGAGTTTGTCAGACAGTTTAGTTGGGAGGCGATCGCCCAAAAACATTTGCAGATTTACAAGAATTTACTGACGCGGCAAATCTAAAGCGTTGGGTTCCGCTCTGCTTCACCCAACCTACACCCATTACTGAATAGGCTTAGATAGCTGTACTGTTCTTCTACTTTCTATTCCTTACTCCAAAGCTCCTCGTCTCACTACAACGGTCAGGGCTAAAAATACGATTAGCATCACTACCAGTGCAAATGCGGCTCCTAGTGGCCAGTTGTAGGACACGCCGAATTGGGAGGAAATCACATTGCCTAACATGATGCCACTGGGACCTCCGATCAAATTGGGAGTGATAAAGTCACCCATTGTTAGGGCAAATACATTGATTGAACCTGCCAGTAATCCGGGTGTCACCAGCGGTAAAGCAATTTTACGAAAAGTGGTGAGAGGTGGAGCGTTGAGATCTGCTGATGCTTCGAGCAAATCTTTGGGTAGTCGCTCGAAGGCTGTGATTACAGGCAAAATCATGAAAGGTAGCCAGACATGCACAAAGGTAAGTGTGGTTGAAAACTGGTTATAAAGGAAAATCTGGCTGGGCTGCTGCAAAATTCCTAAAGAGAGTAGGGCACTGTTGAGAATGCCGTTATACCCAAGGATAATTTTCCAGGCAAAGACCCTCACCAGATAGCTTGACCACAGCGGCAGAATGACTAACAGCATTAACAACGTGCGATAGCGACCACCGAAACGAGTAATGAAGAAAGCCAGGGGGAGGGCGATCGCCGCATCAATTGCCGTTACCCCCAGCGCAGTCATTACCGTTCTCACAATTACTGTGCTGTATGCCGTATTGCCAAAGATCGTTTGAAAATTGACTAGGCTAAACTCCCGCACGATATCAAACGCTTCTAACCGCCAGAAGCTGTAAGAGATCAGAATGGCGATCGGCACAAAATACAGCAGCGTCATCCACACCAGCGGCGGTAACAAAGTTGCGTAGAGTGCGACTGGTGTGCGATCGCGCCGTCTTGGTTGCGCCTCTGAAAACTGGGCTTCTGACGGTTGAGTGATCAACGGTTCTAACTGCGGATTTCGTTCCAAAGCTGTACCCACTTATCGTAATTTTGGACGCTCTGCCACATTTTGATTTCCTCATGCAGCGACAGGTCATCCATAAACAGTTCCTTGGCGCGTTCTGGACCGACTGCTTCAACGCCCAATTCCGTTGCGCCAGAGTAGCCTGTTACATCCATTACACCCTTTTGACCTTCACCACTGAGGATAAAATCAATCCACTTGTAGGCAGCATCCACGTTACGAGAGTTTTTAGAAATCATCCAGGAGTCCGTCCAGCCTGTCAGTTGCCCTTTAGGGTTAACAGAACCGACCGGATAATCTGCCTCAATCAGTTGCGTATAGGTGAGTGGCCAGGCATGGGCAAGCACTACTTCACCCGACTGAAACAAGTTTGCCAACTCACCAGCAGTTGCCCAGAATTTGCGAATGCTGGGACGCAGTTCCAGTAGCTTATCTTTCACTTCAGCCAGATCAGTGTCTGTTAGGTCATAGGGGTCTGGCTTGCCCAACCAGAGCGCAACATCAGCGATCGTCATTGGATTGTCGGGAATGGTAATCTGTCCGGCATACTGGGGGTCAAACAGTACATCCCAAGAAGTGGGCGCAGTTGCTACTTTTTCGGTGTTGTAGAGCAGCACATTTGGACCCCAGGCAAAGGTTACACCGTAGGGCTTGCCATCAAAGCTATTCCAGTCACCTTTTTGAAACGGTGAAAAAATTGAATCGTAGTTTTCGAGTTTACTGGTGTCAATCGGTCTGACTAATCCAGCTTTGTAGAGCCGTTCGGTGATGTCGCCTGATGCAGAAATTAGGTCATAGGTGCGACCGCCGCCCGTGCGGAACTTAGCAAACATTTCGTCGCTCGACCCGGCATAGGTTGCTTTGATGGCACAGCCTGTTTCCTGCTCAAACTTTTGGGCAAAGGAAACATCGGTATAGCCTTCCCAGACAATCGCCGTCAACGTGCAGCCCGCTGCTTGAGCAGGCTGAGCAAGCAACATTCCACTGGTTAACCCTAATAAACCAATTAAAAATGCGGTAATTAAACGATGCCACATAGATAACTTGATCCTTCTGCTAAATGTCATAACGGTTAAATCAGACAATATTGAAGTGGACAATGGCATAGTACGTCCGACCTAGAGTAAAGGGTATCGTTCTAAATTTTCTGTTACTAATGACATCCTATGAGGTCTTTGCCCTGATCATGGAGCAACTGTAAGGTTCTTTAATAGCGATCGCTATAATTTGGTCAGTAAGAACAAGAGATCTCCTATGTACGCTGTCGTGTCTCGCGAAAAAATTCACCTTCCACCGGGCAGTGTGATGCGGATGCCCGGAACCTGGCAAGATTATTGCATTCTGCGAGATAGCCGAGGCGATGGCTCTATTCCCAGAATTAAATATCGCAACGGCGAAATCTTGCTTATGAGTCCCCTTCCTCGTCACGGACGTGAAGCCCATTTGCTTGCTAGAGTTGTGGAAATCTTGCTGGACAGCGAAATTCGCAACTACGAAGCCTTTACCCCGATTACGATGGACATCCCTGAATCGGGAGGCATTGAGCCAGATTACTGCTTTTATATCGATAACTGGCAAGTTGCTGTTGGTAAAGATCGGATTGACTGGCAAGTTGACCCGCCGCCCGATCTGGTGATTGAAATTGATGTCACCACTTATACATCTGCTGAAGACTATGCGCCTTATCGAGTTCCAGAAGTTTGGCTCTTTAAAAAGAGTGGCTTAAAGATTTACTGTCTGCAAGGGGAGGTTTATCAACCACAGTCTATAAGTCGCTATTTCCCCAATGTTGATCTGCCCATCCTGATTACTCAAGTTCTGCAAGTTGCAGCAGAACAGGGAACTGGGTTTGCTTTGCGGGATTTGCGTCAACAGTTAATGCAGTAGTTTATTTGTTTATTTTACTTGTCACTGTTCCCGACTACCCACTCATTTCTAGCAATGCTGCAGCCGTGCGAACTTTGCCACCGAGAGATGCCTGCTCTCACAGAGCATCACCTAACTCCTCGTCAAAAGACCAAACGCCAGGGGCTCGACCCCAGTCCCACAATTCAAATTTGCTCTGCCTGTCATCGCCAGATCCACACCCTTTATGACAACTCTCATTTAGCACTGCACTTAAACACCTTGGAAAAGCTCAAGCAGGACCCGCAGCTACAGAAATTTTTAGCCTGGGTTCACAAGCAAGACCCCAATAAGCGAGTCAAAATCGACCGAAAACGATAAACCTCACTACTTTCCAATCCTTAAGCCCGTTTTGCGTTACACCAGTAAGTGGTGTTTGGATGTTGGCCGAAGCCTGTGAAATTGAACTATAAACGCTTAGGACTCCTGTTACTGGCAATCCTGCTGGTTGTTTCGTCTTGGTTAGGAATCGCGATTGCTCGATCGGGATTAGAGGTGCGATCGCTCCAAAAGGAGGGAGTTCCTCTGCTATATATTGCCCCTCAAGGGGCGAAGGCAGTCCCAGGAGTTCTAGTTGCACATGGATTTGCAGGTTCCAAACAGTTAATGTTGGGTTATGGGCACGTACTGGCTCGTGCAGGCTATGCGGTAATGCTGTGGGATTTTGACGGGCATGGGGCGAATCCTGCTCGCTTACAGCAGTATGAGTTGCAGAACAACCTGGATGTTGCTTTGCAAGCTCTATTAGAACAACCTCAGGTTGACTCAGACCGTTTAGCATTGCTGGGGCACTCGATGGGTAGCGGAATTGTGATGACGGCTGGCGTTCGTAGCCCTGATCGCTTTGCTGCAACCGTTGCTGTTTCCCCAACTGGGGCAAATGTGACTCCTCAAGCTCCCCAGAATCTCCAGTTGCAGGCAGGGGGTGGAGAGGGAAGATTTATTGGCAATGCCGAACGGCTGCTAGCACAGGCAGGAGGAGAAAACGCAAACTTAGCAGCAGGACAGGGACGAGAACTGGTTGTCATTCCTGGTGTCGAACACATCACCATTCTGTTTAGTGATGGTAGTCATCAGGCAGCACTGGAGTGGCTCGACGCTACGTTTGGGAGAACCCAAGAGAGTCAGTACAGCGATCGCCGTATAGCTTGGTATGGTTTACATCTACTGGGTTGGTTAGTGGGGTTGGCAGCAATTTCACCCCTCCTGACTCAACCAGAAACCATCACCTTGAAAATAGCTTTCATTCAACGGTGGGCAGGATTAACCGCCGCGCCATTGGTAGCAACCGCAGGATTAGTGTTGCTGAGTCAGCGGTTTGACCTCCAGGATTTGGGTGGGGTTCAAGTTGGCGGAGCGGTTGGCGTCTGGTTTTTGATTGCCGGATTAACCTGGTTGGGAGTGCTGGCAAGGCTGCCTCGTCCGACCCTGCGCACCATTGGGCTGGGAATTGTGCTGTTTGTCATCCTCTGGGTTGCCTTTGGTGCAATGGCGCAGGTGGTCTGGCTTCAATGGTGGCTCATCCCAATTCGGTTGAGAGTATGGTTGCCAGTGGCGATCGCTTGTTTCCCCTGGTTCCTGGCATCTGGAATTGTGCAGGAGAATGTCGGGGTCGGCAAACGCATCCTCTGGTGGCTGGGACAAAGCGTTGTCCTGATTGGTGGCTTTGTCCTAACGCTCAACTTTTTACCTCAATTAGGATTTATGTTTTTGCTTTTGCCGTTGTTCCCACCACTGAAGGGGATTTTGTCTCTGGTGGCAGGTTTGTTGAATCAAGCATGGATCTACGCGATCGGCTCTGCTCTATTTTTTGGCTGGTTGCTGGCAGCAGGTTTCCCGCTCTCGGCTTGACCTGTGTACCCTGAAATTCTCTCCTCGGAACCAGTTGCTCTCTCATAGATTTGGCTACAGTAAGGAGGTTGTTTCTGTCTGAGCAATGCAGTCTCTATCTGTATTTGTTGTCCTTCTGTCCCTGCTACAGGGCTGTGTCTACGCTCAGCCTTTCATTTCTATGAGTGATTCCTCTAACCTTTCTAATTCCCACCCCTCAGAGATAGCCCGTGTTGCCGCACCCTCTGATCATTCACAGTCGGTTGAATTTAATTTGAGCGAATATCAATGGCAACACCGCATCTTGCTGGTCTTTGCACCCTCAACTAGTTCATCTGACTATCAACAACAGATGCAAGCATGGCAGGTAGACGGAGCAGGCATAGATGAGCGCGACCTCAAGTTGGTGCAGGTTTTGGAAACTGGAGAAAGCCAAGTCGATGGACAATCGATCAGTTCAGCATCGGCGGAAAGGCTTAGACGACAGTTCGAGATCACTCCTGAGGAGTTTGCGGTAATTCTAGTTGGTAAAGATAGTACGGAGAAGCAACGGAGCCAAACTCCGATTGATTTGGCGGTGCTATTTCGCACGATTGATGCGATGCCAATGCGCCAGCAAGAAATGCGCTCTCAACAGTAGTTTGAAGCAGAGCGATCGCCGCCCGTACAGGGGTCGGTAAAACAACGATCCATCGGCGCTACGGCAGCAAACTAATTCTTCGCTAACCTAATCCCTTCGCTGAATCGCTGCCAAAATGAATGCGATCGCCGCTTCGGTATGTTCTTCTATCATTTCTGGGCTGAGGCGATCGATTTCTGGAGTAAGATGCCGCCAATTTTCATGAACTGTGAAATAGAAGAGGCAAATACTCAAGATGTAGGTCAAGGTGAGAAATGGCTTGAGTGGACGAAAGGAACCGTCTTTCATGCCTCGTTCTAGAACTTTTAACAGATACTCGTGAAGTGTCAATACGTTGCACTCTTTAAAGTACGCGCCCTGATTTTGGCTCGACTCCTGAAACCACAGCATTTGTCGTTGAGGGTTCGCGGCTTCGTTGGAGATTGCAATGCGAATGATTTGCTTCAGAGCCTCTTCAGGAGATAGAGCATCAAAATTGTGTTGCGCCAGTATTTCTTGAACCTCATCCACAGGGCGCTGGAGAACAGCTTTGTATAGATTTTCTTTGTTCTCAAAGTAATAGTGCAATGTTGCAGAAGTAACCTGGGCAGCTTGGGCGATCGCGCTCATTCGTGCCCCCTTTAAGCCGTGGTGGGCAAACTCCTGCTCAGCAGCGTCCAGAATTTGCTGTTGTGTTGCCGCTGCATCTCGCACGGGACGCACTGATTTTACTGCTCGTTTCCCCAATCGACCCACGACTCCTATCACTCTTGTCCTACCAGAGCCATCTTAGCAGAGACTAAACATCGTGGAATTGACGAAATGACAAGCTCTTGATAAGCTTACTAATTAATTAGTAAGTTAAAGTTTTAAGGTTATGGAGCAATTACAGGGTTCTCCCTGGCTAATGGCACATCGCTCAATGCTGAAGCCGAATCAGCCCCGAAAGTTTTCCCTGTTAGGTCGAGATTACGTGCTCTGGAAAGATTCACAAGGCAAAATTACTGCTTTACCTAACGCCTGTCCTCACATGGGCGCAATGCTTTCGGAAGGTTGGTGTGTAACTCAATGTGATGGTAGTAGTACGATCGCCTGTCCATTTCATGCTCTAGAGTTTGATCACCAGGGCTGTACTGTATTACCCGGTTCCAACAGGCAAACGAAATCCTTGCTGTCACCACTTGAATTGATTGTTCAGGGGGATTTGATCTGGAGCTATGGTGGCTATGAGCCAAAGATTCCAATTCCTAATTTGATGAATGCGATCGCCACTGAGTATGACTTCATTGGGGTCACAGGTGAACGCAGCATTCCCACTGACATTCTGAGTTTGCTGCTGAATATGCACGACTACAACCATCAGAACGGCACGCATCGGGAGCTATTTGAAATTGAGGAGGTTCAGGTCAAGCAATTCATTGATGAAGGGTTACATTCTCACGCTTATCTGGCTCAACCCAGGAAACAACCAACATGGCGGGAGATTCTCAGAAATCCGGCACAATTGGCATTACCAAAAGTTCTGGAAGCGCATCTGGAAAATTACTTTCCGTTTATGGGGGTGATGCATGGCGACAACAAAATTCTGAGTTTAAAGGAATGCCACTTTTATTTGCCCGAATCTGTGGGGCGATCGCGCGTGTTTGTATTGATGTACATGCAGGCGCATTCCCCGATCGCTCACTTGCTGAAACGAAATTTGCTGAAGCTGATTGATGTTGTTGTAGAGCAAGATGCCAGGATTCTCAACCGGATCTACCCGAATACGCCACAACGAATCAAACTCAACAATGAAGTAGGAATGGATTGGGTTCGTCGGAATTTTGAACAGTTTCCTTCTGTAAAAACAGAACCCTGAATTTTGCAGTTGCTAGCGGGCTATTGAGCGACAAACTGCTTTCTACAATCCTTACAGAGATAACACTGCTTGCCCCGACGATATCCATTTTTCGATAACTGGCTGGATTGACAGTGAGGGCATATCATTACTTTCATTACATCGCCTAACTGATGATCGCCGACGTGCGGCTCTAAATATGACACTAATAGCTCCTCAATCTGCTGCGTCAAGCGTTGGCGATGCTCAAGACTAGGGCTGCGAAGTGCCGCCAGCATCACCGCATTACTGCTGTGCACACATACTTCTGCTAACAGGCTGTACTGTTCCTCAGTTAGGGCAGCATTTCGGTGCTTCAAAATATTTGCCATAAAGTTGATCGCTTCCTGTGTCATGCTTTCATCAATCGACTGAAAAATTTCGCGTGCCAGATAAAACTGCACAAATACGACTCGCGACACGGGTTGCTCAAACAGTTCTGCCACGCTGGTCGCGATCGCATGGATCATCTGACGGAGTGGTAATTGGATAATGGTCGCGATATCCACCTGCGCCCACATCGCCTTCACCCGCTCTGCATGACGTAACTCCATCGCCTTGAAAATAGCGGCTTTATCTGGGAAAAACTGATAGAGCGACCCGATCGCCGTTCCGGCTCTGGCAGCAATCATGTGGGTTGTTGCAGCTTCATAGCCCACCTCATCAAATACAGCCGCCGCCGCATCAAGAATTTTCTCGACTCGCTCCTTGCCGCGCTGCTGTTTAGGCTGACGACGCAAACTATTAGCTGCTTGGGGGCTTGACGAACGTGAATGTTCTGTCATATTTTGAAGTTCATAGATTGAAATGCGACAGATTTTTCATAATTTTATCAATGGAGGACGCTATGCGCTCAATGCTCCCCGGTGCGCCCTGGCTGTTGGCGCACAAATCCATGCTGAAGGTTAATCAGCCCCGCAAGGTTTCTCTATACGGTGTTGACTATGTGATGTGGAAGGATGAGACAGGAGAAGTCCATGCTTTACCAAATGCCTGCCCACACATGGGAGCCATGCTCTCAGAGGGATGGTGTGAAACGCAAAGTGACGGTAAAAGCGTTGTCATCTGCCCGTTTCATGCGCTACCTTTTGATGCGGCTGGTTGTACCGTTCTACCGGGTTCAGGCAAAAAAACATTGCCTCAGTTGCAACCGTTAGAACTTATGATTCAAGGCGATTTCATCTGGTCATATGGTGGGCATGAGCCAAAAATTCCAATTCCCAAAGTGTTGGATGAGATTGTAGAGCAATATTATTTTGTCGGGTATACGGGCGATCGCAGCGTTGAAACCGATCTGCTGACCATGCTGCTGAATATGCATGACTACAATCACCAGAATGGCACTCATCGAGACTTATTCCGCATCACGGATGTTGAGTTTCACCAATTCATTGACGAGGGGTATCATTCCCATGCATTTTATGACATGCCCACGGCACCCTACACGCTGACAGAAAAACTGAGAAAACCAGATTTGCTTCTGCTACCCACCAACATTAAGGCACACCTGGAGAACCATTTTCCGTCCCTCGTTATCTTTCACGGTGAAATGCCATTAGGGAAAGCAGCCCAATGCCACTTCTTTATTCCAGAAGCCGAAAACCGCACCCGAACTTACATCCTGCTTTTTGGACAAGCAAAACATCCTGCCTTTAGGCTGTTTGGTAGTACCTATCTCAAATTCGGTCAGGTGGTGATTGATCAAGATGCTGATATTCTGAGCAAGCTTTATCCAAACACTCCGCAGAAGATTAAACTCAACAACGAAGTCGGTATGGATTGGGTTCGCCGTAACTTTGAGAGTTTTCCCGATGTTGTGGCCCCTAATCTTTCCAAGTAAATACTCAATTACTTCACTAAACACGCGCTTGCGAGTACTTTCAAATACAGCCTTTTGGAGCCATATCACACTTTGATGAATGATTTTCGTAGGGGCACGGCAAGGCCGTGCCCCTACAGGAGTCCATTCGCACATTAAAAGTTCCACAACGTTCTAACTCCCAACGCCGTAAGAATTGGGGGCTAAATGATGTTGCTACGGCTTCTTTGATTCAACTGAAATGCCGCGATTTTTATTCAGCCCAAACACTCTGACTACTAGTCCAACACTAATGATGGTACAAAAAGCTATTCCAACACAGTAGAGAGGGTTAGACAGAAAATGACTGAGCTGTAACAACGCTTCATCAATAATGGTAGATTTCAGACCTATCTGTGCTAAAAGCTGAGGAACTTGAGTGAGGAGCGAGGGGATAAACCAGCTTAAAGCGAACGAAATAATGACTCCCAACAGGAACCAGACAAAAATACCTAATCCAAAATAAAAAGAAACAATAGGGGAGTCTTTATCACTATGAGCGCTTTTTGGATTAGGCCAGCCTAAATGGAAAGAAAAGCCATCTTTTTCAACTTGTGGTTCTTTAAACTTTTCGCCGCTCAATAACCATTCAGAAACTTGACGAACTAACGGGTTCTTTCGCTTTGGATTGTAAGTCAAATACTGCCCGTGGCTTAGGAGATGAATTTTCTCTGCCTTATATGGGATTTCTCTTGGAGTTAAGGGCGACTCTTTACCTTGTTGGCTATCAAAGAAACGAGTGAAATCTGAGACGGGATCGGTTGGATCAAAAACATTAATCCATTCAAAATCTTCTTTAAATACTGATTCGTCTTTGTTAAGAGGAACAACCAATGGCCAAAGAACAGCAAATTTGCTGAGCGGAGAGCCATACGTCATGAAGCCTTTCAAGTTGCGGAATAGTTCTTTCCGACTGATCACATCATCATTATCACGAGAAAGCCAGCTTGGGCGTTGAGGAAGCACATATTTCTGAACTTTCTTTTCATCCTCTGTGAGTTGCCTTTTTACCCGACCCTGATGCTTGCGGCACCATCTTTTCCACAACTTTTGGTCTAAGTATCTAGGCAATGCTGTTTCGATCTCCATCAGTCCATTGAAAGCAACCACAGTACCTAAGCTATGAGACAAAATGTACCAACGCTCGTATTTCTCCAAACTCATTTCGACCAAAGCTTTGATAAAGCGCCGACGTATGGAAAAACGAGGAGGGGCTTTCCCCAAATCGACCAATGGTCCTTTCCCTTCCCTTGCATCCTGTTGGTATAACTTGACATCACCTAGGTACTCAACTAGGAGATCAGGTCTGATTTCCAGTCCTAAAATACTCCGTGAAACTCTTCCTAAAACCCAAAGGAACGGTAGAAGTAAGAACACCACAAAGGACACAAGGAGCAAATAGACACGATGGACGAGTTGAATCGGTTCACCTTCTCCAGGTAAAAGATCCTTTGCTTGATTAAAGCTGCGCCCAGGCAATCGCCTATCAGGATGCAGAGGTACCTCCTTGTCCGGGAACTCAGTATCAGTTCTTTGGTCATATCTAGGTTTTGTCCATAGAGAGAGACCCCAAGCCCAAAAACTCCTGAATGTTTTGAAACTGTTTGGCTCATCTAAGTCAGACCACCAAACTTCCCTGAATTCTAGATTTGTTTGCTGGTCATTTTTGTCTACAACTTCAATAATTGCCGTCGCAGCTCCCTCACCCCGCCAGGTCTGTTGATTGGCTCGGTAAGGTGCATCTTTGCTAATGTTAATGTTAACTTGAACACTATCTATGTTGGAATCTGCCTGTTTGCTATCTGCTTGCAAAGCAGAGGCAATATTTCTGACTACTTCCTCAAGATGCTCAAACTGACACTGTTCACCAATACCATGAACTACTAAGATACCAACACGCTGCGGCTTATCTTCGCGGGACATAAAATGGGTCAAATGAAGGGTTAGGCAAAACTTGTTTAATCGTAAGCGACATAACTGCACCCCGACAGTACCCTTACAGGTGATTTTTATGCGCAAGAATATTTACCGATCAAAATAATCTGAGTTCTGTGGCAAGAATTTTTGCTGTGTTGCAAGACCTATACGAAGTTTGAAAGCAGTTGAATGACAACATCATTCAACTTTTTTGTAACACAACGCCCAAAAGTACCCCCAGGGGTACTGCGATCGCCTGTTTAACTCAAGAGAATGGGATAAAACAGAACAAACGCCACATGTTCAACTCACATCGCTGCCCTGAAAGTGCTCTACCTCATTGTCAAGAAAACTCACTGCTGTCCCCAGATTGAGAATCTTAGACGGTGACTCAATTCATCCTAAAAGTCTAACTTAATTTGTAGTATTAGCGGAATTAGGTTCTATCTTTTGTATCTGTTAGACGGATTTACACTCGCATGATCTCAAACGCCTCGCTAGTGCGCGGAGTGAAGTGAGATTATCGATTTAGATTTTGCCCGACATGGAGAACTCATGGTCAACAATGCGTTTAGAAGAATGCCAGTTTCTAATGTGTCTATTCAAAATACAGTCGCTTCAGATATCGCCTCAAATGTTACCTCAAATACTGTAGTCCTCAGTCAAATTGCAGCGGTTCAACTGGCACAACCTGCCCCTGCCTCAGTAGTGTCTGAGACTCAAGTTGCCCGAATTGACCGCTCAATCCTGGCAGATGCAGTGGTTGCGAGACAACCCGAAGCGATCGCCAGCATTGACTCTTCTTTGTACATGCGTCCCGAACAGATTCGGTGGATTAATCCAGATTTAGGCAGGGCGATCGCTGACATTCGTACCCCGACCGAGGGTACCCCCCGCAACCAAATCACTGTTCCCCTCAGTCTCACCGCAGACGTGAGTGACGAAACGGTGTTTGAGTCTCCAACAAATTCGGCACAGAAATATTATCTGCCTCGCTACCGGATCGCAGAGCGTAACCGCCAGGTACAGATGGTGCTGACGCAAACTCAAACAGGCTGGAATCTAGCAGTCTACCTGGAAAAGTTTCCTGCTCCTTCACTGCAAATTGCAGCGCGAGATTATCAAGAACTCGCCCATGAATTGAGTGTGGTCTTGCAACATCGCTTAACTCCGGGAGATGCTAACGGAGGTCAAAAAGAACTCGCTTTTTCTGCCCCTGTACTGGATTCAGGAATGGTGCGGGTAGACTTGCAGATTACCACTTCAACGGAACTCGGTCTATTATTTCAGGTTCTAACTTTACCCGAATATGGTGCAGTGTTGACGGTGCGGCGGGCTGTCAAAGTTGGGATTCCGGTATATGTCAACAACTCAACAGGTACAGTCCCAAACAACAGTGCTGCGAACACGGGTGCCAGTTTTACGATCCCAATGCCTCAGTTGCGCGTGGTAAGGATTGAGAACTATGAAGCTGGTGGACAACCGTGGACGCGCTATTGCCTGAGTGTAGACAACTACGCCGCTTTCCCCGCTGACCTATTTGCAGCATCTCCCGATCTGCCGCCCTGTGGGCTCAACCGCAATGCTTCGCGCACCTGGGTCAACATTCATGCTGAGGGAGGTGCAACCTTGTATGGCTTCTGTGCCCTTGGAAGCCCCAGCAATTTGAAGGATCTGTGGTTTGCCAGACCGCGTGGGCAACAGCCTCCTGCTTCGGTTTACATCACACTGGTTGACCGACGCAACAATATCACTTACGCATCAAATTCTGTTAATCCTGCGGCGATCGCCCCCGCACCTCCTGACACCCCTCCTGCTGGAGAAGCCCTGTTTCGAGAAGTTACTCGTGTGTTGGAGAGTGGAGTAGAACCGCGTCCTTTCGTCTTTCCCCAAGCGATTTATCCCTACATTTACCAAGGCATCACCGGAAGTCCTAATCAAACGTTTACCCTGCAACAGTGGACAGTTCCCTGGGATGGGACACCTCAAAGCTACTATCAAGACCCAGTACGCCGCGAAATTGTTTACTTTTTGCCTGATTGTTTCAAGTTAATGCGGCAGCCAAAATCACCTTACCATCCAATGATGTCGATGCGGTTTGCGGCTGTGAATGATGACCCTGCCACATTGAGAGCAACCTTTGATTACTGGGCATTTCCTCATGTAGAACGAGCGCGACTGCTTGCAGCAGCTCCCATTCTAAGGGAAAAGTTTAGAATCTCAGGACAGCTAGAATTTCAACCTTTGCTAGTAGAAAAGCCGCGTTTGTTTCTGAAACTTCCTAAAGCAAATGCAACCCCCCAGCTTCAGGAATTTACTCACGTTTCTGTTGAATTGCGATCGGGCTTTAGCGATTCGCTCAGCCTTTCCTTTGAGGAGGTGCAGGCCCTTTATGAGGCGATGTTTAGCCACACAACACAAATCTTTGAGGGCTTTGTGCAGGTCGATATTCAGGGGCACGCGCCCGAACGGATTAACTTCATTCCTAAAGTTGATGATCTGGTCGGCGAGGTTTTTGATTACACAAAAAACGTAGATTCAGCCAATAAAACGGTAGCCTTTACCCTTAGAAACTCAATTGAAAGCCCACTGCGAATTGAATCTTTGTCCTGTGTTTTTCAGGAGGGTTATTCCCAGGTTGAAGGAGTGATGAGTGGCTTTAGCCGAGCATTGCCAGTGGAGTTAAAACCGGGAGAAACGATTTCATTCACCGTAACTCCTCAAAACCCTGGTGCAGATATCAATCTTAGTAATGTTTTATTCAACTTGAATAGTGTAAAAGTGATTTCCGATCGCGATGCACTCTTCAACGTGATTCTACGTCCTGATTGTCCGTCTACTTTCAAGAAAAAGCTGACAGTAGATGTGCGGCGAGTGGTGTTTGGCGATCGCATCACTGATATTAGCCTCGTCTTCAAGCGCGGAAGTACTCTGAAGCTGAGCTATGACGACTTTGCTCCCGGTGTTGACAAACTCACCGCAACCACAACATTACTTTCTCCGATCAAGAGCCTTTTCCTGAAAGAGGAGGACTTAGGAACTTACGAGTTTCAACGCATTGTGCTGTTAAAAGATGGTCGTAAAATTCAAGACCCACCAGATTATTGGCAAACGGAGAATGAAAACCCCTTCTCCCTAACCAATTCTGATCTGCCTACCCTGCCTGCTGAGGTTCGTTGAGATGTCACTGCAAGGACTTCCAGACTTTTTCCAACCTCTCACCACAAGTGACAACTGCATCTATTACCCCTATGAAAATGCAGGCAGCTTTGCGGTGTTGCCTAGAAGCCTGGAAGTGGCTTTGCGGACTGATGGATATGCTGACTTTCTGCTGGAACTGGTGCGCGGTGAGACTCCTGCTCTCACTCCTTACGGATTGCTGAATCTGCGACTGCAACCTCAGTATGAGATGGAGGCTGCATTGACAACGTTGCGCGATCGCTACCCAGAAAGCAGGGTAGAACCTGCCGTCTTTTCAACGGGCTATCTGCGGCTGTTACCGATTGGAGACGGCGTTGATTTTCCTGCCGATATCCAATCTCCTATGCCACTGGTCTGGAATGGATTAGGAAATGTACGCTTTAGTCTGCGGTTGTCTTCTGACAGTGCGATGCTATTGAAGAATGCGTTGCAGCAGGAAACATTTCTGTGGACAGCCTGGGCAGAGATGGAAATGGCGGGAGTTGCACCCCGGTTGCCATTATGGGTACGGTTTAACCCAGCGCGGTTGCTCCGGGTACTCAACTCACTAGGGGATAGTGAACGGCGAATTGCAAGAGTGGATCTGGAGAATTTTTTTCGTCAAGAAGTGCATCTGTTACCTCTAGAGATGATCGGCGAGGTGCAGGATACAGTTACCTTTGCAGAAACCATGACGGACTGGATAAGAACTCATTTTGGTGAGTTTGTCCCCGCTCCAGAGCAGCTTGGAAATGCTTATTTGCAACTCCCAAAACCGGAGCAAGTAGGAGACGGCATCAGTGAGTGGAATCTGGCTCAACCTTTGCAGACAGCGCGTCCAGTCGTACTCCAACTAAATCCGTTAGAAGCAGCCAGAGCAGCAGTTCAGCAGTTTGGTTTGGATGCGCTGGTGCGAAATACTGTTGTGCCTGCATTGCCGAGTGGCATGTTGCCTATCTCATTGCTGGCAAACCTGCCCAGAAATCGTCCGGGGGTGGAAGCCGTTGGGGTGACGTTACGAGCGGCTCCCTTTCGCCCCTTCCGTCCACAGGCGATCGTGCAAACGATTGAGTTCAAACCACCAGAGGATACTGCATCTGCCCTCTTCCGGCTTTCTCCTATTGAACCTCCAAAATATACGGCAACACCCTATGCATTGCTGAGTGACTCACAGGGTATCCGCAAGCTGGAGGGTACAGAAAAATCCTGTCAGGGAAATTTACTTTACCTCAATCCGAGTGATTTTCCGCTGGCATTCTTTACTGTTGAAGCGGATACACCGCTGCTAAAATTGACGACTCTGAAGGGTATTTGTCACTGGCAGGAGGCAGGTATCCCGTTGCAACGAACCTTTGAGTTAAGTCAGCAACAACCTTCTGTTGCACTGGCTTTTTCCAAGGGAACTCAGGATGCCACGATTGACATCTCGGCTCACTCACTACAAACGAATCAAATCATTAATTTCGGAACTTTTCCTGCAAAAAACTTGAAGTTAGGGCTATATTCTTTTCGGGAATATGGTCCTCACCAGGTGAAGATTAACTGTATCTTCAATGACAGTTTGCCGCTATTTGCGATCGCCCTCCTGCCCGAAGACCGCCCCGAAACATCCGAAGAAATAAGTGTTCTTTCCTTTACTCCTCAACAACCTAGCAAGACCTGGAGCTATCTGGCGCGATCGCCTTTTCAGTCGGGTTATCGCTACCGCATCTACTCACCACTTTCTCAAACTGTCTCAGAATGGTCAACGATCCAGTCTCCTTTTGAGCCACTTGTGATTCAAGCGATCGCCTCATCAGCCGTCGAAACAAGTTAAATGCCCCCCACATTCACTCGCAAGTCTACGGTTATGAACATTGAAATTCCCAATGGTTTTGAATTCCAACGGGTATATTGTTATCCAAATCCTGACCAACCCCTGTCCTACTATTACTTACCGCTTCAGCCCCAGCCCCAACGCAGTACCGATGGCACACCCATGATCAATTTGATCAGCATGGGCACCAGTGGTTATCTCCAGTTGAGTGTGAGTTGGGAAGCCCCTTCTGAGACATTAGATGCCCTGCGCCAAGAAATTGCACAACGTGAGAGCTTAGATAATCCAGCAGTGTTACGGTTTGCCTTTGCTCCAGTGACAGTTCAGCAAGTTTCGCTATTGCTAAGCAATGAAGGGGAGAGATGGGAGGCGATCGTCACCAGCAGGTCTTCTGGATTTCCCCCTTACGCTGCTTTGTTTAATGCACACTTCAACGCAGAACAACAGACGCAGGTGGCAGCAGCTTTAAATGGACGGAAGAACTGCTTACAGGTTGAATATCATGCTTTTCTCAATGGAGTAGCAGAAGCCTCAGCAGATATAACGGGTAACGCTGCTAACGTTATTGCTCAGCTTAAAGATAGGCGTGGAACTCTCAATCAAGATGAAGTTCAAGAAGTTCTGAAACGGAGTATTGATGAAGGCGAGTTACAGCTTACAGTAATTACCTCTGAGGATGCTTCACCCCAACTGATTGAACAAGTCAGTACTCACGTTCTGGCTCAGGGCGCAGATCTCCTTCTACGATTTTTACAGGGCGAGGAGCGGATTCCCGATATCACTCACTTCAGGGTAACGGTTTCAAAAACCGAACCTCGACAGATCGACCTGGTTTTAAAGAACGATGTGGCGAACTGGTTTCCCAACGGCAGCAGCTTCAATCAAATTCAGCCTGCCCCTAGTGGAACCTCACCGCTTCCTTCCTCCCCCCTCTCTTCTCCTTCTTCCTCTCTCCCCGTCCAACTCAACTTTTCCCCTACTGAGGCACCCCTAGCCCTCATTACGGTACAGCAGGGAACAGCAAAGACAACCCTGATTCCACCCGACTTTTCCACTACCCTGTCTAATCTTCGAGAAGAGCCACTGGAAGTTGAGACAAGCTACACCTTTTGGGGAACATTTTCAAAGAACATATCAATTCCTGCATCTGGGAAATTATCTCTTTCCCCTGCGGATTTGGGTTTAACTCAGGTAACAGTTGATGCCACTGCACTGGAAGCGGCTGGAGCAAAGAAAGCCCGCATCCGACTACATTATCATCCTGATGGGAATGGAGTGGAAGATGAGACAACAATTTATTTGCGCGATCGCCTCTGGAAAGTGAACTGGTTTGTAATCAGTCGGGGTGATGACTTACAAGGATTTTTGCAATACGAGTGGCAGGTCACGTTAGAAAACGGTGATCTGGTTAAACACGAGATGACAGAGACGACATCTCCACACATTGTTCTCACAGCCGAAGAACAAGCTGAATGATGTAACTGGGTGCGAGCAAAAGTTTCGACGAAGAGCTGTTTTCAGCCTGATATTCCAACAACAACGACAATTTTTACACTTCAGGAGAGAATTCAATGACACTGTTGATTGATAAAGTTCAACAAATTGAAGGCGTAACCGTTTACGGCGATGATAGTGACTTCTCAATCTATTACTTGGTGCCACAGCAGCCTCGCTATCGGTTGAATCCAGATGGAACGCCTGCTTTCCGCTTCCTTAAATATCGTTTTCCAATCGATCGGGCTGATGGTCGTAAGGGCGGTGGTGCAGTCCTGTTTGACGCAGAATTTGTGGTGCCTGAAGATAAGATGCCCAGAATTATGGAGGTGTTGACGGCACAGGTTCAGCAGGAAGCAAACCGTCAGAATGTGCAGGCTCCTCCAGTCAAAATTGGCACAATTACTTACACCAAAGGTGAGGTAAAACTATTTGTCATCGGGGCGGATGGGACCTTTGTGGAGGAGCTTCATAACCCCGGCAAATCTTCTCTCTATGGCAACAACATCACCACTTTTATGCTGGAGTTTACGCCGGAGGGGGCAACCTTCTTTGAACAGGCAATGCAGGGACAGGGCGGCGCTGTGTCTGTGGTCTATGACTTGCACTTCTGGGCAAAACTACCTCCCGTAACCATTAATGCTTGGTTTAATGCATCAAAGTTCTATAGCTTCTACCAGACGATTGATGTGGACTGGCACCTGTGGAGCGAAGATGACTACCGCGAAACCGTGCGGGAGACGATGATCTCCTCCGAATCAATGGGAATTGAGCCGGACTGGGGTGGACTGACGGATGAGAAAATCAAGACCCAATTGCGTGACTGGGCTTTCCGTTCACTAGAAGATGCAGTGGAACGGAACATGATTCAGGCGATCGCCCCTGTTCCCGAAGACCAGCGCGACATGCCTGAAGGAATTGAAAATGTCACCCGTGATCTCAGCAACTTTCAAATCTCCAGCTTTAATCTGTTTTACAAAGAGCATACAACTGTTGAGTGGAATCTAGCTCCTCAGGGACAATTACAGAACATCACCAACCTGAAAGATAAGGATGGCAATCTTCTTCGGTGGGAGGACTATGCAAAGACCATTAATCTGGATGATCCATTCTTCCGTCAATTGCGGGTGAATACCTACGTCAACGCAGACTTCAACAAGTTACCCATTCACAGCGTTGAGGTAAAGCTGCTCTACGATGGCAGACCCATGCCCAACTTGGCTCCTGATGCTCCAGAGGGTGAGGTTGTGTTGCGTAAACCTGATGAGATTGGTCACTTTGCGACTTATGTTGAGAACGATAACTGGAAGTACAAGTACAGCTATCAGGTCAACTACAAAGGTGAAAGCCGCATTTTTGAGTCAGAAGAAGTTGAAACAAATGAAGGCAACCTGACGATTGGGGTAGATGATATCGGAATTTTGTCTGTCAATGTCTCCGCAGGCGACATTAATTGGAATGATGTGGACTCAGTTCTGGTGACGTTGAAGTATGAAGATCCAGATGAAGGGGTTGAACCCTTTGAAGATCAGTTCACTTTGACGAAAACACTGCCAAACCATCTGGTTCAAGAAGTCATCTTCAAGCCAATGCGGAAGAGCTACAAGTATTTCGTCAAATACTTTATGAAAGATGGTAAGGAGCTGGAGGGAGATGAAAAGCAGGGACGGGCTGAGAACCTATTTATTCAAGATCCCTTTGGTGGACGGAAGACTGTTGGCATCCGGGGTGTGGGCGATTTTGTGAATCGAATCAGCCAGGTCTATCTTGACCTCAAATATGTGGACGAGCAGAACGATAACTACACTCAAGCAAAAGCGATCGTTCTAAGTAAGGATACTCCTTTCGTTGACTGGTCTTTTCCAGTTATCAGTCCTACTTTAGGAAAGGTTGTTTACAGCGGTACAGTCGTTTTCAAGGATGGCACAGTTCAACCTATCGCGGAAACAACCGCAGCGACAGATACCATTTTGGTGCCCAAGGCTCCTCAAGATGTGCTAGAGGTGGCGATCGTTCCTGACTTGTTAGATTGGACGAAACTGCGGCTAGTTAAAGTGTCACTTCAATATCAGGATGCTGACAACGACATCAACGAAACAAAGGACTTCATCCTGACTCCTCAGAGAAGGGATATGCAGACCTGGAAGGTAGAGTTGAAGGATAAAACCAAGAACCAGTTTACCTACAAGGTCGTGTATTACCTGACTAACGGTACACAAAAGGCAGTGAGCCCGCCTGCAACAACAGATAACACCATCATCCTGGAAATTCCTGAGATGTAGTTGTCTGAGGCACCAAGGAGTGGGAATCAAATAACATCAGGTTTTGTAGGATGCGTTAGCCGTAATGCATCAACCTTCTTAAGCGATGCATTACGCTACGCTAACGCATCCTACGCAAAAATTGCAGGTTATTCAATCCACAACCCTAAGTGTTTTAGCCGCACCTAGTATCCATTCCTGTAGAGGCACTGCTGAACTCAGATATAACTCTAAAGCGCACAGCCCTCTGGTAGGGGCGTTTCGCGAAACGCCCCTACACGATTCGTCATTCGAGCAGCAATGCCCTCGTAGATTTACTCTGGACACCTGTTGTCCACTCCACACAGACTTATTTGCACAATGAGGCTACGATGCTATATCTCAATCCTCCTTATTACATTATTGAGGGCGTGACGGTTTATCCCGATCATGCAGACCCGACACAATTTCACTATTTGCCTGCTATGCCTCACTTAACGACCGAGTTTGATTCGGTGGTGGGGCAAGAAATTCCTCAACTCTCATTACTCAAATATCGTGGAGAGGCAGGTTCTGGGGCATTCCTTAACTTTGAAGTTAATCTGGGAATTAATCAGGAAAAGTTGGAGGAAGTGCAGCGCAAACTGCAGCAGTTGCATGGGCTGCGGGATACTCCTCGAATGTCCCCCGTGATGGTGGAAGATGGGCAGGTACGGTTGATGATTTTAGGAAAACAGTCTCCTGATTCTACCAATGGACAGCCTGGAACGCCATCAACTGGAAGTAGTGCCCCTCAACCGCTTCCTGGACAACCCCAGTTTGTCCTAAAGCTAGAACATTACAGTAAACCTGCGTTATATAACGACCATCAAGCCATCTTTTCGGTGCAGCTTGACAGTGCAGGGGCAATGATGATTGAAGAGGCGCTGAAAGGAGAAATGATGCCCGTGGGAATTGTTTATTCCCTTGATTTTCTGGCGCTTCGTCCGGCTTACAACGTTAGTATTGTAGCGGACTGGAATCGAGTACAAACACACTTTCAGGAGTCCTTTGGGGCAGAAGTGCTGTTCTCATCGCTGCAAATTGACACGGTGGTTGACAAGTTAATTGAAGACCGAGTAATCGAAATCAATGTTGATACCTTTATTCCTGAAGGTGAGGATTCAGGTGGTGTGCTGGGGCGACGGGATGAGGCGATCGCCAACTTCAAAGACATGATTCTCGAAAACTTTTTTGAACCCAGCCTCGACCCAATCAAGGAGAATGACAACGAATTTTTAGACACTATTGAACGTCTCAGTCAGATTGCTCCAGCAGGAGCGGCGATGTTCCATTACAAGAAGGTAGACATCACTCGGATTGACCAGAAGCGGATGAATCTGGCGATGAGTGAGCGAACCACGGTGCGTCGGAGCATTCATCCTCAGGCACATTTACGGGGAATGTTTCGGTTGCTGCGCGATAGTCAAGGAACAGTGGATCTGAGCCGTTTTGTGCGAGAAATTACTCTGGATGATCCCTGGTTTAAGCGGCGAGAAGTGTCGGCGCGATCGCTTCTAAACTTCAGCAATGATTCAGTAGACTCGGTGAACCTTACCCTCTGGTATGGTAATGAGCCGAAAACCCTAGTGTTAGATGCCGCAAACTCCACCGCAACCACTCGATGGAACAGCATTTTGGAGAACCGCTTAATGAAGCGGGAGGTGCGCTACAGCTATCGGGTGAATTTCAAAGATGTAGACACTGCTGAGCGACCGGGGGTATTGCAGTCCCCTGAATTAGTCACAACGGGCGATCGGTTTGAGATTAATCCACGAGGTGAAGGGTTATACTTCCTGGATGATATTCAAATTGGGGTGACCGACCGGTTTCCCTGGAACACTTATTCTTCGGTTGAGGTGCTGGTGAAATATGCTGATCCAGACAAACAAATTGACCTAGAAGAGAGTTTTATCCTCAAACCTGACCGACCAGAAGTGACTTGGAAACGGTTTCGCTTAGACCGCAAAAATGATGCGTTTAAGTACAAACTGATCTATCGATCGGTGAGTTCTGGCGATCGCGAGACGGTATGGGAAACTACCACTCAAGAGCGTTTGACTGTCCCCAATCCGACTCCTCGCAGACGAACCGTGACTGTGGTGCCAGCAGTGACCTGGAGCCTGGTTTCAATGATCTTTGTCGATCTTTCCTATCGAGATTTGGATAACGATATTTGGGTGGATGAGTCACTGTTTTTTGACAAAGATGCGAATAAACCCAAACACTTCGTGGTGGATCTGATTAATCCTGAGCAACGACGAGTCAGCTATGTAGTGCGGCTACTGCTAACCGACAATCGCCTGATCGAAGTGGCCCCTTCAGAAACGATGGGCGACAAGATCTTTGTGCGGGCAGATATGATGGGTCATCGGATTGTGACGGTGCAACCCGAACCCGTGGAATTTGGCGATCGCAATATTGTTCGGTTAGAGGTCAAGCTCAGGTACGAAGACCCCGATGCAGGCTTACGATTTGCGGACACCTTCATCTTTACCTCGCCGAATGACAGAAACCTGTTTGAGTACGATTACGCTGATGCCCAAAAGCAAGCCTACTCCTGTACTGTCCGAACGATCTACACCAATGGCATGTCCAGGGAAACGGATTTAGGCGAGATTGAACGCGACCAATTGGTTTTGCGGGTGAGCTAACTCATTAATTTATTACCTACTTCAAGGAGGTGCCATGTTACAACTTGGCAGCAAAACAATGACCATTGAGGGAGTCACGGTCTTTGCCGACCATGCCGACCCTCAACAATACTGGTTCTTACCTAATCCGGTCGATCTAGCGCGACGAGGAACCGACGAAGAACCACAATTCACCCTGATTACATATCGACCTGCCGTAGCCAACAGCGGCATCTCCGGGGGCGGCTTCCTGACCCTGGAAGTTGAACTGAAGCTTAAAAAAGAACTGGAACAAAAAATTCTAAGCAAACTGGCTTCTGTTACTCGTGGTCGTCCGCGTCTTGCCGCCGTTCCCTTTGACGAAGGCACCGTGCAGGTGATGGCACTGGACTTGCAGGGAGGCGGTGGCACTAATGCTGAGCCTGCTCCTCCCGGTGCATTTCGTGCTGTCGAAAAGATTCTCGGTACGACTAAACCAGCCCTTGACGACACGAACAATGCTGTCTTTGGACTCACTCTAAGTCAGGAAGGGGCGATCATTCTGCGCCAGGCGTTTCAGGAGGGGGGGAAGCCTGTCGGGGTGATTTACGACCTGAAATACACTGCCCTACGCCCAGCGCTTGAAGTCGAGATTACAGCAAACTATAAGCGCATCTATGATCACCTGAGTTTTGGTGTAGATTTCAGTGCGGGTGGACCTATCGCTGGTGTTCCAGTGTATCTGCAAGCAGGCGTCGATATGGCGTTCGAGAAACTCAAACAGGAAGGGATCATCCAGATTAAGGTAATTAACTTCTCTGACGCACAGGATCAGACCAACAAAGAGCAATGGGCACTGGATTTCTTTAAGGAAACGCTGCTGAATGAGTGGTTTAAACCCACTCTCGCCCCTATTACCTTTGACAATAACAACAGTGGAGGAATTCCCGGATTACCAGGAATTCCAGGGACGGGCAATGGGCAGGGTGGTACTCCTTCTCCGGGAAATGGAACTGCGGGTGGAAATACAGGCGGCAGAAATCCACAGGGAAATGGTACAGAGGGAAATGCAGGGGGCAGAAACTCAGGAAGTAGTTCTACGTCAGGAAGTGGCTCTGCGCCAGGAGGTACTTCAGGGGGCAGTGAAAGGACCGCAACGACGGGGGTGAGACGGACTGCGATCGCCCTTCGTGATCGAGCTGAAACAGCATCAGCAACCGATGAGGTACAGCCCTATCAACTGTCCATTACTAGCGTTACACCCAACCGATCAGGCTACACCGTCACCCATACTCCCGTTGCCGACAGCACCCAGGTAACGTTGACCTTTGCAGGTGGCAGTCAACCTCCCGTCGTGAAAATTGGGGATGCTGTGCAAACATTAAATGCCGCACGTCAGAGGACGTTGGACGTGCCTCCCGGTGCCAATTTGGCGATCGAGGCAGATTACCCTCCGGTACAGCATGAGGAAGCCTTCTACCTGTTTTTTGATTACGATAAACCACTTCAACCAGGCTGGTCTGTCAATCCTCCCAGCACTACTTACCGACGCTATCTGAATAATGCGACAACGCCTCTAGACAGCCGTTTTCAAGCCAGCACAGGTAACATTCTTTCGATTGGCGGCGGCGCTAAGGGTGCTGCCGCTTTGCGGAACTGGATTCAGAATTCGCTAGCGACTCCTAGACAAGTTCGCATTGATGCCTATGCTAGTTATGAAGGCAACAATACTCCACAGATGCGACAGCGCAACCAGGATTTAAGCGATCGCCGCAGACAGGTTGCAGAAGGTATCATTCTCGACACTCCTAATCCTCCTGCTATCCTGTCCAATGCTGCTCACGGACATACCGAAGCCTTTACCGCAGGGCGAAACGGCGATCCTACCGATCGGGTGGCGATTGTTCGAGGAATGGTGCAGGGAGATGAGGCGATCGCCCTGCAAGCTACACTATCTCGTCCTACTAATCAGCCAGGAGAGCCGCCTGGTGAAGAGTTGCCTGGTGAAGAGTTGCCTGGTGAAGAGTTGCCTGGTGGAGAGTTGCCTGGTGGAGAGTTGCCTGGTGGAGAGCCGCCTAGTGGAGAGCCGCCTAACGATGAGCAACCCAACGAGGAACAGCCAGATGGACAGCCTCCACTGGGCATACGGCTTGCCTTCAGTCTCAAGAAGATTGAACAGATTGAGGACAAGGTGATCACGTTACGGTATAACCGCACCGATGCAGTACAGCGAACCTACGCCCCCCAAGGATTGATTGGTTTGCTAGCTCGTGATCTGGTAGGTACTGGACACTTTATTGATGTTGATTTGGATCATCCCTTTTTCCGTCAGATCGACGTAACTGTAGATGCACCTGTTGATCTGGAGCGACTGGGTTTAACGGCGATCGATGTAGCCCTGGATTATGGCAGTGCAGAAGATCCAGCTACCCTGAGACACAAAGACTTTACCTTTGACCGCAATAGCCCCAGAGAACAAAGCTATTCCTTCTTTATGAATCGGGCACTCGATCTGGGCTATCACTATCAGGTGCAGTATCACTTCGATCCGCTGTCGGGGTGGGATGGAAATGCGTTCAGCTACGAATTTGCATCGCGTCCTACCCAAGATCGCACCTTGTTGATTAATCCTTTTAATGACTTTGGTTTCCTGGAAATCAAAGTTCTTCCAGGAGATATCGACGCAGGCATGGTGGACTCAATCGATGTGCATTTCAACTACGAAGATCCCGGGAACTGGTCACGTAACAAGGTAATTACCGTTAAACCAGATTCAGAGGAACAGTTTTGGCGGCTGCGGCTCAACCGTCCAGAACAGCGCACCTACTCTTATCGGTTAGTTCACCATTTAAAAGATGGCTCAGTGCGAGAGGGGATTCCTACCACGACTCAGGCAACTACCCTTGTGGTTAACGATCCGTTTGAGGATTCGCTCAATCTTGAGTTTCTCCCCAACTATGATGCATCTGCTATTCGGATGCTGATTATTGATGTGAAGTACGAAGATCCGCAAAACCATTACACCCGAGAAGAGCGATTGCGCTTTGAGGGGCAAAGCCTTGAGCCCCAGCAGCTACGGATTGCTCGAATTAATCCTCAACGGAAGACCTACACTTTCCAACTTACTGTTCTGGGAACAGATCATTCTGTTCGTCGGGAGCAACCTGTCACCACAGATGCAGCCGTCGTCTTTGTTGGTGAGCACTTACAGCCAGTTTAAAGTGGGTAAGTCATAGCGTAGGGGCGGTTCGCGAACCGCCCTACAGAGGGGGTTGGTGTATAGTCCAACTTCAGAAAACCGATATTATTCAATCCATTCTCTTTAAGAAACTCATCATGACTGCGACACTTGCATCCATTCACCAATCAGATGTCCAATCTAGTTTGGATATTTTCGCGCAACCCATGCCTACCGCTGCCCAACGTGCAAGTTCAGCGCTGCAAGTACTGCTTCAGGAAATGTATCGCGAACCCGATGAGGCGATCACTTGGCAGGGCAGTTCTCTCACAGGCGATGGTTTCCCCCTTGAGTTTGCTTTTACTCCCGCAGATACCGACCTCCGCTATACAACCGAGGTTGGGACACCGCTCATTCCACCACCACAGCGACTTTCCTTAACCTTTCAACAACTCGCTCAACTGGGTCATCCCGTTTCCCCAGCAATGCAGAATACATTTCGTCAAATGCAGCAGGGTGCAGATCTGCAATATGGAGCCTGGGTGGGAGGACGCCATAGCAACACCAATGACAGCTACAAGCTCTATGTAGAAGTTCCTCAAGAGAATTCGTCTTCTTTAGAGCAAGCTCTTCACACCCTGCAAATTCCCCGTCCGCAACTGAGCGATCGCCCCGTTCCCCTGCGGATGCTTGGCTATCACGTCACAGCACACCGACTTGAATCCTATTTTCGTGTTACCAATGCCACTCCCTATCATCTGAAAAACCTAATGATTTACTGTGGGCTAGGAGAGCGAGCTCAGGAACTCCTGGAACTTCTGGAAGAAAGTTATGGATATGCTTTACGCAACAAACTACCGGGAGGCTCTATTGGCATTAGCTATTCCTTCTCTGCTGAAGGGGTGCTGCCGGTGTTCAGTTTATTTCTGTTTGCACGGGTTCTCTGGGGAGGAGACGCAACAATTCGTCACAAGTTTAGCCAATTGACAAGCCGACAGAATTGGGATAGCAGCCTTTATCAACAAATCACTCAGTCTTTGGGCGATTGCAATCTCTGCACAACTCATCACGGCATGGTGGGATTTATTGTTCCTCCAGATGGAGCGATCGTTCCTAGCCTGGGAGTACGTCCAATAAGCTGATACAGCTTTTTTAAGTGGGTAAGCCATAGCGTAGTGGGACAAATATGCCGTAAGCCAACTGGCAGTGCCTCCTCTATTACAAGATTGGGCATCTAATCTGACTCGTGCTGCATTAGTTACCCCCTTCACATTGTCCCGGCTTGGGGAAGTAAAGCAGCTCTGGCAAACTCATCATCGAGAGGTCGTTGGAGTAGCAGTTTTGTCTCCTTTATCTTATATATTGGTTCTCACTGCGTTAACCTTTAGCCCAGTGAGCTATGTTGCTCCTACCCGTGAAATCAGTATTGTCATTGGAGCATTAATGGGAACACAGTTGTTAGCTGAAGGCAACGCCAGAGGTCGGCTCACAGCAGCGAGTCTGATGGTTTTAGGAGTCATCGCTTTGGCGATCGGATAATACCCATTCCAAAAATTAGGGCTACAGATGGAGGGGTACCCCGCGTAGTGGGGTGCCCCTCCATCTGTAGCCTCTTTAGAGAAACGTTATAACAAACACCGATCGCTTAGGCGATCGCCACAAAATCAGCGCTTGTAAGTGAGCCAGCTACACCATTAACCCGGGATAGAACTTCATTCTCAAAGCTGATGAGTGCGGTCTTGCCGCTTTGCCCCAGAGACAATTGAGCAAAAGTTAACCCATCTGCTAGTCCGATTTTGTCCTCACCCAGCTTAAAGTCCCGAACCACATCTGTACCTTCACCCGGGGCAATGACGAATGTGTCTATCCCCTTGCCACCATAAAGGAGATCGCGACCTCTTCCACCCCGAAGTAAGTCGTCCCCATTATCTCCCCAAATTGCGTCATTGCCCTCGTCACCGTAAAGGGAGTCGTTGCCGCCCTTACCGCCGAGGCGATCGCTCCCAGCACCTCCATAGAGGATGTCATTTCCCCCTACAGGGCTGCCACTGGAGGGTCTATTAGCATCACCCCGCAGTACATCATTGCCTGCCTCACCGTAGAGCATATCGTTGCCCCCGCCACCCGCAACTACATCATTGCCTTTGTAGCTATAGATAATGTCGTCTGCATCATCGGAACCAACCAACTGCTCACCAGCAGTACTACCAGAAATCGTGCCGGGAAATACCAAACCTAGTTCTGGGAGGGGAGCCAAGTTGCCGCTGTAAATCCAGCGATCGAAGAATGATACTAACTCTTGTCCACTGACTTCTTCTGCAACGGCAATTAAGTCCGCAGTTTTAACATTGCCGCCCTTAAAGCGATCATAATACGTCTGCACTATGTCGAAGAAGCTATCATCACCAACCTCTAGCCTTAGCGCATGTAACCCCAACGCTCCCCAACTGTACACTCCATTGTTAAATAGATCATCAGCAGGAGGTTCACCAGGCGACACCAACTGATTAAGACGAGTGGCAACCTCGTTATACTGTCCTTCAACCCACTCATCCAGGGCTTCATCTCCTCTGCTGTATTCAATCCATAGCCCTTCCGAGTAGGTCGCAAACCCTTCGTTCAACCAAATATCACTCCAGTCTGCTAGAGCTACCTCATTACCAAACCACTGGTGCGATAGCTCATGGGCAATGGTTTCTTCTAAGGTAGGTGAGTCTAGTAAATCTGAGCCAAAGATAGATAAAGTTTGAGTTTCCAGTGCTCCACCCGTTTCAGCATCTACGACGACAGAGCCATACACCTCAAATGGATAGGGTCCAAAGATCTCGCTAAAGTAATCTAGCATCTCTGGCTGAAGGTCAAACGGCGCAAGCTTTTCCTCTGGAAGTCCTTCCGCAAAATAATTGCGAATGGGTACACCGGATAAGCTTTCTGAAGTCTCAATGTTAAAACCACTGCCAATGTTTACCGTTGTCAAGTAACTCACCATTGGATCGCGAGCTTCAAACACATAAGTGGTCGAATCGCCGTTATCAACCGTTTGTTCCAACACTCCGTTAGCAGCCACCTCATAGGACTCTGGAACCGTCACACGGAAAGTGTACGAGGCTCTATCCAGGGGGTGGTCATTGACTGGGTAATAGTTGGCAGCTCCATCTGGCTCACTCAGAACGAAGTTTCCGCTATCAACGATGACCCATCCGGTTGGTACAGGGAAAGTAAAGGCAACCGAATCAATTTGGGTTGGGGCACCGTTGTAATCTACCGCCACCGTAAACGCTTCACCTTCAGCCAGAGGATCTGCTGGTGTAATGGTTAACTCTTGCCCATCGCGACTAAACTCTGCGGGCTTTCCGTTGACAATAATCTCGTCAATGGTGAATCCGATAAAATCTAGATTAAAACTGCTCAGATCTTGGGTTGCGATCGCCTCGATTGTGGTAGTTGCATCGAGCGTACTGGTGTCAACATCAGTAACATTGAGATCAAGGGTGTAATGTTGAGTATCATAGCCACTGTTGCCAAAACCCGGATAAAGTGAATCACCTACACCTGCACCGCCCACGGTGGAATCTGAAGTTTTAGCAGCGCTGGAAGTTGTTTGAGGCAGAGAGTCGCTCAAACCAAAAAAGTTACAGATCGTACACATGCGTTAAAAGAATTGTTGCGAACTAATAGGACTTGAGGAAATTTGAAGAGGGCTTGGGTTTGCGATCGCTACAAGCGTAGCTCAAGCAAAGTAGTGACGTGTTAACCAGTTGCTGACGCACTTTTGTTAATGGATGTAAGCAACCCTAGATCAGTTGTGGGAGGCGTATCCCTGAAGGGTATGCTTCTCGCAACTTGCTTGTCTTACAGCTGATTTAGGACTGCTAGGTTGCACAGAGTTAGAGATCTTTGAACAAGTGTTCAAGTAAAATGAAAATATATCTTATACCCAATCACAGCAAGATTAACGCAAGGTCTATAAACGCTGACATTTGGTGGTTAGTCAGTACTAACCAGTACTGAAATAATATGAACTCGATCATCGATCGCTAGACGTTGTAGATAAATTTGCGTTATCCTGATCAAAACTCCTCAAGTCCAAACAGCAATGAAGTAGTATTCCAAAGCCGAGCACCTAACAGAGTCGTTTACTAAACGGTTGAAATCAGCCGGGCTCTCGATATGGCAAAACAGACATGAGCTAAAATCACTCTCTGCTCTGGCTTCTTAAGCTTTTACACAACGAATATCGCTACGCTATCAGCACTCTTGCAGTTTTATTTTGTAAGGAGGTAGTGGATGTCAAACGATCGACAGCCCTACTTAATTGCTGAGAACTTGAGCTATGAACTGAATTCCACACATCTTTTTCAAGGGATTCATCTCAGTCTCTCAGCAGGTGACCGAGTTGCCTTAGTCGGCTCCAACGGAGTCGGCAAATCAACATTGCTCAAACTTTTGTCAGGTGAGTTTCCACTTAGACAGGGATCAGTAGTTCGCAATGGTTCAACCTATTATCTGCCCCAGATCAGCACCATTCGAGAGTCCATTCAATCAGAGTCCATTTTTAATTTTCTTAACGCCATCTCTAACGAGTGGTGGGAGATTGAACAGATTCTCGAAACGATATTTAGCACTACTCTAGATCTGTCGCTGTTAATTCAAAACCTGAGCGGTGGAGAGTTGACCAAATTGCTTCTAGCGGTTGGGTTAGCGCGATCGCCCAATCTCTTGTTTCTGGATGAACCGACTAATCATCTTGATTACCTGTCACTCGAAGAACTGAGGCAGTTCCTTTGCCAGTTTCAGGGTGCATTTGTGATTGTCTCGCACAAACCTTTCTTTCTAGATCAAGTGACCAACACAACCTGGGAACTCACACCTGAAGGATTGCAAGTTTATGGCGGCAATTATTCCCTATACCGGGAACAAAAGCAGCTAGAACACTCAGCACGAATGCGATCGCATGAAACTGCCCGAAAAGAACTCAAACGTGCGAAAACGTCTGCCTTGCGCGAACAGGAACGAGCCGCTCAATCGAGCCGCAACGGTCGCAGGCGACAGCTGAATGGCGATATGCCACGCATTGCAGCAGGAGGTTTAAAGCGGCAAGCCGAAGCAACGGCAGCAACGTTGAAAGTGAAACACGATCAGGCGATCGCGACTGCAGTTCAGAAAGTTGCAGCGACCAAAGTGAGAACACATAAAACAACCAGCATTCAACTAGAGGGAAAAAGTCAAAAACACAGAAATTTAATCGAGATCAATCAGGCAAATCTTTGGGTCGATCATCGTCTGTTGCTCAAAGACATTCAGCTTCAGGTTGAGAGTGGCGATCGCCTTTCGATTGCAGGCGTTAATGGTTCCGGTAAATCCTGTTTTGTGAAAGCAATTGTGGGGATTGAAGCAGCCCTAGCTCAACTTCAGGGTAATATTCGACTCGCGCAGATGCAGATTATGTATCTTGATCAGAGCTATGAGTTTGTCGATCGCACTCAAACGGTTCTGGAAAATATGCAGCGGGCAAATCCGGCTCTCAACTATCAGCTATTGCGGCAGCAGTTGGGACATTTTCTGTTCTTCAATGACGATGTATACAAATCTGCATCGGTGTTAAGTGGTGGAGAATTGGCGAGATTAGCGATCGCCATGATTACCATCTCAGAACTTGATTTGCTGATTCTCGATGAGCCGACCAACAATCTTGATATTACAACCGTTGATCAGATCGTTGAAGCATTGAACGAGTATCAGGGCGCACTTTGGGTGATTTCACATGATCTAGATTTCTTAAGTCGGATTAACATCACTCGCTCGTTTCGCCTACAGCACCAAACGTTGCAGCAAACAATGTATCTTCCCAGTGAGCGATCGCACTATTACAACGAGCTTCTGGAGTGTGAAGACTTCAATGGAGATGAATAGCAGTGCTAGGTTTAGAGGATTAGAGCACGCTACTCATTGACTCATTGACCTGACTGACAAAACGTGAAGAGGAGGAAGGTTCAGTTTACCTAAAAGCCTAAGGATGTTCCTAGCTGGCGACTGCGCCCGTAGGCAATGGTCATCGCCATCAGCACAATACCTAATGGGGTAAAAATCCAGCCGGAGTGAGTTTGCTCTAAACCAAACCCTAGTCCAGCCCAGGCAAATGTAGAAACGAATTCCAGGAACCCTAAAAGTGGGTCGCCTTGAACGTTTTGTCGTCGCTTAAACAAATCAGACAGAGAAATGGGACGGGAATTCCACAGGCGCAAGACTGCCGCACTGGTGGTGGCGCAAAGGAACACCACCAGCGGTGCCAGCCACGCTTCGCCTTTCACAATTAGTGTGATAAACAAGGGAGACAGCAACAGCCATACCGGAATTAGGGCAGCCAGCAATTTCAGACGGCGCAGGGTGGCACTGTTCACTGGAGAGGCTTTGAGCAGATCGGCAGCTTCTTCACCAGAGATACAGATTTGGGTGAGGGACTGAGCCAGGGTGCTACCCACAAAAGTACTAACGGTGGCCACAAAGGTGGAAAGGGAGGCGATCGCCTCCCCCATATCTCCTCTCGACACAATCACCAACGCTGGAATCAAAAACAGGATTTGCAAAAATATGTTGGAAATTAGATAAGGATTGCGCCAAACAATGCGCCATTCTTTGAACAAAACCACGCGGTTAAACCCACTGGTAAAGCGCGTGGACTGATCAGGACGAAGCTGCCGCTGCTTGCGGGTCATCGATTGCTGCGTTCCTGCAACAAAGGAACGGTGCAGCGTTTCTACGGTGAGCCACGCTAGCAAGCCACTGGTCAAAAGCGTCAAAAGTGTGGCGATCGGGTCCAAAAAAATCGTTTTAGCAGGAAACCAGATCAGGCTGTCTGCACCGAGCAGGCTACCTGTACGAAACCAGCCCTGCACCTGCAGCCAAAATGCTCCGCTTGCTCCGCTGATCCCGTTGATCGAGTCTTGACTTACCAGGTTCGGCAGTTGAGCACCCAAAAATACGATAGCGCTAAAGAAAACGGTGAGAACCTGAGCAAAGACGCGTGCTCGTTTTGCGCCAAACAGCCGCACCAACAACAGTGACAACAGCATCGATAGGCTGGTAGCGTAAAGGCTGATTCCAATTAGAGCTGGATAAAGACCGAGTAGTCGCGGCACACCCACAAGAACTGCAACCAGACTAACCGGCACAACTAGCAAGCAAAAGCCCAGGAAAGTTTCAACCGCCACTCCCAGCAAACGACTCGCAAAAACAACTTTGCTGGAAATGGGCGAAGCAATTAGCAGATCCAGATCACCCCGATCAAACAAGGCCACAATACTCTGACCCATTGCTTGAATGAAGGCGTAGAAAAATCCGACCAGCCAAATCATTACAGCAGCCCACACAGCAGGTTCAGGAATCGTGTCAAAAGAAACCTGCTGCCGCACCGGGGACAGAGCAAACCAAGACAGGGTAAATAGCACCGCTATCAATAGCCCAAACGCAACTGCTAGGGCAATCAACAAGGTTTTACTTCTCATCTCACGCCACCACAGGCGCAACTCATGCCGCAGCAACCAGGGTAAAGTACCAGCTTTCATCCTCTTTGCCCCTCTGGTTGCGGGTCGTTAATGTCTTGGCTCTGAGTTAAATCTAAAAAGACGGTTTCTAGAGTGCCACCTGTTTCACCGCTTTGTATCCTCAGTTCGTCCAGAGTGCCTTCTGCAATCAGCCGTCCGTGATTGATGATGCCAATCCGCTGAGCCATGCGTTCGGCAATTTCCATGATGTGGGTCGTGAGAATAACCGTGTTGCCCTGCCGTACATAGTCTGTCAGTATATCTTTGACCAGGCGAGCAGCAGCAGCATCCAACCCGGACAGCGGTTCATCTAGAATGATGAGTTGTGGCTGGTGAATGAATGCGCCCGCCAGACTGAGTTTTTGTCTCATCCCGCGAGAGAAAGTTTCACTCAGGTCGCCTCTCACGTCCCACAGGTTGAGCTGTTTTAGCAAGTCTTGGGCACGAGTTTCTGCCTGTACTGCAGGAATTCCCCACAGACCTGCCACAAATTCTAGATACTCCATTGGACGCAGTTTGCCGTAGAGCAGCGGTTCATCTGGCAAGTACGCTAAAACCCGCTTTGCAACGCTAGGGTTTTTGGTGATGCTGTGTCCTTGAATCAGGACATCGCCGCTGTCTGGTTGAAGCAGTCCGGCAACCATCCTCAAGGTGGTGGTTTTGCCTGCGCCGTTTGGTCCTAGCAGGGCATAGAGAGAGCCTTGAGGAATCTGCAAGCTGAGGCGATTGACGGCTTCATGAGTGCCATAGCGCTTGCTGAGTGTGACTAGTTTGAGGGCAATTTTCATGCGAGGAACCGGTTGAAGCGGTAGACGAGCTACGAGGTAATGGTGACATATTTGGGTAGGAGCAGGGCGATCGCCAAAGTAAACGTTACGAGACACACGGCGCATCGGAGCTATACACAAGAACGGTTCAACGAATCGAGAAATTGCTGAACAGCTCTACATTACGGAAAGAACGGTAAAAACTCATGTAACTCACTTTTCGATCGCTTGAATCTACGACATCGTGCCCAAGTGATTCACGCTAATTTAGTCTATCGAGTAAATTGAGACCAGCCAATTGCCCCAAGAACGATTAGGTTTGCTGACCAAAACAGCAGCATGAGCCACAGCAAGCCAAGCAGTCCGCGATCGCGATTACTCCTCTTTTCAGCATCCGCTCTCATCAGCTGTTGCCCCTGCCATAGTTGCCAAACGCGAAACGCGGTGTAGAGCGGTCCAATAATAAGTAATAGACCAGAAGGAAAAACGCCACTAAGAATTTGCTCAGTGATAATTTGAATAATAAGAACCAATAAATAAAACCCAAGGATTGATCTGGCTCTAGGGCGACGCAGGTGAGCCAAAAATGAAATTCCAGGCAGGATCAATCCAATTACGACCGCAGCCTGAAGCCAAATCCTTGTGAGGTGCTGCTCTGTCTCACTGTAATTGAGTTCAGTTGGAATGGGCAATACACTCGCCTCAAGCAGCCAACCGCCCAATAGAATCAGGAGTGTGGCGCTGACGATAAATGAAAGTGTTGTTTTCCAATCCATGATGATTGTTTCTAACTGCAAGATTTTGCCATTAGCAGTGGCTCATTCTCGTATACCTTCTATGGGACCTGTCTACAACTGGAGAAGCTCCAGCTTCCACTGGAAGCTGGAGCTTGTTATCAGCCGTCACTCAGCCAGAGCTTGGCAACGAGAAACCACCAGTTCAAAGTTCAAATGATGTTATCCCTCTTTCATCACTCTGAGAAGAGAATAAATTCTTGTTCTGTTGACATACGGTTCTACTGAATTCATTTGGTTCGGCTACAACGAATTTATGTCGTTTCAGCTATTCTCCAGCGAGAGTGATGAAAGAGGGTTATAACGTTTCTCCAAAAAGAGGCTACAGATGGAAAGCGCGGGGTGCCCTTCCATCTGTAGCCCTAATTTTTGAAATTGGTATTAGATGATGGTGAAAACTGTCTCTACCAGAGTACTTGCATTGACCTGTCGGAGGATTGCTAGAGTTTCTTCGCCTAGCAGAATTCGAGTGTTTTGACCTGATTGAATCACGGATAGCTGCCCGAAGGTTAAGCCTTCTGTCAGTTCGATTCGGTCTTCGCTGACCTGGAAGTCGCGGATCGTGTCGGTTCCTTCGCCTGCTGCCAGGACAAAGGTGTCGCGACCCCTGCCGCCTACTAATCTGTCGTTGCCCAAGCCGCCGCGCAGCAGGTCATCGCCGTTGTCGCCAAAGAGATGATCATTGCCTGCTTCGCCGTAGAGTTTGTCGTTGCCACTTTTACCGCCGATCCGGTCATTGCCTGTGCCGCCATAAAGAATGTCGTCGCCGCCTGTGTTGCCGCCCGTGCTGGACTGGTTGCGATCGCCCCTCAACACATCATTGCCTGCACCACCATAAACGATATCGTTGCCTAGCCCACCTGCGATCGTGTCGTTCCCGCCAAAGCCGTTGAGGACTTCATCATCGGCAGTGCCGACCAGCGTCTCTGCATCTGGGGTGCCAACGATGAGGGTTCTAGCAGAGGGATTGCGCGGATCATAGCTGCTGGTGTCGATGTCTAAAGGATTTGGGAAGCTACTGGCGACATTCTTCCAGGGGACAAACTTAAAGTTGCCGCTGGCGTTGACCAGTTCTCCATCGTCTTCAACAATCAGGGCAGGTTCATTTTGCTGATCGTGGACGACGAGGAGCCCAGAGAGGAAGTTGGGGCCAAGCGGTACGTTAATGACGTCTAGCCCGTCGCTGCCGTCTACGCTGTCGATACCATTTGCCTCACCTACAATGAAGCTACCCAGGTAGGCGTTGTCCCCTTCGCGGCTGTAAACGGCAAAGGTGCTGTCGCCCTGACTGGAGGCAATCAAATAGCCCGTACTGTTTGCACCGTAGTAGAGAGCTAATCCTTCTACGTCAGCTTCGAGAGCTTTGCCCTCTGGCTTTACCGCGTCGATCAGTACGCCTTCGTCGCCACCTTCTGGCTCTGCGGAGAATTTGTAGATGCCAACATCTTCCTGACCGATGTAGAGGTAGCCCAGTTCAGCATCGACGACTGCGCCTTCGGTCAGCGCTTCTCGCTCTCCGTCTGCGGGAACGGGAACGGTCAGAACTCGGACGATTTGGGCATCAATTTGTCCTTCACCGTTGTCGATCAGCTCCAGTTGAGCAATCTGGTTGCCATCAGCCTGGGTGACGAAGGCGTAGGCTTTGCCCGTAATGGGACTGATATAGTTTGCTACCCCATAAGCGGTTTTCTCGCCGTCATCTACGCCAAAGATGGTTTCCAGAATGTCTGGAGCAGTGATGTTGGTTAACTGGCGGGTTTCTGGATTGATGCGATAGATGGCGATGGTGTCATTAAGGCGATCGCTAGCAACCACCAGATCCACCGTTTCACCACCCAGATTGAAGCCATACAGCGTATCAACGTTGTTGTAGCGCAGGTCTTCGGGAGAGTCAGGAGCGATCGTTTGCAGTAGTTCCCCGTTCAGGTCGTGTACCTGCAAGCCGCCATTTTTTAACGCTGTAACCACCAGACTGAGCGAAGAGTCGGTTGGATGCACGTAAATCGCCGGATCGTCTGCACTGGAGAGAGCTGGTCCGCTGGGTGGTTCCTCGATGTCAAAGGTAGGAGGCGTTTCAACCGTTGGCGCAACGACGGGAATCGTGTCCAAATCCAGGCTTAAGGCGATGAACTGTGTCACCTGAGTGTCGCTGAAGTTGTTGTCACTGACCACGATCAGCGATTGGCGACCATCTGCCAGCTTTGGTCCTAGCGCCAAGCCTTCCAGGTTGTCTGGCGTGATGCCGAAATCAGCAAAGTCGAGCAGTTCTCGCTTAGAAACGGTTGGGTCAACCTCTAAAGCAACGCCGTCTTCAAATAGCAAGCTATCTCTACTGCTAACATCCAGCGCGCCCTGGGTACTGATTTCGTAGAGCTTGACGGTGTTGCCTACGCCTGTGGAGAAGGAGCGCTCTAGGGCTAGCAAGGTGCCGCTGTTGTCGATCGCCAGCAGTTCCACCAGCCCATTTGTGCGGAAGGCATCCGCTGGAACTGGGGTTTCAGCTACGGCATCGACTTCATAGATAAACTCCTGCACGGGCTGGCCGGTAAGCAAGTCGTATTTGATGATGCGGGAAACGCTTTCCTGCTCCAGGTCTGCGGCTGGGCCGTCCTGATTGAGCGCATTTTCAGTGGCGGTGTAGAGGTAGCGACCGTCGGGGGTAATAGTGGCGCTCTCAAAGGCGAGGTTGTTGCGAATGCCGCTGCTGTTGGCAGCGGTGGGAAGGTATTTGTCGGCGATCGCCAATTCCCCAATTTGCTCCCCATCTAGCGAAAACTGATTCACAAATGGGCTAATCAGTCGAGTTGCGTCACCCTCAGAGGAGACATACAGGGTGCCATCTGGGGAAAGGGCAATTCCCTCTGGGTCAAGGCTAAGTTCAGCAAACGGTTCACCCGACTCATCCAGCAGAGTGGTTACGTTTTCAAAACTAATATCGCCGTCTCGCAGTTCTCCAGCGCTCAGGTCAATCGACAGCGTGTAGAATCGAGCTGGGTTAAATTGGCTGCGATCGTCCGCAATGCTGTAGTAAATGTCGTTAGCTGCGTCATACGCAATTCCTGACAGTCCGCCAACCTGAGTTCCCTCAAAGGTGAGGGAGGTTGGAAACGTCACTTCTCCCAAGAAATCTACCCCTGCCACCGTTTGTCGATTCTGGTCTGCCGCAGGTTCCGTTGCCAGGTCAACCCACACCAGCCGATGGTCAGAACTAGGAAACGGAAAATTGCCCACCAACCCAAATTGAGGATCATCGCTAGTGGGCCAAAATACCTGAGCGTCGGTAATCTCCAAATTCTGGGAAGGCAACACATAGTCAGCCCGCAGATTGCCCGGAGTCGTATCAGCAAAATCTGCCGTGTCAAAGGCCGGATTGTTGATGTGAGCCGTGTTTGCACCGCCCTGACGCTCTGATGCATCCACTGCACCCTCGCTGCTGGGTGTGACGCTAGTGTTGATCAGCGGGTTGTTAAGCAACTGGAGAACGGCATCTTCAACGCTGTCGCCATCAAAGGGGTCAGCATTCTGGTCGCCCGCAATCACAAACTTCGAGCCATCCGCCAAGCCGCCAGTATTGCCCGCATCGTCGTAGATGTAATCGCCTTCGCCTGGAGTTATATAGTCTGACCAAAAGCGAATCTCGTCGTGGTTGCGGCGACCGTTGCGGTCTTCCGGTCCGTCAAACACGGGTGGTGTAGGATGGCTGGTGAGAAAGTGAATCGTTTCGCCATTCACCTCAATCGGAATATCCCAGTGACTCTTGGACGAGAGCCGGAATGCCGCTAACTCTTCCGCTGAATACCAGTCGTTTGCCTCCGGCGTGTTGGGGGCATCGGGCAGCAGCACCCCCGGCATGTCTTTCCACAGGAAATTTTGGAAGGTGCGGGCATTCTCAGTGTCAATCGGGTACTTGGAATAAACCACCATGCCATACTGACCGGGAAAAAAGCCAAACCCAAAGGCATCATCTGGCCCGCTCACCCTGCCGTCATTGTTCAGATCAGAGCCAGAGGGAATGCCCGTGTTGGAAGGCGCGATGTAGTAATAGGGATATTCAACCGGGTCAACTCCGTTTTGGCTGACACCCAGATAGTTTTGCTGAAACAGCTCAGCAGCAGTGCCGCTTTCATCAAAGTCAAACTCGTTAATCAGCAGCACATCCGGATTGGTTCGCTGGATGATTTCTGCGACGGTCTTAGCCTGAGCATTGTCGGGGGTGGACAAATCGGTAACTAGTTCGCCTGCGTTGTTGCGGTTCAGCGAGGCGTTGAACTGGGCAAAACGAACGGTATCGGGATTTACCATGAAAGCTTCCTTGACGAGGTAAAGTTTTATTCCTGGAAATGGAAAAAGCTAGCGGTATATAGGTTTAGAGGGCTTAAACCGGGTTACCGCTCAGGAAGATATCACCCGCATCTAAAGGCTGGACTATGGGAAGCTTATGGTTTGGGTAATAAGTCCAAAAGAAATTTTCGATTTTTGTTTGACAAATCCGCCTTCTTTCGGCACACTAGATATTGCCCCTAACAGGGGACTGTAGTTCAATTGGTTAGAGCACCGCCCTGTCACGGCGGAAGTTGCGGGTTCGAGCCCCGTCAGTCCCGTAGAGTTGTACAGTGACACATTATTTGTCATCGGTGACAGATTACTGTCATCGGTGACGAGTTAGTGTCGTTGTGACAAATTAGTGTCGCTGAAGCACTGGTGACAAATTATTTGTCGCGTTCCTGTCCATCCTCCCTGGTGACAGGGCGGTGCTCTCTTTCAACCCACTTCCGCTTGTAAGAAATTCTTTTTGGCAATTGATGAGGTTTCATAACCCCCCAGACTGTACCTTCGGGATAAGTGTTGCAACCTGTCCTCAGTTTGCCTATTGAGTAGGAACTGTCCTCCAACCTACCTTAATTGAGACAGATAATTGCAATGAGGGTGCTAGACTCAATCTGCTCTGCATGAGCTTTCAACGTGCCCCCATAGGGACAGGCAATTGTGACCCCCACCGCTGTCTGACATCTTGCTAGTGCTGGTGTACATACTTTCAACCTGCCTCCATAGGGACAGGCAATTGTGACTCAGTGCGAGTTGCAGCGCTGATATGTGTGTAGGAGATAATTCTTTCAACCTGCCCCCATAGAGACAGGCAATTGCGACATCTAGACTTCTTGGCGCTGCATGGCACGGATTTACTTTCAACCTGCCCCATAGAGACAGGCAATTGCGACCATAACAAAGATCGCCAAAAGATAGTGAGTATTCTCTTTCAACCTGCCCCTATAGAGACAGGCAATTGCGACGTTTCTTCTGTTTCATCTGCTGCATTGCCAGGATCTTTCAACCTGCCCCCATAGAGACAGGCAATTGCGACGTTCTCTCAAATCCATCCTTCCCTACATGTGTTTCCTTTCAACCTGCCCCCATAGAGACAGGCAATTGCGACAACCGCTACACGGGTTTTGCTGCATTACGCTATCTTTCAACCTGCCCCCATAGAGACAGGCAATTGCGACCTTTGTCTGGGTGGTAGCCGAACTTCGTTTGATAGCTTTCAACCTGCCCCCATAGAGACAGGCAATTGCGACGGTAAGAAACTTTAATTCGTCCTTTCTTCCATCTGTCTTTCAACCTGCCCCCATAGAGACAGGCAATTGCGACCTTACGTAGCAGGATCTAGATCTGGAAAATTTTTACTTTCAACCTGCCCCCATAGAGACAGGCAATTGCGACGTTACTCATTTCACTCAATCACTTGTTTGCTCGCCTTTCAACCTGCCCCCATAGAGACAGGCAATTGCGACATCAGAGGCAGTCTATCGCTTACCCATCACACATTACTTTCAACCTGCCCCCATAGAGACAGGCAATTGCGACGACCGGTGGCAGTGGTTCAGCCGGTGGCGCAGCTGCTTTCAACCTGCCCCCATAGAGACAGGCAATTGCGACTGCACATTTCTTAAACCTTGACTAGCTATGCATTTCAAGGTTCGTGTGCGCGGATCGCTTTAGTCTCTCCCTTTTCAGGTCATCAAACTTCAAGATTCAAATACCCTTAGAGGCCGAAACCTTTAGAGTATCTTGATTTGAAGCTTTGCGCGGATCGCTTCGAGAAACTAGTCTCTTATCGATCGCCAGAACTCAGAATAGAAGCGGGTTCCCCCTTGGTCGGGGGTGGTTTGGCAGCCACTACAGCAGTACATCCGCGCCCTTTTTGCCGGGAGCGCACCTACGCCATAATTGAAGCAGACTAATTCCTCAACCATGACTTAATCTCGACTGAGAAACCGAAATTTCCCATCCGACGGCATCAGGGTGAGCAGCTACCAGGGTCAGAAAGCAAGACTGTCTACCGACAGTCAAACTAACCCTAATTTTGCACGATGCGTATACTGCAAGCAGCATACGTCGCGGCGCTGTTTGAGCTATTTGATTTTCAAGGTACAAAACTTTGCCTACAGCCTCAATTGCTTCGGGCTTGATAAGCAGCGATCGCCACATCTCTAGCTTTTTCTTCTAGCTTCCCTGCAAGAGGTTGTTTGGCTTCTTCAATGGCAATACCGAGCTTAATGGCTTGGCTACGAATACTATCAATCAGCCGCCCATAGCTCCAACGATGAACGCTAGCACGGTACTGCTTGGCGTATTTCTGCTGGCCTTCGACATAGCCAGGACACTTCTGCTCTGCTTTGGCTTTAATTTCTGCTTCCACAATTTCACGGATAGTTCCTAATTTGGGGATTGCGATACTGCCGGACTTATAAGATTTTGCGATCGCCACAATTGATTTTGCCAAGAGGCGATCAACATGCTGACCTAATTCAGACTCACCAAACTGATTGGGGGCTGACTGCTTCTGAGCTTTGTGGCGCTGATGAGCCGTCTTTTGTTGCTCTGAACGTCGTCGTGTAAGTAACCTGTAGTCCTTACCTAAAAGTTGTCGGATACCATAGTTAGCAAGAACTTGATTGGTAGCAGCATCCCAAACGGCGATTGTAGCGGGTTTCTCTAAACCAATGCTAAGCCCAACAATCACTTGAGGCTGTCCACAGTAAAGAGGCTTACTAGGTCGATCAAAGGGTGTGTTAATTCGAGCAAGAGTAGAACTTAGGCGCTTTACATAGGCTTGCTGCGTTTTTAAGAGGTCGCCCTTGTTCTCCATTTGGGTGATTTTTTGGGCAACTTCAGCCGCTTTTTCTTGTCGGACTTGTTCAGTTCCCTCAGCAGACCAAAGGCGAGTGTCTACTGTGCAATAGAGAGTAAGGCGATGAAGATCCCAAGGATTTCCTTTTCCCTCGCCCTGCTGCCATGCTAGACGGGCAGAGCGAAGCGTAAATAGACCACTGGAGTGCTGATTTTTGCCAGCTTTTTTAGTTTTCTGGTCTGTCAAAAATCGCTTAAACCAGTGTAATTGGCGCTGATCACAATAAACTTTGAAGGTGTAATCGCTCAAACCGTTGAACCGAACGCAAAGCCGACCTTGAACGTTCTTCTGCCAAACTAAATCCTCATTCGTTTCAAAAACGAGCGGAAATGGCAGAGAGGTTGGATCAGTAAGCAATCTGTCCTGCCAGCGCTTAGCCTCGGTATTATCTTGTGGAACGGTTTGGGTAGCTATTTCAAGCGTGTTTAGCCAACTCTGCCCAGTTAGATCCCGTCCATGAGGAATTCTGCTCTCGATCTGGTCTTGAAGTCGCTTGGCTTGGATTTCAACCTTGCGACGACGTTGGGTAAATTTTTGCGGGTTCTCGTCCTGGTCAGGAATTTTGCTGCCATTTTTCAGCAAGTAGGCGATCGCACACTGCTCCAATAAGCATTTTGAATCTCGATATCGGTCGAAAAGTTGGCTTGCCAAACTCGGGTCCGACGAATCTGCCTTTCTGCTCTTTTTACCCTTCTTACTTTGTTTCTGAATTGATTTATCTGAGGAAGTTGAGGGTTGAAACTGAGCGAGGATAGCAGAGGCGCGATCGCGAATTTCTGCAATGTCAACTTCACTTTCCTGAGCCAATTCCTCATCACTCTTGAGCATCTCCAGCCAGCGCAGCTTCCCATCAAGTCGCTGCTGAAGCTGTTTCTGGATTGCTAACCAAGACTTAAAAATATAGTCTGCGGTATGTTCTGCTGAAACATAAAGTCGAGCAGGCTGACCGCTAAAACGTGAATCTGTTTTGAGCGACTTGCAAAGTTGGGTAACTACGCTGGAAGAAACTTTACCTTTGCGCCTCCAGGCTTCAAATTCTTCATGTTGACTAAGTTGCTCAATGAGTTCGTTAATCAGTGGCGTGTTACGCCCAGCCATTAGCGTCCAGAGAAATTGACGAGTTACTTCATCAGCTACGAGGCGACATTGAATTGTGATTTGGCTCATAAGCTAAACCCTATTGACTAGAACAAATGTACTATAAACACATTGTGTTTTCAAGAGGCTTATGTGTATTTAATCTCCTTCTGTACGATGGATTGTATGGAAGAGAAATTTTTTACGAGTACAGAAGCGGCTAAGATTACCCAATGCTCCCGACGACAACTCCAGTATTGGCGGGAACGGAAAGTCGTTGTACCAACTGTGAATACAACAGGTAAGGGACGCAATGTTTATTACTCTGTATCCGACCTATGGACTTTAACTCTGATGCAGTACCTGCTTTCCCTGGGTTTAAGCTTTGAGGTTTGCCAATCTACCTTGGACTTTTTGAGATTGGTTGAACCAGCTTTGTTTGAGAATCCGCTCAGCTACAAGGTTAAGAAGCGGTTTATGCTCTGGCAAAGTGAAGAAGATGAAAGACTACGTTGTGTAGAATTCAATGAAGAGAAGGCAATTACCGCTATCCAGAATGGACAGGCTATCATTCCACTTTGGATGGAAACATTGGGTGAACGGCTTGAGAAGAAGCTTCAGGTTGTTTAAAGGTTGTCAAACCCGCAGTTACTTCAGCTAGGTTGCTCGTCAACAAAGGGGATTTTAGCAAACACAATTGTGGAGTTTAACCAGTTCCTGAATTGATTGAATTTCAATTGTTAGTGGATGGTTCTTCTGAGAAGTCCGTGAGAGCCGAACTATTCTCAACTCTGTGGTTGATTTCCAGCAGAATTCAACAGCTAATCAAGCAGATTTTTGGTATATTGCCATTGCTGCAAATGGTGTTCGGCAGCGATGGCAAACATCCTCTTCCCACAATGCTGGAGTCCTAAACTTTGTTTCGCATTTTGGACACTTAGCAAGTAACTTCAGAGTATGGCGATCGCACTTCCAAATCGACTTATATTGCCACTCAATCTGATGACAGGGCGTTTCGCCATAGCAAGCACCGCAAAGTCGTATCGGACTCCACTGCATTCCTACTCCCTCGGGAGGCAACATTTCTGCCAATCGTTCGGCAGTGACTCCAACCACTCGTGCCAAGTCCTTTAATTCTTCTGAGCTAGGAGGTGGATTGAGGTGAAATCGTTCCCATCGAGCTACGACCGCTCCAATACTTGCTAATTGCCCTAATCCACTCGGAGTAAGGTGATTAGGTCGTCGAAATCTTCCCAAGAAGTGGCTCAGACTTTCGCCTGTGTAGGGTTCTACCAAAAAAAGCCAAGGCTGAATACCCGTTTCCACCGTTACTTATACTCCTTCGCTACTTCTTGAAGAACTCCTTTGTCTACCTTTTTGAAACCCTTGGAGAGCGATCGAATGGCTGCTTCTCGTAGAATTTCATCCATTCGCCCTATATATCCTTCCGTACCAGTTACCAGGATTCGTAGCATTTCCTTACTGGTTAGATTGGATGCAACGGGTAATTGCAAAACCTTTTGCTCCCAAATAGCAACTGTCTTCTTAAAATCCTCACCCGACAATTTGCCAAAACGATGACAGGCACGAAAGCGGTTGTAAACTTGCTCGTCTCGTTTGATGACTGCATCTAAGCGATCGGTGCCTACTAAAACGACAGCGATCGCTAACTTGTCATAAATATCTCGCACATCGGCAAAGGTTTCAGGTTTGAGGCGATCGGCTTCATCAATAATCAACATCTCCACTTCACAGGCTTGCAACACCTCGAACGCTCTTCCTCGAAAATCTGATACCGTTCCTTTAGTTGCTCGATGCTTCAGAAACTCAATAATCTCCTTGAACAGATCTTTGGAACTACACTTCTGTGGTGGCTGAATATGTGTAACTGCTACAACAGGCTTCTTTCCTAACTCCTGCTTGGGCTTGTTGCGGTAGAAGTAAGCTTCACAGGCAACGGATTTGCCTGTTCTAGATTCCCCTATCATTCGGCAGGATTGCCTTGATTTCCGTTTTCCATCCAGCCAGTTATGCAGTTGGCTTACATGCTCCAGAGGCATGATAGTTTTTTTCCGCAACCGCGTAATTTCTCCCTGTAACCAACCTGGATCAGGTGGGGTTTCGCCTAAAACTTCAGCCCATTCTTTTGCTTGAACCATACTTACCACTCACCTCGCAATTCATCAAAATCGATTGGTGCAAACAATTCAGTATCAAAGTGTGCCTCAACATCAGGTTGAGCCAATTCAGGCTCAATTAGCTCTGGTAGTGAAGATGCAGGTTGCTCAACAGGCTTGTCAGGTTGCGATCGCGCCATTTTCTGTTCTTCTTTTTGCCGTTGTTTCCGGTTTTTCTTGTTACTTGTCAGGGCATCTCGCTCTAATACTTCCTGATGAATGGCTTCGTTGCTCAAAGTCTTGCCAACTGCACGGAGCCTCCGACTACTCGCTTTTGCTTCCTCGAACGACAATTGTTCAGTTTCCAACCCTTGAGCATAGGCACGAGCTAAAAAAACATCCTGGTTATTCTCCTGTCGATACACCAGAAGTGTTGTGATGTCATTCGGGTCAAACCGAACTGCTACCGTTTCTCCGGCATAGCCAGCCAAGTACTCTCCGCGATACATCAGGTTCTCAAATTGCAAGTAACCACCGCGCTGAATTCTCCTCCGTGACGCTTTCATGAGGCAAATGTCGAGATGTCGCTCGTCAATCACAGTAGGTACTTCAGGTAATCCAGCTTCCCAACGCTGAAAGCGCGTCTGGTCACCCATCCGAGCATCAATGCCTTGGTTGTAGCGATCGCAAATAAACCGCACAATCAGCTGTTCTAGCTCTCGTAGCGTTAAACTAGCATCCTTCTCAGCATCCTCTGGGCGTTCCTGCACATTCGATCCGGTGTATCCAGGCAAGGTTGAGAATAGCTGGTCGTTTAAGGTTCTGAACGGACGCTCAACAATGCCACCTTCTGAAGGGCGATCGCGCAGATGGCAAACAAAGCCCAAATCAACAGCAATTTGCTGTACATGATTAGAACGAAAGTCTTTACCGCCATCTGTGTAGAAGTGCTGTGGTTTTCCGTAAGTTTCCCACTCACAGTTCAGCTTGTACTCTGCCCCATATTTCTTTGGCAGAATAGCGTGACGGAGTGCTAATGCCACAACTTGAGAACTTGGGGCATCAAATCCTAAGTTAATTCCCATAATGCAACGGGAATAGGTATCGATAACTGTGGTCAACCAGGGACGAAACTGTCAGATCTGGGTACTCAGATCACCGCTTTTTTCATCACCTCTTATCATCAGAAGCTTCCTCTTTCCCATTTGCGATTAGATGGCTTGAAATAAATCTTTCAATTCA